>JABGPV010000088.1 GCA_018644785.1 Deltaproteobacteria bacterium | reverse complement strand
CAGGGTCCCCGTGCAGCGGGCGTCAACAACACTCTTTTGACCACCCACCTCGTCAATGGTCACTTCTACCTTCATATGTCCTTCAATCCGGGTTACCGGATCCATTATGGTGATGGTTTCTCCCATTGGAACCTCCTTTAAATATTACTAAGTGTTCAGGCGACAGCATACGAGTAGCCAGGGCCTAGTCATCATCGTCTTCTTTCTCATCTTTGTCTTTCTTATCTTTGTCTTTCTTATCTTTATCTTTCTTATCTTTATCTTTTTTGTCCTGATCTTCCCGGTCTTCCTGATCTTCCCGATCTTCCCGATCTTCCCGATCTTCCTTGTCTTCATCTTCATTATTGTGACCTTCCCCGTCATAAAAAGGGGAAAATTTATCGGGAAATCCCTTTTCCGTGCACCCGATGCAGATGGCATTGGCTCCGATGCACCAGTTGGTGCCACTGTTCCAGTATCGGCTGTAACAGTCCGCCTTGGTTTCCGGTCCTTTGCACCCCAGTTCTTCCAGACACCGGCCGTCAATACCGAAGGTTTTCGCTTCGTCTTCCTCTTTTCGGGGGCATCGATCATGGATTTTTCTGTTAAAAAAAGCTTTCGGTCTTCCATCTGAATCCAGACTGGGGGACTCCCCGGCCAATAGCTGGGCGATGGTCCCCACCACCCAGTCCGGATGGCTTGGGCACCCCGGAATGTTGATGGTGGACACGCCGGCGATTTGGCCGACGCTTTGTATCCCTGTGGGGTTGGGGTCTCCCGCCGGTATCCCGCCAAAACTGGCGCAGGTTCCGATTGCAAGGACCGCCGCCGCTTTGGGTGCCAGGTCTTGTATTGCTTCCATAGCGGTAACTTCCCGCCCTCCTTCCGTCCAGAGCATGCAGGTTCGCCCACCGAAGGCGGTGGGAATACCGCCGTCCACGGCCAGGACAAATCCACCTTCTCTGGTACTGGCACTCCTTAACTCCGCCACCGCCAGATCCCCTGCTGCTCCCATCAGGTTGGGGTGAAAGGCCAAATCAATGGTGTTGAGAAGAAGATCGGCCACGTTGGTGGTTCCTTTGCTGTTGCTGAACAGGTTGGCCAGGGAGACGGTGCAGCCGGTGCAGTTGGCGCCATTTAGCCAGATGATGGGGGGGCCACCCCCGGCCGCCAATGCCTTTTCCAGCTTCCCGAGAACCGACAGGTTCAAACCCAGGACCGCTGCCGAACCGATACAATACTTCATAAAATCACGCCTGCTGACATCCTTCATGATACCCTCCTTTCGTCCTTCTGCTAAAGTAACTGTTCTTGTTCAAAAATCGTTTTCAAAATTTCCAGGCACGTTATCGGGCACCCATCCGTTTTTTTAGCCTATTTAAGAATCAGGGTCCGGGGGCCCAGTGCTGCAAAAAAAAGACCTTTTGGCGTGGATGCCAAAAGGTCTTTATAAGACACACTTTCGGCAACCCGGCTGTCATGGCCTTTCGGCTTTAGACCCGTGGTTTTGCGTCACCGTCTTTTAACGGTTTTGCCATTCATTAGGTTTAAGTTTAGAAAATGGGGATTACCCTTTTTTATGCCTCCGGATGCGTAAATTCGCTTTTGGTTTAAGATCAAATTTGACAACTTATTTTTTAAAACACAGCAAATATTGTGCCGGTTTTTGATTATTCCGTGTAACATGCTGAAATGTTATATAATAGTCCTGAATCCTAAAAAGATATTGCAATTTCCTTTAGCATCGTTTTACACTGAAACGTCAATGAGTGTATCTTTTGATTAATCAGATGATAAAGGTTTCCCCATGAAAAATTCTGTTCCGATCGATTATTACAAAGAAATCTTTGAGACCATCGATGATGCCCTGATGGTGGTGGCCCCGAACGGTACCATCCTTTTGGTTAATGCGGCTATGGAGCGTCTCTCCGGTTATGCCAGGGAAGAGTTGGTGGGTGCTTCATGCACCATTTTGAATTGTGATGCCTGCGAATTTATTATGACTAAATCGGAAAAAACATGGTGTATGCTTTTTAAAACCGGGAAGGTGAAGGGCAAACGCTGCCTGATGACGAAAAAAGATGGTTCCTATGCATCGGTTGCACAGGATGCCTCTTTGCTGAACGACAGCTCCGGAGAATTGATCGGTGTTCTGGGTGTCTTTAAGGACGCTTCCGAAATAGACAGAAAAGATCAAAAAATTCAAGAGCTGTCAAACGTCGGCGACATCACCAGTGGGTTTCACGGCATGGTGGGCAAGAGCAATTCCATGGAGCGTATCTACCAACTGGTGGAACAGGCGGCGGAAAGCGATGCGCCGGTTGTTATCTATGGGGAGAGCGGCACTGGAAAGGAGCTCGTGGCCCATGCCCTTCATGAACTGGGGAGAAGACGAAACGGACCTTTCGTTCAGTTCAACTGCGCCGCTCTCAATGAATCGCTTTTGGAGAGCGAGCTTTTCGGGCATGCCAAAGGAGCCTTTACCGGCGCTTTCAAGCACCGAATGGGCCGGTTCGAGGCGGCTCAGGGGGGGGATATTTTTCTAGATGAGATCGGTGAAATGCCCTTGGGAAGCCAGGCCAAACTCTTAAGGGTGCTGGAAACCAGACAGTTTGAAAGGGTGGGTGATCATCGATCCATCCATGTGGACGTTCGTGTCATTACGGCAACCAATCGGGATCTTTCCCACATGGTATCCGAGGGCGCTTTTCGCCACGACCTTTTTTTTCGAGTCAATGTGCTTCCCATCCATCTGCCCCCATTGCGGGAAAAAATCGAGGACATCCCCCCCCTGGTGGAGGCGACCATAGATGGACTGAACCAAAAGACCCAAAAAGCGTTGAAGGGCGTCAGCCCTGATGTCATGAAAGACTTTATGGCCTACGGTTGGCCCGGCAACATCCGGGAATTGAAAAGTGCTCTGGAGTACGCCTTTGTGGTGACCGAATCGGGAGCGATTCAAAAGGGGAATCTACCCTCTTTTTTCCCGGGGGGTGATGCGAACGCCATGCCCGAAAAAAAGCCGTCCGCCGCGAGAAAGGACCTGGCTCAACTGGATAAGAAGACGGCCCTGGTGGAGGCTTTAAGACTGAGTCGGGGAAGCAGGACAGAGGCTGCCAGGCTTCTTGGGGTGCATCGCATGACGGTCTGGAACCGAATGAAAAAATATGACATCCGTGTCACCAACCGGTTTGACGAATAGAAAGGCGGGTCAGGATTTTCGCTTTCGGGGTTTTGGATATACGGTATTTCTAAATCGGATATACCCTGTTCTTCCCATTTACATCCAAGCCCGTTGTTTATAGGCTCCAAAGCAAGATGTGATTTTTTGGCGCTATGTTCGGCAAGATTTTTGTTGACATTTTTCTTGAAATAATTCTATTAAGTCCAATGGTTTAATGTGAAATGTTGCCTATCTGATATTTGACTGCTCAGAATTAAGGAGGAAAGAGCATGAAAAGACTGTTTGTTTTTACGTTGATGGCTGTTGTGATGTTCACCGCGAGTGCCGTATTTGCCCAGATGTTAGGGAACCCGGCCAAACTCATCGAGAAAGGCCAAATCGATGTGGGTGTTGAGGGTGTCCTTACCACCAAACAGAGTTTTTCTGATTATAGACTGAACAGATCCTTTTCCAACGGCGCAAGTGATTCCAGCCAAGTCGGCGCCGATTTTGAAAATGATGCATTTTATATGGCTACCGTTACCTATGGGGTTCTTGACCGGCTCAACGTATTCGCCAGGTTGGGGCTCGCCGATGGTGGCGACTGGCTTGATTATCAGTCGGGCAATAACTGGAAGGGAAAGCTGGAGAGTAATTTTGTGTGGGCTTTGGGGGCTAAATTTGATGCTCTGAAGCTGGACAACGGTTTCGGCGTGATAATGGGGGCCCAGTATCTGCGGTACGATGACCGAAAGGTGAAGGACTGGCAGAGCCAGGAGACCGGCCAGTCAGCCGGTCAGCTCGGCTGGAACACAGATGATACGATCGATTACTGGCAGGCGGATTTTGTGCTCAGCACCCATTGGACCCTCGGGGCTTTTACGCCCTATGTGGGGGCGGGTTACAGCTGGAGTAAAGTCAATTACAGCGGACAGTGGACCCAGCAGGATCCTCGGCTCGGATGGGTGAAATATGAGTCATCATTTGAAAATAGTACTAAGTTCAGTGGGCTGGTCGGCTTGGATGTGGCTCTGGGGGATCACTTCAAGGTTAATATGCAGGGCACATTTGTTAGCCGTACGGCCGTGAGTCTGGGCCTCAGTTACTGTTTTTAAAGATTCTTTATTTTTTGATTAGGAGGACCCGTTCAAAAGAAGGGATCTTTTCAATATTACCTGAATATTCCAGCATACTAAGGAGGAGAAAATGACCGGGAAAAGATGCTTTTTTATCCTGATTTCTTTTTTTTTGATGGTCACCTTTTCAAGCGTCGTTATGGCCGTTCCGTCTCCTCCCGTCATGAGTGTTATCGTCTCTGACATCCGGGTAACCATCACCTGGAGTGAAGTGGGAGGCGCAACCGGCTATTTTTTCTCCTATGCCCCATCCCCTTACACCGGACCCGGTTCCATTGTCACCCTTGATATGGGTACGCTCAACACCTTTTCGGCCACTCTCAGCCCCGGCTCGGCTTTTCTGACCGCGGTACAGGCCCAGGACAGTACCGGGTTGAGCGTATTTTCCAATATCGAAGAGGTTAAAATTGCCGAGCAGGGGGCCCAGGGCTACCAGGTATTTGGCTTCAATGACCTGGGTATGCACTGTTATGACTCGGATTTTTCCGTATTCAGTATCCTTCCCCTGTTTAATGTGCTCCATGCGCAGGTGATTCAGAAAGGGGCTTCCCCACAGATTCTGAGCGAAACCGTGAACGTCAGTTACAAAGCCATGTCTGACGCCACCGGATCCATCAACATTACCAGCGCGGGAAAAACCAATTTCTGGGACTATGTGCTGCCCCTTTTCGGCGCGAATCTGCCGGTGAATGAAGGGCTTCTGGGGGCGAAGATGCCGGGCGCCGGCAATCCGGCCCAGCCATTTCACCCGAAAACGGACCTTGCAAGCTGGTTTTCAGCGGAGGGGATCCCCATAACCGCTGTGGACGACGGTCTCAAGAGAAATCCATACCCCTTGATGATGGTCCAGGCAATCAATATCGATACTTCGGAAACCTTATCTTCTCTTCCTGTGGTGGTCCCCGCATCCGATGAGATGGCTTGCGGCGCGTGTCACAACACGGGAAATGAGGCCGCCAGCCTGCCGGAGGTTCAATGGAGTGACAGCACGGATTTAACGGTTCAGTACAAAGAGAACATCCTGATCCTTCACGATTACAGGGCGGGCACGGATCTAGTGAACAGCAAACCGGTACTTTGCGCATCATGCCATTACTCCCCCCCGCTGGATCTGGCGGGAACGGGGCCGGTGGGCCCACAGTTAACCAACAAAACCATGTCCCGGGCCACCCACGGCTACCATGCGTCCCGTATAACGACCCCGCCCGCCAGTGGAAATATTTGTTTTTATTGTCATCCGGGGGAGAAAACGAAGTGCGCCAGGGGTGCCATGGAGACGGCCGGACTGGATTGCATGAACTGCCACGGAAACATGACCGCAGTGGGGCAGGCGGATCGCCGGCCCTGGACCGATCTTCCCAGGTGTGAATCATGTCATACCGGGGATGCCGTCAGCAATTTCGGAGACCAGATTATCGGACGGACCACTTACACCGACAGTCCCAGTGTGGCCACATTCATTATCGCTACCAACAAGCGGTTTGCGGAAGAGACCGGGACCCTTTACCGGAACAGCAAAGGGCATAACGGCGTGGCTTGCGAGTCGTGCCATGGCAGCCCCCATGCCATCTGGCCCACCCGTGAAGCCAACGACAATCTTACGGCAACAACGATCCAGGCCCATGACGGCATGATTGTTGAGTGTACAGCTTGCCACGGGACCGGGTTATCCCTTAATCTCGACGGTCCCCACGGAATGCATAACGTGAACAGCCAGGCATGGGTCGATGGCCACGAGGATTTTTTTGAAGATTCCCGGCAGGCCTGCCAGGCGTGCCATGGCATCACCGGTGACGGGACCATGATTTCCAAGGCTGCCGCGGACAGAAGCTTTTCCGTGGAGGATGTGGGAACGGTCAATATTTTCAAAGGGACTGAGATCAACTGTGGGTTTTGCCACAAAAACGAACTGGCTGAAGGCGGTGGCGATTAGGTCTCGAAGAAACAATAATGATGCCATTATTGCCCGGTGAAATCCCGACATTATGGGCGACCTACTTTGTTTTAAACGCGAATATACGGTGTTGCCCCCATTGAATACCAGAGCTGTAATTTATAAGTTAAAGCCGAATATGTGATTAAACCACGGACCACGCATGGGTACCGTCTCAAAATGTTGGACTTATCAGAATTAAGGAGAATTGCCATGGGGCCTAAGAATTTTGGAATGTCAGAGGGGTGGGATGTTTTTCAGAGATTTCTTCTTTTCGGGTTGGTGTTGTGCCTCGGTTGGGTATTTGTCGCCGACGCTGATGCCTTTACCTTGAACGTGACGGATTCGGACGGAACCCCGGTCACGTCATATCGCTGGCTTCTCGAAGAGGACAACACCAATCTGACGGTGCCCGGCGCCAACGTAACGGACAGTGTCAGCAATACGATCCATAACAGTTATGCGCCGGTGGTGCTCCGCGGCACGTCAAGTGCCGCCTCGGCCATCGTGGATATCCCTGCTTCCATGGCCGACAAGCGTTTTTACGTATCGGTTCTTCCCACGGAAGGGTACGGCATGGCCGGAACCACCGTCAGCGTGGGACAGGAAGCCGTGAATGTCGTGGTGGAGGCAGTTCCATGGCCCACAGCCCAGATTTCCATCTTGGCCTTCATGGATCACAATTTGATCAATGACGGGCCTGATCCCAATGAACAGGGGCTGGGCGGCGCCGGCATTTTTCTCTATAATTATGGCGGTCAGGTGTTCTATGACGCTTTCGGCAACCCCTTGGGAACCACCTACGCGCTGAACGCGGACGAGACCGTTCAGACGGACGAGGAAGGCGTCCCGGTGGTTGACGTCATAGGAAACGGTGTTATCACCACCCTCACGCAATACGATTTCGACAGGGCTTCCGATCCCACTAATCCGAACTATGATCCCAAGGCGAACCCCTATGGCCTACAAGTGGGAGAGGCCCTGGTAAAATACATTGTTCCCGATAAATACGGCATCCGGCTCATTCCACCCGAGGAGGATGACGCGGGTGAGACCATGACCTGGACGCAGACCACCACCATAGAGGGGTCCCCCACCATCGACGCCTGGGTCAAACCCAATGAACCCAAGGCCTTCGTGGAGGGGTTTGGCGCCGCTTTCTGGCATGCGGCCTTCGGCTTTGTCAAGCTGGGCCCGCCCAGTTCTGAATATAAAGGCCAGACCCTGAACATGTTGCCATGGAATATCGCGTCCCCCGGAGGAACCGCTACCATAGAGGGGACTCTTCGGGTCAATCATTTCTCCCGGCCCCCGACCCTTCAGGGCTATTTTCCGGGACCACCGGTGAGTGATGCCTGGGTCGGTTTGAATGATCCCAATGCGCAGCCGGCCTTGACCCCGGCCGGGCTGTATGCGGCCAGATGCGAGCCCAAGACCGGTTATTTCAAGATCGAAAATGTGCCGGCCGGCACCTACACCCTGGTCAACTGGGATGAGCCGCTGGATATGCTCTTCGGGTTCAGGACCGTGACGGTTCAAGCGGGTGAGAATCTGAATCTGGGGGATGTCCTGGTCTTTCAGTGGTTCGGCCATATGAGCGGAAAGGTGTTTTACGATACCAACCAGAACGGTTTCCCCGATGTAGGCGAGGAAGGTCTTCAGGAACAGGGAATGGTGCTTCGTTTCCGGGACGGCACCGAATATCAGGCCACGGGTACCAACGAACAAGGTGAATACTCTTTTTCCGAGGTGTTTCCATTCTTTAAATGGCTGGTGCTTGAGGTGGATTTTGCCAGATTTAAAGCGACGGGCATGACCTCCGTGGTGGACTACGGTGGAGAGGTTTTTCCCGATGAGGGCTGGGACTGGCCTTCAATGGATAAACTGTTTCCCCAGCCCCAGAGCGAGGGGCATCCCCCCACTGCCGAAATCATCAACCCCAATACGGGCAACAACCTCTCCCGCACGGAGACGGGCGAGGTCCTGACCCAGGCCACTCAGACCTTTCTGGGGCAGTACAATGTGGTCAACTGGGGCAAGGTGGATTATGGTGAAGGTGAAAACGGCGGCATTTCGGGAATCGTTTTCTACGCCACTACCCGGGCGTCGGACGAACCGAGACTGGATGGAGCCGAACCGTGGGAGCCCGGCATACCGAGGGTGCGCCTGAACCTGTATCAGGATTCCAACAAGGACGGGATCATCGATGACCTGCCGTCGGATGTGGACGCTTATCCCTACCAGTGGACCAAGGACTGGTTATTGGGTTATACCGGAAAACCGGGACCGGAAGATACGGACCACAACCGGAACGAAATATTTGATGAGGCCGTCGCGGGGATTCAACTGGCGGATGTGGACAATTATCCCTTTCAATGGACGGACCGGGACTATGCCGGATACACCGGATTTCCCGGCATCGAAGATGTGGTTCGAAACAATAACGGCCGATTCGACTGGGGCGACTCAGTCCGCATTGGCAGCACCGACAGCTGGGACGACAGCAAGCCCACCGGGTGTATTCAGGACCTTCCCGTGGTCCACGGCCAACCCATTGCGGAATGTGCGGACAATTTCGGTACCTGGAACCAGGTGAGGCCCGGGATATTTGACGGGGGTTATGCTTTCGGGGATGTTGACTACGGAACCTATATTGTTGAAGTGGTACCGCCCAAGAGCGTTTCGGGACAGGACATGTACGAAGTGGTCAAGTCCCAGGATAAGAACACGGATTTCGGTATTGAGTGGGAACCGAGCACCTTGGATACATCCATGGACAACGGCGTTCTTTTAAACCCGCCGGTGTGTGTGGGCCCCGATTATGTGGTGCCCGAATATCTGACCCTTTTCCCCGGAGTGGAAGCCCCCCTGGCGGGCCAGACCCTCGCCGACTGCAATATGAAACAGGTGAATGTATTACAATCCCGAAACGCGGCCGCTGATTTCTTCTTGAAAACCGATGTGCCCAAGTCGGCCCGGGTGGTGGGATTTGTGAACAACGATCTCGGCGCAGAGTTCAACATGGCCAGTCCCAATTATGGTGAGAAACTGGCCGCTTCCTGGATTCCCATTGCCATGAGGGACTGGACCGGCCGGGAGTTTCAGAGGATGTACAGCGACGAATACGGGGGATATAACTGCCTGTTGCCGTCCACCTTCACCAATAACGTGCCATCTCCTTCAGGAATGTCGCCCAGTATGCTCACCATGGTTTTGAACGACCCGATCTTGCCCGACGGGACTGAAGATCCTTATTACAACCCACTTCTCAGCGTCACACCATGGACGTTCCAGTATTATCCCGGCGTTACCACCTATACGGACACCCCGTTGGTGCCGCTGGCGGCTTTTGCCTCAGCCAATCTCGTCATAGACACTGAACCTCAAGACTACACCCCTGTTATCGCGTCGCTACTCGGGCCCGAGTCCCAGACAGGACCCCTGCTCTGTTCCACACGGCCCAACGGCAGCACCATCACCATTACATCGGTGGGTGATAAACTGGTTCTCAATCCAGACTGGGATCCCCAGGTGGCAGGGAGCAAATTCAAGATCACCCGGCATTACGGTTTTGGCGACGTCACCGGCTCGGTGACGCTGAACAATATACCGCTTGCCATCGAAAGCTGGAGCGATCAAGAGCTAACGGCCACCGTATCCGGATCCGGCGCTACCGGCCGGATCATGGTCATCAGGGGCGATACCGGCATCTCAACCGAGATTGGGGTGACCCTCAATATCGTGAATTGCGCAACCACCCATGTGGCTGCCGTGCCCGGTGACTTCAGTACGATCCAGGCGGCCATCGACGCCTCTACAACCGGGGCCGGCGCCCTTATTCTGGTGGCTCCCGGGGCCTATAACGAAAACGTCATCATGAATAAACCGGTCCGTTTGCAGGGTTCGGGGGCCGGGGCGACCTACATCAATGCCAATCCGAACCCCCTTGAACGGCTGCAGGCCTGGCATGACCGGATTGAACTCCCGCCGCCTGAGGGTCTGGGAGGCGCTGCATTTGCAACGTTTGCCATGGCCACCAGCCTCTTCAGCCAGAACGAGGCCCCGGGAATTTTTGTCATCGGCGAGACCCAGTTTCCAGGTGGGACCGACCAGAATCCCGATCCCACCATAACCAATTACTTCAATAAGGGGTATCCCTTTACGGTCCAGGGTCAGGCGGCCATTGACGGATTCAAACTCATCGGCAGCAAGGCCGGTGGCGGGATCTATGCGTTTACGGGCGCTGTGGGTCTTGAGATCACCAACACCGAGATCACCGGGAATCAGGGAAATTACGCCGGTGGTATCGCCCTCGGTGTGCAGGGCATCGGGTGGGACGGCGTCAACAATAACAATATCGTCATGGCCCGGAACAAGATCCACCGTAACGGCGGGGTCCAGGGGGGCGGGGGTATCACCATTAACGATTATGCTTCCGGCTACCGCATTGAAGACAACCTGATCATGGGTAATTTCTCCCGATTTAACGGCGGGGGTATCAATCACGGGGGTGTGTGTCCCGGTGAAAATCTGATACAGGGAAACAGGATCCTTTTTAACGAAGACTTCTTTGGCGCCCTGCTCAACAAGGCCGGGAAAGGCGGGGGCATCTTCATCGGCGGAAATGTGGCCGGTGGTACGGGCAGTGGAAATGTTACGGTGAATGCCAACCTGATCCAGGGGAATCTGGCAGGAGCGGGAAGCGGCGGGGGCATCCATGTGTTTGCCGCAAACGGGGAAGATTTAAAGGATTACCCCGGTCAGCCCGCCAACTGGTACCGGATCAAGATCTTTAACAACATGATTGTCAACAATGTGGCAGCCCACTCCGGCGGCGGGGTCTACATGCAGGACGTGCTGAGGGGCTATATCCTTCAAAATACCATTATAAACAATGACAGCACCGCCACCAGCAGCCTCTCTTTTGAGGCCGGGGTCGCTGACTCAACGCCCCAGGGAGCGGGCGTGGTGACGGCTGTACACAGTCAGGCCCTTCAGCTTATCCTGGATACATCCGGTCCAACAGAACTGGATTATTCCAATCCGGTCTTGGTGAACAACATTATCCGGCACAATCGGTCGTGGTATAACGACGCGTCCCTGAACGAAGGCGCCGGCGGGCTGGCCCCCAATCCCCTGGGGGACTACTGGGACCTCTACGTACCGCCGGGGCCGAGCATGACGCGCCATCTGACACCGGTCCATTGTTTTCTTACCGATCAGATTGATCCCAATACAGGGTATGATTACGGGGCCCCGCCGGCCAATTTCTATACGGATCCGCTGGTGGTGAACGAGTATGTGAATATTCTGGAAACAACCACCATCATTGACGAAGGCGGTAATAATATAGCGGTCCGATATACACCGCTTCTTCCGGCACAGGGGAATTACCATATTCAAGTTACATCCCCTGCCAGGGATAACGGCCAGAGCGTGGTTTCTTACGGTTTTTCGCCCTTGAGTTTTGATTTTGATGGACAAACGAGGAACATATCAATGCCCGATGTGGGGGCTGATGAGTATCACTAGGCTGGCAGTTGCCGGCGCAGTACCTTAAAAGGCCGGCTGTTTTGTAACGCGGAAAAATTGAGAAATTAAAACCAGTGGTTTAAAAACCCATGGAGGGCAAATGATGAAAAGACGAACCCGATATGGCAGCATGATTGTTTTGCTGACGCTCTTCGTATGTCTATGGACCTTGACGGCGGGCGCGAATGTCCTCGTACAATGCCCGGGCGATACAAACGGGGACGGCATATCTGAGGACCCCAATATTATCTGCCGGCATATTACCGGTGGTGATGGCTACACCACCATGGCTGACGGCCTGGGTCTGTATATCTTCAGCTTCGGTGACGGTGACGGCGTGGCGCCTGATCGGGTCATCGCTGATTTGACACTCAAGGCCCAGTTGCCCGCTCCCACCATTGTGCTGAAACAGGGCCAGGAGCTTTATCTGACCATGACCAACGTGGGAATGGTGATCCGGCCGGATCTGTTTGACCCCCATACCGTTCACTGGCATGGTTTTCCCAATGCGGCTCCCATCTTTGACGGCCTGCCGGAGCCCTCGCCCTCGGCCAACATGGGAAACAGTTTCACCTATTATTATAACGCCGCGGTTCCCGGTACTTTCTTCTATCACTGTCATGTGGAGGCGGCTGAGCATATGCAGATGGGGATGATCGGCAATCTCTGGGTTACGCCATCCCAGGACGGAACGTCTATGGGCGGCTTTACCAAATTTGTCTACAATGACGGGGATGGTTCCACCGGCTATGATGTATCGTATCCCCTACTGCTCACCGGATTTGATTCCTTTTTCCATATTGCCAGTGACACGGTTCAGGCGCTTCCTTTTGCCGCCATGTTTGACGAGTACCCCATGATCAATGGCAGGGGATACCCTGATACCATCAATCCCAACACTATTCTGAACCAGGAAGGATTTGGGGCACAGAAAGTCCCATCGCTGATCACCGCCAGTGCAGGGCAGCGGATTCTGCTGCGTGTCTGCAACATTTCAACCACCCACCAGTACACATTTGCCACCACTTTAGGGGTGCCCATGAAAGTGGTGGGGAGGGGTGCCGCCCTTTTAAGGGGACCGGACGGAAAGGACACCTCCATGACGGTCAATGTGCTCAATGTGGGCGGAGGTCAGGCCTACGATGTGATCCTCGATACCAGCGGTGTGGCGCCGGGAACTTATTTCCTTTACACCACAGATCTGGCGAATCTGTCAAATGGCGACCAGGAACGCGGCGGCATTATGACGGAAATTGTTATCAACCCCCTGTAGCGACCCTGTATGAGGAGGAAAAGAATGGATAGGATCGGAAAACAGCGAACCATCCGAGTGGTCCTTTTGATAGGCGCTTTCTTGTTGTTCTTCGGAACCGCAGCGCAAGGGGCCATCGTCGGCATAAGCGGACAGACTTTCAAACTTGTGGCCAAACAGGATGTGATCGTCACATCAGATGGCGACAGTACGATCATATGGGGCTACGCGGTTATCAATAGTGCCACCGGTAAGGCCGGGCGTGCCCAGTACCCGGGGCCGACCCTCATGGTGACCGAGGATGTGCCTGTAACCATCACCCTCACAAACGAGCTTCCCGACGAGTCGGGCAATGTGTCCATGGTTTTTCCGGGGCACCAGGTAGATGCCTCCGACGGTGTTGAAGGGCTGCTAACCCGGGAGGCGCGGCAGGCCCATTTGAAACCTATTGGACTTTCTGAAAAAACAGTCACCTATACCTTCACTCCCACCGAGCCCGGTACCTACCTGTACCGCAGCGGTACCCGGGCTGATCTTCACGTGGAGATGGGATTGTTCGGGGCCTTGATTGTTCGACCGGCCGCCACGCCTGCGGGTGGCGATCCCGGGAAGAAATACGCCTATAACCATGTTGACACCGAATACGATCGGGAGTTTCTCTATCTGGTTTCGGAGATGGATCCCCTGATCCACAGGCAGGTGGAAGAACAGCAATGGAATCTCATTAATTTTACCAAATATTTCCCCACCAACTGGTTCATAAACGGCCGCAACTTTCCGGATATCTTGGCCGAGAATAATGTTCCCTGGCTGCCGACGCAGCCCTATAACTGCCAGCCGAGGATGCATCCCGGTGAAAAGGTTCTCATTCGGTTTATCGGTGCGGGAAGAGCAGTGCATCCCATGCATTTTCACGGGAACGATTTTGAAACCATTGCCGTTGACGGCAGGCTCCTCTCCAGCGGACCTGGCGTCGGACCGGATCTGGCGTGGCAGGCCACCACCATCAAAAGCATTCCGGGCCAGACCGCAGACCTGGTCTGGGGATGGACCGGTAAAGAGTTGGGTTGGGACATTTACGGTCATTCACCGGAAGATCCCCTGGAACCCCATGAGTATGCGCCGAATCACGGCAAGCCCTTTCCGGTGGTTTTGCCGCCACGGGATGCGGTGACCTATGGTCCTTTTTACTCGGGGAGTCCTTTCCTGGGCGGGGAAGGGGAACTTCCGCCCGGTCACGGAGGTCTGAACGCCGCCGGGGGATATTTCTACATGTGGCACTCCCATACGGAAAAGGAATTGACCAGCAACGACATCTGGCCGGGGGGTTTGGTAAGCTTTATGATCGTCGAGCATCCCGATGTGCCCATAGACTAAACCATTGAGGGAGGATTCCAGCATGTTCTCAAAAAAAGTAATCATATTTCAGGGGTTGTTCCTGTTTTTGTGCCTCCTGACAGTCATGGTGGGAAAGGCAGTGGCCGCCGAATACTGGCTGTATGTCAACAAAGCCAACATGACCATGGCAGACGGCAGCAAGGTTCCCGTATGGGCGTTCGGTCTGGACAAGGACAACAACTTCACAACGACGGAAGGCCAGGCCACCGTACCCGGGCCAACCCTGCGTGTGGGTCCGGAAGATACTGCCTTGATTATCCACCTCAAGAATAATCTCAGTGAAGCGGTTTCACTGAATATTCTTGGCCAGGGTCTTACCAATAACAGCGGCCCGGTCTGGACCAACTTTCCGGATGATACCCAGACGTGGTCCGGCGCGAGACCCGCGGGCAACTATACCGCCAGGGTCCGTTCTTTCAGCCATGAGACACAGCCCGGTGAGATTGGGGAGTACCGGTGGGAATCCTTTCGACCCGGTACATACCTGCTCCAGAGCGGGACGAACCCGGCCAAACAGGTCCAGATGGGGATGTTCCTCCCGGTGGTCAAGAACGTGAGCCAGGGATCCGCCTATGCGGAGGTGCCCTACGATTCAGAATTGGTGGTCGTTTTTCACGAATTTGACCCGGTCATTCAAAATGCCATTGCGGCAGGGGTATACGGCGCGGTTCCCGGGGCCATCATTGGCAGCAGCGTTCTTTACGAGCCAAAATATTTTCTCATGAACGGGATGAGTTATCCATCCAAAGGACTTCTTCACATCAATGGAGAAGGTCCACTTTTTCAAGGTGAGCGCCTTCTCATCAGATTTCTCAACGCGGGCCTTGAAACCCATGCGCCCCAGCTGCTGGGATTGTACATGACCCTGTGGTCGGAAGACGGCAACAGATTTCAGTACCCCAAACAGGTGTACGGATTTGAGCTGGCGCCGGGAAAGACAGCGGATGCCATCGTGGTATCCCCCAAAAACCCGCCCTGGCATTATCCTTTCTACGATGCGAAGCTGAACCTGAGCAATAATGGTGTCTACCCGGGCGGAATGTTTTCTTACATCAGATCATCAGTTCCGAAACATCTATCAACGGGTACCGTCCAATAAGGGATTCCATGGACCACAAACTGACCCTATTAAGGAACCCGCTTTTTACAGGAGCCTTATTTTTTTTCTTAGCCCTTTCGTTACTGCTGCGGCCGGTTTCATCCTTCAGTGGTGAAACCGCTGCTGGTCAAGGCAAGGAATCCCAGAACAAGTACAAAGTTATGGAGGCGCGATGGGGGGTGAGGCCGGTCTCTATCCGGCTCACCGCAAGTGACTATTTTGTGGACTTCAGGTATTTGGTCACGGATTCTGAAAAATCAAAAGCGATTCTCAGTCGCAACAAAGAGAACCGGGAGGCTTTTCTCCTGGCCCGGAAAACCGGGAAGAAATTTCCAGTTCCCGTTACCAAGATGGGAGCGTTACGGTCCAGCACACTCAGCCCCAAAAAAGGCCGCCAGTACACCATCCTTTTTTCCAATGTGGGGAAATCCATCAAAAAAGGGGACAAGGTTTCGGTGGTTATCGGAAAATTCAAGGTCGAAAATCTCACGGTTGAATAGCAAAACAGCCTTGACACATCAAAGATAGTTATATTACGGTGCTCCCTGTTCCTTGATTTCTGTTTCTATCAATCTATTATTCAATTCATTTTCTTTATGGTAAGGAGGCTTCTCTGTCATGAAAAAGTCTTTTGTCTTCGCGCTGTTTTTACTGCTCCCATTGTCACTCATTCTCTCTCCGGTCCAAGGTGCTGAACCCCCTGCCGGCGATATTATCAAGGCGCCCTCGTGCCCCCTTTGCGGCATGAACAGAAATAAATTCAATTTTTCAAGGGTCTTTATTGTCTACGATGACGGATCCACCTTTGGTGGCTGTTCCCTCCATTGCGCGGCCATCGACATGGCTGTGAATATCGACAAAGGGCCTGTTGAGATCTGGGTGGGGGATTACAACACCAAGGATCTCATCGATGCTGAAAAGGCTTTTTGGGTCATCGGCGGCAAGAAGATGGGCGTCATGAGCAAAAGGGCGAAATGGGCTTTCGGGACAAAGCAGGCGGCCGAGAAATTTATTGCGCAGTACGGCGGCAAGTTGAGCAATTTCGAAGGCGCTGCCGAGGCGGCTTATGAAGATATGTACCGGGACACCCGAATGATCCGCGAGAAGCGCAAGATGAAGCGCATGAGGATGAAGCAGAAAGGATCCTGACCCGGCATCGTAATGCTTTACGGTTGAAAAACCAGGAGATGGGGAGAGGGTATAAATAGTGGAAGTCTTCATGAAAACAGGTCGGGACCAGCGTAAAGGGGTGTTCCTCAACAAGATGTTTGGGATCGGGTGGGTTGCAGGAATTTTGATTTACCTCTTCTCGGCCGGTTTCGCACTGGCTCTGGACCCGACCGCTGTTAAACCTTCCAAGAAGACCAAGTGCCCTGTTTGTGGCATGTTTGTCTACAAATACCCCGATTGGGCTGGAGAGGTCATTTTCAAAGATGGCTCGGTGGCCTTTTTTGATGGGGCCAAAGATCTTTTCAAGTACTATTTCGACCTCGAAAAATACAACCCCGGCAAGACTCAAAAGGATATGGCGGCCATTTATGTTACGGAATATTACGACCTGAAACTGTTGGATGCCCGGAAAGCCTTCTTTGTCATCGGGAGCGATGTGTACGGCCCCATGGGAAGGGAGCTGATCCCCTTTTTCACCAAAGAAGATGCCCTGGTCTTCAAGAAGGATCACAACGGGACGCGGATCCTGGTTTTTGAACAGGTCACTCCCGCGGTTATCAGGAAGTTGGATGATTGAGCATCTCCCATGAGGAAATCAAGCCTCTATCTCCTCTACATCACCCTGAATGGTTCAATATTGTTTTTTCTTTTATTTGCTCATCCCGCGCTTACGGCCAGGACCCACCAAAGCCGTATCACAGCAGAAAAAAAACTGGTTAGCGCATTGGGAATAACGGACC
>JABGPV010000879.1 GCA_018644785.1 Deltaproteobacteria bacterium | reverse complement strand
ACGAAACAACGTCGGGCATTTCAGGTCGAGAAATTGTTTTGGCCGTTGTTGATGGCGGCAGAAGGGTTTCGGATGTACTCAATGATATGGAAAAGTTATGTGTTTCAGAAAAGGTTGATATGGCGACCGTTTACAATGCCCGTATCTCTGAAAAGGCCCGGCCCATTTTTGTGAAGTATAAAGTTCCCCATATGGATGCTTCGAACTGCCAAACCATTTTACGCCCGCCCGCCTCTTACACGTACCGGCCCTTCGGAAGCGCTGTTCTGGACTGCTACGCCATACTCCAATACATTCAAATGATTCATGAGGGCGCTGCCCCGCCCAGAATCGGTATCTTAACCGCCAATGATGCATGCGGAAAATCCATTCACGGCCCAAGCGAAGCCTATGCATCAAATCATCGCCTTGAAATCGTTTCCGTTGAACAATTCACACCCGGTACCAAAGACCTGAAACCGGCAATGCTGAAACTGAAGGGTGTGGGTGCGGAATATATTTTCATGCAATGTGCCCCATCTGATGCCGTTACAGCGCTTAAATCCTC
>JABGPV010000878.1:290-548 GCA_018644785.1 Deltaproteobacteria bacterium | reverse complement strand
ATCGCACGAGTAAAACTTACGTTCAGCTCCAGACCAGGACGACCAGACAAGTCTAGCACTACACGAGACAGCGCCTCATCTAATGGCACGTACGAATACCCATAACGGGTAAATCCTTTTTTATCGCCCACTGCTTGATTAAAGGCCTGCCCTAAAGTAATGCCAATATCTTCAACACTGTGGTGATCATCAATTTGCGTATCGCCATCACATTTAATGGTGATGTCCATTAAACCGTGACGTGCTACCTGATCGAGC
>JABGPV010000878.1:0-280 GCA_018644785.1 Deltaproteobacteria bacterium | reverse complement strand
ATCAACATCAAAAGTACCGATCATCGCACGAGTAAAACTCACGTTCAGCTCCAAACCAGGACGACCGGACAAGTCTAGCACTACACGAGATAGTGCCTCGTCTAATGGCACGTACGAATACCCATAACGGGTAAATCCTTTTTTATCGCCCACTGCTTGATTAAAGGCCTGCCCTAAAGTAATGCCAATATCTTCAACACTGTGGTGATCATCAATTTGCGTATCGCCATCACATTTAATGGCGATGTCCATTAAACCGTGACGTGCTACCTGATCGAGC
>JABGPV010000877.1 GCA_018644785.1 Deltaproteobacteria bacterium | reverse complement strand
TATTTATGGTGCGCATTCGTAACTAAGGGTCGGCTAAAAGATTAGGTCACATTCTGTTTGCAAAATGTCCGGTGTTTTGGACTTTTGCAGGCAGATTAAGTGGCGTTATCTTTTAACGATCCCTTTAGACAGATTATGCCAAGTTATTTTTGTACGATCCCTAAGAGACGAAAACTTCAAACCGAATTATTGAAGCACTCCCTTCAGAAAAGAGCTGTAGCCGTATCCAATAAAGCAGGCCAGCAGGATCCAGATGAGTATCTTCAATAATCTGTTTTTCCGATGAATTTTCTTAAATATCTTCGACCTTTTTTTCAATATATCCAGCGGTGGCCACTGAATCTCCAACTCTTCTCCGGAATCCTTCCTTTTATACATGAATTTAAACCCTGTGTATCCCGGTTCTTCAGAGTTCGAGCTGTTTTGCTTTCCTTTTTTAAGTGCCATTTTTAATCAGCTGATTGGAAATATTAGCTAGCTTGGAATCTACCCCGACCTTTGTTGATCCGCTGCAGGCGACCTTCATACCCGGTTTTGGTATTATCCGTTA
>JABGPV010000876.1 GCA_018644785.1 Deltaproteobacteria bacterium | reverse complement strand
CTACCATTGGCTAAATTAGCGTGGGTAGTGCCACTCCAATAAACAGGATAATCAATCTGCCCTCCTTCGTTGGTGATGGCAGTGGCATTGAACAAAGCGTCAATAGCGGCGGAAGCTGTTGTATCTGGTGAACGACTGTAATCCACAATGCTTTGCAGTTCTTTGGCATTCGGTAGTCGCCAATCATCGTACCCGGCGGAACTGAGGTTTTCACAGTAAGCTAGTGAATCTCCCCAATTCAGCCCCGTGCCGCTGTCATCCTGCTGCCACATCAACCCCGTAGCGTTATCGGTGATAGTACCATCGCCGTTATCCATAAAATCATTGATGCCATAGGAGGAATTACCACGCACATAAAGAACGAAAAATCCCTTATCTTGTGATTGACCAGGCATCGTCCCCGTTGGATAACCTTTGATGCGCCCATCGGCAAAGTTCACGCCGAACATGGTTTCCTGCCCGTTGGTGGTGCTGACATATTTGGTGCTCGTGGCGTACTGTGCATCAATGATGCGCTCTCCGGCAGCAGTATCACCGTAGGCAAAGTCAAAGTA
>JABGPV010000875.1 GCA_018644785.1 Deltaproteobacteria bacterium | reverse complement strand
GTACATTTTAAGCGCCTCCACCACATAGAAGACAGCCTATTAATCGCTCATGGCGATGATTTTGATGGGATCATGCCCAGGAACCGGACATTCATAAAGGTCTTCAAGATGATGCACAATTTAAGGGTAAGATTGGGGGCAAAACCGGTGCACGTAGCTAAATATGCCAAGAAATGGACGTCCTTCTACAAGGTCCTGCGTAAGAATGTAATGATGAACGCTGTTAATTGTGCCATAGAAAATGGGTATGAATCGGTCATCTGTGGCCACACTCATTACCCAGAGGATAGAGTTTTCAGAGGCATCAGGTACATAAACACCGGGGCTTGGACCGAATCCCCAGCATTTTACTTTTTGATCACGGCATATGAAATGACTCTAAAAACGATAGACGATTCGTCTACGGTCCTGTAATTGGCAAATCCGGGCATTCCTTTGTAGGTATTCCCACCAACCATTCAACCTCTATCCAGGAGGTTAGGGAACTGGAAGAAAATAATATACGCATATCGTGCAGAGCTTTTGTTCGTCATCAAGGCGTGATGGCAGGTGCA
>JABGPV010000874.1 GCA_018644785.1 Deltaproteobacteria bacterium | reverse complement strand
AGATTGTTTTTTGTTAGAAGAAGAATTTTTTGGTTCAAGAAAATCTATTGGAAAAAATGAAGTTGTTGTTGTCAATTGGGAAAAATTAAGAACAAAAGACAGCGAAACAGGAGAATGGAAAAATATTCTTATGAAAGATAAAGAAACAGTAAATTTTAGAGAATTAATTAAGGATACAAAGGTAGAAGGTAAAACAATTATTATGGTTATTGATGAAAGCCATTCCAACTCTACAAGCGAGAGAGCAATTGAATTAAGAGATGAAATTGTAAATGCAGATCTCACAATTGAAATGAGTGCGACTCCTGTTTTAAGAGAAGGACAATATAATGAAAAAGTTGTTGGGATCACTGCGGCTATGCCTAGCGGCACAGGTCTAAGTTCTATGAGCAAAGCTTTCCCTGATCGTTTTTTTGATGTGGGCATTGCTGAAGAACACGCAGTTCTTATGGCTGCAGGTATGGCCACCAAAGGAATGCGGCCTGTTTGTGCAATATACTCAACGTTTCTTCAAAGAGCTTACGATCAGATCATTCATGATGTCTGTTTGCAAAA
>JABGPV010000873.1 GCA_018644785.1 Deltaproteobacteria bacterium | reverse complement strand
CTTTCTCTTTCTCTTCTTGCCAGAACCGAAGCGTTTTTAGGACGAACTTGCTTCGGGTTATCCCTTCCTTGTTCCTGTCAGCTTCCAATTTTTTGAACGCTTCTTGTGGAAGACTGATTGCGATTTTAACGGCTTTACCCATATGCCCCTCCTGGTATGATCAATTTCATACCAAAGTAATAAAAACGGCTCTATGTCAACTGTTTTTCCACTTCCGTTTCTTTTGTTTCCTCCCTTTCTAACCACTTATCGGGCTTGGTTTTAACTTCGCCCGCCATCATTTTTTTGAATATCGAATATCGAACAAGGAATGTTGAATCATGAAGTTAAAACAGAGAATTCAACTTCGACATTCGATATTCCTTGTTCGATATTCTGCGGTTCTCTTTTAAGAGTGGGCCAAATTAGAACCAAGCCCGAATTGTGGATCGATTCAGGTGGATGTTGTACACGCAGAAGTTGTGCACGTATACCTCAGCTGTAACCGGATGGGCAGCGAATTCTATTATTCTCAATTTATGTTGCGAGGTTGGTTATGTTGTGTGATTCTTAATT
>JABGPV010000872.1 GCA_018644785.1 Deltaproteobacteria bacterium | reverse complement strand
GGATGACGCCTCGAATATCTATGGGATGTTTTTTCGAGGGCAGACCCGCTGAGATTGCCTCCTTAATGGCTGAAAGCTGAGCAGGGGTCAGTGAGGCGCGTACCTTTGGATCAAGTCGCTCCATAACATGGTAGGTAAACGGGTCCATGGGCTGATGATGGTTCATTGATCACCTTTCAAACACCCCTCAAGTCTGTCAAGATACCCTTCGAAAGCATAGTGGTCTCGAACGCGTCTAAGACCGTTTTGCCCCAATTTTTCAGCCAAGCCGACTCCGCCAAAGTGGCTACGACGGCCGGGTCGGTTTTCACCGAGGATCTTCTGGAGGGCATTGCCAAGGGCCTTCACATCCTGCTCCGGAACAAGAATGCCTGTCTCCATATGATCGAGCCAATCAGGGATCCCCCCCACATCAAACGCAACCACGGGCCGGCCATGGTGCATTGCCTCAAGCCCAATCATGCCGAAGGGTTCCGGCCAGCGCGACGGTACCACAACAACCTTTGCCTTTGAATAGAAATGCCCCAGGTCTTCGTTTCGGACCCAACCTGAAAA
>JABGPV010000871.1 GCA_018644785.1 Deltaproteobacteria bacterium | reverse complement strand
CGGTGGAGTACCCGGCAAGGATAGGGTTCGTTTCACCGGGATCCTCCACGATATCAGCGACCAGAAAGCGGCAGAAGAAGAGTTGGATGAGGCCAGGAAAACTGCCGAAAAAGCCAACCAGGCCAAGAGTGAATTTCTGGCCAATATGAGTCATGAAATTCGTACTCCCATGAACAGTATCATGGGGTTTACACAGATTCTTCTTGATGAAGAGCTTTCAGCCGGGCAGCGGGACGCGGTTGAGACCGTAAAGGGAAGTGCTGACCGGTTGTTGAACCTGATAAATGATATCCTGGATCTATCCAAGGTAGAGGCAGGGAGAATGGATGTCAGCCCCAAATTTTTCTCAATAAAATCTACCATTGAAACGATAACGGAAAGCCTTGAACCACTTGCAGAAGAAAAAGGCATCGAACTCACTCCCCAGATCCCTGAAGATCTGCCCCGGATCGAAAGCGATGAGTCAAGAATCCATCAGATACTTCAAAATATTATCGGGAACGGGGTGAAATTCACAAATAAAGGGGGTGTGACCGTTTCCGCCTCAAGCGATACT
>JABGPV010000870.1 GCA_018644785.1 Deltaproteobacteria bacterium | reverse complement strand
CTTTCAACTTCCGCCGTGCCCATACGATGGCCCGAGACGTTGATGACATCGTCAACCCGCCCCGTGATCCAGTAATAGCCGTCTTCGTCCCTGCGGCAGCCGTCGCCGGTGAAATATTTGCCGGGATAGGTGGAAAAATAGGCCTCGATAAAGCGATCATGATCGCCATAAAGCGTCCGCATCTGCCCTGGCCAACTGTCCAGAATGCACAGGTTGCCCGAAGCTGCACCTTCCATCAATTCACCTTCGCCATCCACCAACGCCGGTTTGATGCCAAAGAAGGGCCGCGTGGCGGAACCCGGTTTCAGGTCGGTCGCACCTGGCAGGGGCGTGATCAGAATGCCGCCTGTTTCCGTCTGCCACCAGGTATCGACGATGGGGCAGCGCCCGTCACCGACCACATTGTGGTACCACAGCCAGGCTTCGGGATTGATCGGCTCGCCCACCGAACCCAACAGGCGGATGGAACTGCGGGAGGTTTTCTTGACCGGCCCGTCGCCTTCCCGCATCAGGGCGCGGATGGCCGTTGGTGCGGTGTAGTAAATGTTGATCCGAT
>JABGPV010000087.1 GCA_018644785.1 Deltaproteobacteria bacterium | reverse complement strand
GACAAGGAAGGTCTGGCCATTGCGGTCAACAGGGCGGCAGCCACGGAGGAGATCCGCAGGGTCAACACCGAGGCAGGCAGTGCCATTTTATATTATCGAACATCTCCGGGGCTCAAATCTCTTGGAAATCAAAAAGCGGTGTCCTCTTCCAACGGTCTGTTCAACGAGGCAGGGGAAAATGCTTTGGCCGGGGCGGAAAAAGATCCCCATGCCGGGATCTGGCATCTGAAGGTAAAGGTAGGGCAAACGATGCACAAAGCAGCCGCAGCAAGAATTCCTGCAACCGGCTGGTTGCTGATTACGATTGATACGGATTCCTGACGGGGCAGAGTTTAGACGATTTCAAAACTTTGGGATTGTGACCGTCAATGTTTCTCTACAAAGGTTTTCGTGGCGATCTGCTCAAGACGATGGCGATCAAATTTTCCGGTACTGTTTCGAGGAAGTTCCGGTAGGAACAGATAGTAAGCCGGTGTTTTGTATGCGGCTAATTTTGCCGAAATGTATGCATGGACCTGTTCTGCTGTTAGCGTTTCAGCTTCTTTCAGCACCGCAATACAGGCGACGGGTACGTGGCCGTCGTGTTGATCCGGTATCCCAACCACAACCGATGCGTGTACCTGTGGATGTCCATCTATGACATTTTCCACTTCGGCGGGGGCTATATTCGAACCACGGCGTACTATCATTAATTTTTTTCTACCGACAAACCACAAATACCCTTGCTCGTCAAAATGGGCCAAATCACCTGTTAATAGCCAATCATCTCGAAACAGTTGTTGCGTGGCATGTTCATCATTCCAATAACCAATGGTGGCCGATGGTGTTTGTACGATAATTTCTCCTGTTTCACCTTCACCTACATCTTCACCTTGATCGCTGATGATGCGAATCTTGGTTTCGGGACAAGCCACACCCATGGAACCCCATCGGCGCTTTCCATAACGTGGATTCATTGAATAGTAGCCGCCTACTTCGGTCATGCCACAGCCTTCCAACACTTCCCAACCCAACAAATCGCGAAACCTATGATGCAATTCCATTGGGACGGTGTCGCCGGAACCAATGCTGTTTTTCAAACTAGGCAGTGTTGTTGGATTTTCCTCCAGGTATTCAATGAAATCGAGCAGATCGCTGGCCAGCATTCCATATTCGGTGACTGCGTTTTGTTTGATGAGTGAAACGGCTTTGGCAGGTGACGGTTTCATGTCCAGAACAACCTCGCCGCCGACTGATAAAGTAGGCATAAGCTGAGTCTGCAGTCCGCCGGCATGACTGATCGGTTTGCCGACCAGAACAATATCCTGTGCATTAAAATCAAGCGCCTGCCGGGAAATTTCCATAGCGGAATAGACGCCCTGGTGAGAATGGGCAACACCTTTCGGCCTTCCGGTGCTGCCCGAGGTATATAGAATTAAGGCAGGGTGATTTTCTTTCACTGTGATACTTTCGGATAATTCCGGATAATCGAACAATGAATTGGAATTGCGGTATTGCGTTTCGCTTGAAAGATCGTTCAGTACGTACATGCCTGTCGGATCGAAAAGATCCCTAAGTGAATGCACGATTTCGCTGCGTGTCTGGTGAAAGATGATTAATTTTGCACCGGTTTGTTCAATCACATACCGTGCTTCTTCAGTTAGATAGCGATAATTAAGTGGTACGGCAATGGCGCCGATTCTGTAACAGGCCAGAAAAACCATAACAGCTTCAGGACAATTGGGTAAGAACAGGGCGACCCGATCTCCTGCAGTAATATTGTCGTCTAGAAATCCGGTTGCCAGTTTTCGGCAGAGTTGTCCAAGGTGCAGATAACTGATTTTACGGCCATCAAAGCGTATAGCGGTTTTATCGGGATAATTCGTAATGCCCGCATCCAGCATTTTTTGGAGCTTTGTTTGCCGATTCATTGGGTTAGCCAAATCTTCCAATTATAATAAATTCATCAATATACATGGTTTTTGGGTGAAACTTCTCTCTCATATCAGCCACATATTGTCAAGAGTGGCGGTCCTCATGACTTGCGGAACCAAAATAACGTGAAAAGCCCCTGAATGGGAACCATTTTTACAAAACATTTACAAATCCATGAAAAATCCCTGATAAGAAGTTTACTGTTGGATGGTAAATTGAAAACAACAGTGACGCTGTTCTGAGTGAGTCGCAAGAAACGGTTGTCAAAAAAATTAAACAAAGGAGATTGGATTATGGGAAAGATAGGGTTGATCCTGAGCGTACTGGTTTTCACCGCCATGACAATGAGTTTTGCATCTGCTGCCGAGGAAAGCCGGGGAAATCCGCCACGGGGCATGATCGAACATGATGACCGGGATGGCGACGGCAGGGTATCGAAAGATGAGTTCCCCGGTCCGGATGAACATTTTACCCGGATTGACGCAGACGGCGACGGGTTCATCAACCAGGAAGAAGCCCAGCAGGCCCCCCGGCCGAAAGGGCAGAGCGGTCGTGTACCCGGGAAATTTCAGGAAGACGATGCGGATGGGGACGGGGTTGTCTCACGCAGCGAGTTTTCAGGGCCGGCCGATCATTTCGACAAGCTGGATACGAACGGTGACGGCACCATACAAAAAAGCGAGGCAATGCAGGGCCCTCCCGGCATGGGGCGCCGGGATCGGAAAAACCAGTGAAAAAGAAGGCTTTTCAGTGTTTTTTTGCTAAAATAGATAACGGGTTGTAACCAGCCTCGGAGGGATATTATCATGACAAGACCCATCGGTAGATTTCATGTTTCACTCACGGGCGCTTTGGCCGTGATGTTTTTCGCGCTGCCGCTTCTGGTGATGTCCAATGGACAGGCCATCGCAAATCCACTGCCGGATATCAAAATAAACGGCACAGACAACATCATTACCCTCACATCCAACGACACCCTTACCGCAACCATTCAGCTGGATGCCGGTGAACAGGCCGGCGAACCGGCCGACTGGTGGATTCTGGCGGAAACGCCCATGGGCTGGTATTCCTACGAGTATCCCGGCACATGGCACTTTAGCGGAAGCAGCGGGGTGAACCTCCTGCCCGCCTATCAGGGGCCCCTGTTCAACCTGACGGAACCCTTGGAGGTATTGCGTGCCACAGGATTTCCCGCCGGCCGGTACGCGTTCTACTTCGGCGTGGACACGCTTGTAAACGGCCTGCTGGACACAGCCGCACTGTTTTACGACTGGATTGCTTTTGAGATGGTGGAAGCCGGATCTTTTCCCGTGGTGGATACCGGTCAGGACACGTGCTATAATAATTCCGGTGCTATTACCTGTCCGGATTCCGGTGAATCGTTTTATGGGCAGGATGCCCAGCATACGAGCAATGCTCCCGCCTATACCGACAATGGCGACGGAACCATAACGGACAATGTCACGGGTCTCATGTGGCAGCAGGATCCAGGCGCCAAGATGACCTGGGATGAGGCGGCAGGCGGTGCTGATTCTTTCGATTTTGCGGGCTACACCGATTGGCGATTGCCCACCATCAAGGAGCTCTATTCACTCATTCTGTTTTCCGGCATTGACCCCAGCGGTTATGGGGGGACCGATACAACCGGTCTGGTCCCCTTCATGGACGCTGACTACTTCGATTTCGAATATGGGGACACAAGCGCCGGCGACAGGCTCATTGACTCCCAATGGACCACCAGCACAGTCTACAACGCCACAGTAATGAACGGGCAGGAATGTTTTTTCGGCGTCAACTTCGCCGATGGGCGCATCAAGTGTTACCCGACCAGAGAGAAAGGGTACTTCACGATTTATGTGCGCGGAAACACCGGATACGGCCAAAACGACTTTGTGGACAACGGCGACGGAACCATCACCGACAATGCAGCCGGCCTCATGTGGACCCGGGATGACAATGGCTCGGGCCTCAATTGGGAAGAGGCCCTGGCATGGGTAATAACGAAAAATTCCGAGATTTATCTGGGCCACGACGATTGGCGGCTGCCAAACGCCAAAGAACTGCAAAGCATTGTGGATTACACCCGCTCCCCTGACAGCACCGACTCTGCTGCCATCGACCCGTTGTTTAACGCAACTTCTATTACCAATGAAGCGGGACAAACCGACTACCCTTGCTACTGGAGCAATACCACCCACGTCAACATGGGCGCTGCACCCGGCGCGAATGCCGCATATGTCGCTTTTGGCCGGGCCATGGGCTATATGAACGGTTCGTGGATCGATGTCCATGGAGCGGGGGCCCAGCGTAGCGACCCTAAATCCGGTGATCCGGCCGACTGGCCCACCGGCCACGGCCCCCAGGGCGATGCCATCCGGATTTACAATTATGTGCGCCTGGTACGTGACGTAAGCGTTACACAGTCTGCGGATACATACGGAAACCAGGATGACGGCACCTGCTGCGAAAACAACCCGTTTGATTCAAGCATTCAGTAGGAGATCGACACCATCGACGACAATTTGACCGTTTAGAGGAAAAAAATGACGAAGCCGGAATCAATAATTCATGTTTCAACCGTGTATGCCCTGGCAGCAATATTTTTCACACTGCTGTCTCTGTTTACCCCCTTCAGCCATGCCGAAGCAAATTCAACGCCGGACATCAGGCTGAACGGCACAAACGACCCCGTGACCGTCGCATCGGACAGCACCCTAACCGCAACCATTCAGCTGGATGCCGGTGAACAGGCCGGCGAACCGGCTGACTGGTGGATTGTGGCGGAGACGCCCATGGGATGGTATTACTATGAATATCCCCACATGTGGCACTGGGGCGGAAACAACTTGAGCGACCTTCTGCCCGCCTATCAGGGCCCCCTCTTCAATCTGACGGAGCCCCTGGAGGTATTGAATGTCACAGGACTTCCGACCGGTTCATACCGTTTCTATTTCGGCGTTGACACAACTGTAGATGGGCTGATGGATTCGGCAACCATGTCTTATGACCATGGCGATCTGGTGGTTGTGAATGCTGGGGATCCCTACGATGGGTACAATTTGTTCTCACCCATTGGATCGACCACCACCTATCTGATGGATAATAATGGGACAATGGTCCACTCCTGGTCCAGCAGTTATCGACCCGGGCTTTCTGTCTACCTGCTGGAAGACGGCACACTGTTGCGCACTGCCAACACGGGGGACACTGCTTTCAACAAGGGCGGTGCCGGTGGGAGAGTCGAGCGGTTCGCATGGAACGGTACCCGGCAGTGGGAATTTGAATACCATAGCGATCAATACCGCTTACACCACGACATTGAGGTGCTTCCGAACGGTAACGTGCTGATGATCGCCTGGGAGATCAAGACGGAAGCAGAAGCCATTTCAGCAGGCCGAAATCCGAATCTGATGGAGGCAGGCGAGTTATGGCCGGATCATATTATCGAAGTTCAACCCACGGGTGCTTCCGGGGGCGAGATTGTATGGGAGTGGCACGCCTGGGATCACCTCATCCAGGACTACGATGAAACCAGGGAAAACTACGGTACCGTAGCCGAGCACCCTGAACGGATAAACCTCAATTACGCCGGGAACTCGGGAGCGGACTGGAATCACATCAACGCCATAGACTACGACCCGGATTTGGACCAGATTCTGCTCAGCGTCCACAGTTTCAGCGAAATATGGGTCATTGACCACAGCACAAGCACCGCACAAGCAAAGGGAAGCACCGGCGGCAACAGCGGCAGAGGTGGCGACCTCCTTTATCGATGGGGCAATCCCCAGGCCTACGGTTCGGGCAGCAGTACAGATCAGCAACTGTTCGCACAACACGACGCCAGGTGGGTCAAATCCGGTCTTCCGGGATATGGCCATATCCTGATCTTCAACAACGGCCAGGGGCGCCCCGAAGGAGACTACTCATCCGTCGATGAAATCGTTCCTCCCGTAAATTCCGACGGCAGTTACACCTATTCCACTGGCACCGCTTACGGACCGACCATGCCGCTCTGGAGTTACACGGCAACGCCTCCCACCGATTTCTACGCCCAAAACATCTCCGGTGCTCAGAGGCTGCCCAACGGCAACACGCTGGTTTGTCAGGGACCGGACGGCCTTTTCTTTGAAGTCTCCGCAAGCGGTGAGAAGGTCTGGGAGCATGACTACGGAGGCTCAATCTTTCGGGTCGAACGGTACAGTCCGTACTACGCCGGTTTCGACGGTACGGACTTGGCGTCTGACTAAGGCAATGCGCTGACGCATCCGGGAGAAGGGGACGTTGGACGTTTGTCAGATTATATGTTTACATGCCACGCAAAACTTGTATAGAGTAGCATGGAAGGCTGTCCAATTGTAGGGAAAGAACCGAAAGCCTTTCAGTAGCTTATAATCTGAAGAACGCAATATTACGTTTCGTGAAAACCTTAAACCAAGAAAGGATTACCTGTAATGATAAATCGTACGCTGAGCATCACTATGATTCTCTTTTTATCGACTGTGTGTTCCGTGGCATTGGCTGCTGAAGGGGCCAAATCCCTACCGAGCCTTGTGGGTACGTGGACATGCCAAGAAATGAAAGTCTATTTCCATAAGGGAGCGCGGCTGTCGATGGACGGAATTCGGGTGACCGAACAAGATGGGGCATATTTCCGGGGCATCCACTTCTGGGAACATGCCGAGAAAAAGGAAGCAATTGCTCATGTGGGGACCAAGCCTGCCGTTAAGGCAACGGAACCGATTATGGGGGTTATTGGGTTTGACGGGAAGACTCTTTACATAGTCGAACAGGGTGATGCCGGAGTTTTCCACGGTCGTCTGACGGGAACCAATACGATTGAGGTAGTCTATTTGGAAAGCGGTCATGCCGCTGCAATCGCTCGCTTCACATGGGAAAGAAAGCGAAACTGACCCGGGGCCCGCGCCAAATGCGGTGTGCCGGAGAAAAAACACCTCGGGGACCGGAAAGAGAAGCTGGGTTTTCCGGCCCGGAAAAGGAGAACTTTATGAAACGTTATTCCATGCTGGTTTTGGCGGGTCTGTTATTAATGATCGGGATTGTCTGGGGGTGTGATTCTTCCATCTCCACAGGCTCGGGCGGGGCGGAATCCCTGGAGGCGAAGGGGCTTGTGGAGAAGGATTTTGTAAACGATCCGGGACTGCACGCCAACCCGAAAAAGGGTGTAGTGTTAGCATTTCTGGAATCCATTTACGCCGCCGAAGAAGACAACCTTACAGGAAGCCTGGGCATGGACATCATCCCGTACTATTATTCCGAGGCGGTCACCCAGACCTTTTGCTGGGAAGAACCCGACCCCGGGGCCGGGCACCGCATCGTGCTCGTGGACGAATCAGGGCAGGAGCTTTTAGAGGCCAATGCCGGCGGGGAGTGCCAAACCGTGCACATGGAACGGGGCCGGTATTTCCTGCATCTGTATCATGACAACCAAGGACAGGACATCCATCCGGTGTTCATCCAGCCCCGGGAAGACGGCCAGGAACTGGCCCAAAGGAATGGCCCTTGGGAAAAAATGCTGGCCTGGCTGGGGATTTTCAGCCCGACAGGGACAGCCATGGCCGCGGGGTCCGATGACGAACTGCAAACCTTTCTTAGCACGGGCCACTGCATTGGTTGCGACCTGGAAGGTATGGACCTTTCCGGCTTTATTGACTGTGGCGACAACGACGACGGCTGGGGTGCCCTGACAGGATCGAACCTGGACAACGCGACGGCCGGTGTTACCATTTGTTATTACTACCTTGCCGACATCAGTGGTCGATACGCGGATTTCAGCAACGCCTACCTTTTCATGGCGCGGTTCGGAGAGGCAGACCTCACCGGTGCAAACATGCAAGGCATCTTTCTTTTCGGGGCGCAACTGGACAATACCGACATGACCAGCGCGGACCTCACCGGCGCCGACCTGGAACTCGCGCTCCTAACCGGTGCGAAGTTTACGGACGCCATCCTGGACCAGGCCAATCTGATAAATGCCATTGACGCCAACACCGCGGATTTCTCCGGGGCCAGCCTCAAAGGCACCATTTTCAGCGGCTTGGACCTCTCCACCCCGGGGCTCCTGACCGGCCTGGACGCCACGGGCGCTGACTTTTCCGGGGCCACGATCCAAGATGTGAACATGCTCTTTGTGAACTTTACGGACGCGGACTTTACCGGCGCGGACCTTACCGGCTTTGGATGCCTTGACTGCACCCTTACCGGCGCGGACCTCACCGGCGCGGACCTCACTGGCGCGACCATGGACTATACTGGCTCTATCTGGACCGACGGGGCATGCGTGTGTGATGATTCTTCGTGTTCGAACTGTTAGGTTTTTTTGCCGTCCAGGTCAAAATTGTAAAGATCTTGAAAATAGATTGCTCAGGGGCATGAATAGTATAAAAGTCCGTATCTTTTAACCGTTGCACCTCCCCGTGTCCACCCTACTATTGGCAGTCTCTGATTCCCTGACGGGAAACGGGGTTTTCCATTGATTCTTTCAAGAAGCGTAATCGTGCAAGGGAAATTGAACACGAAATGTGCTCCCTTGGTTGATCCGGCTTTCAACCTGGATGGTTCCCTCGTGTGCGAGGGTGATGTATTTGCAGATGGCAAGGCCCAGCCCGCTGCCGCCCGCTTCCCTTGAACGGCCCTTGTCCACGCGGTAAAACCGTTTGAAGATGAAGTCAAGGGTCAAGGGGTCAATCAAAGGGTCAAGTCTCCTATTAGCTCTTGCCTTTTAAGCGTAACTGTCGTACAATCCTGCTTATGTCACGCCCATTAAGAATAGGATATCCGGATGCTTGGTATCATGTAATGAACCGGGGAAGAAGATCTGAGGCGATCTTTGAGGGTAAGAATGATTATTCTGTATTTATCGAGATATTGCAGGATGCGATTGACATTTTTCACATAAAGGTTGCTGCTTTCTGCCTAATGCAGAATCATTATCACCTTTTAATACAGACCCCGGAAGGAAATATTTCAAGGAGCATGAGACATATTAATGGTGTTTATACTCAAAGATTCAATAGGATACATGGATATGACGGTCATCTTTTCAGAGGGAGGTATAAGTCCATTCTGATTGATGCAGACAGTTATCTACTTCAGGTGATGAGATATATACACAGGAATCCAATAAATGCTGGGCTATCTGAAAGTTTGAATTATACATGGAGCAGTCACAAAGCCTATCTGTCTGATTCAAAAAAATGGCGTTGGGTGAGTAGAGAGAAAATATTAACGATGCTTAGCGGGACGAAGGCCCTGCAAAAGACTGTTTATAGAGATTTTGTAAATGAATCAGACAATGAGGATTTTTCAGCGATCTATAAGAAAAGGAAGCTTCCTGCAATTCTTGGAAGTGAGCCTTTTTTGAAGTTGATCAAGAATAATTACTTTATTAAAAAAAAGCATATAGAAGTTCCGGAATCAAAATTACTGGCCCCGGAACCGGACAAAATTATGGCAGCAGTTTGCACAAATTATAATGTGTCTATTTCTGATTTGCGGATATCGATAAGAGGGCAGCTAAATGAAGCAAGAAATGTTGCGATGTATTTAATGAGACATTTAAGGGGAGATACTTTAAGTTCAATATGTAAAGAATTCGGACTAAAAAAAGACAGTTCTGCAGGAAGTATAGTTGACAGGGTTAAAAAACAGACAAGAAAAGACAAGAAATTCAGAAACAAGGTGGAGAGGATAAAAAAATCAATAATCATGAGCTAATAGGAGACTTGACCCCTTTTCTTTTTTCCTCACTGAACTTTACAACCTGGATAAGGGATGATGGGTGGCGGCCGGCAGGGTCGCATGCCGGATAAACGTAACGATAAGGTGTAGAGTTCACAAAAGGTGAGAAACTCACTGAAAACTGCAAAAAGTCCGGAACGGGCTTGACGCTGGGCTATATCAAAAAATTGCAATGCACCGTAACTATCTGTTATTGCGATGTTTACATTTTTTGGAAATTTTTCTTGACAGGAGCATTATAGGATGTCCCCATCCAAAGGTTTCGAAATCCACATCATATCCCGAAAAAATATCCCTGAATATCCAAATTCGTCAATCCCGCCCCTTTCGCCCACCTGACGGCATCCGCGTATTCCTTTCTCGTGATTCTTCGGGAAATCTCAGGATAGTTGGACGCATGATACATGGGGCGGTATTGCGACATCAGGTTCAGATAAGTATCTTTCGGAAGATGTTTTGCGATCCATTGGATAACGCCTTTGGTCCCGGCCACATTATTGGGCATCACCAGATGGCGTATCATTAAGCCGCGGTGCATCAACCCATCCTTTGCCGGTTTGGCCACTCCCACCTGTCCATGCATTTCAAGAATGGCATCCTGGGTATCTTCAACGTATGTATCAGCTCCGGAGGAGTATCGGGCGGCCTTTCGTCCGTCAGAATATTTGAAATCGGGCAAGTAGATATCAATGATGCCATCCAGGATTTTCAATATCTTCACCCGTTCCCAACCGCAGCTATTATAGACCAGTGGGACACGCAACCCCTTTGCGGCCGCCTTATCCACCGCAAGGACCATGTGCGGTGCATAGTGGGTCGGTGTTACGAAATTGATGTTGGGACACCCCATTCCCTGAAGCCTGAGCATCATACGGGAGAGATCTTCCGTGGTTCTTGAAGAACCTTCTCCTTCCTGGCTGACCCCCCAATTGATACAGAAAACGCATCTTAATCCGCAGTTTGTCAAAAAAACAGTCCCTGAACCGCCATTTCCCACCAGGGGCCTTTCTTCTCCGAAGTGGGGATGAAAGGATGAAACCTCCAACCGGGCATTTGCCTGGCAGAAACCTCTTTCGCCCTCCAGTCTGTTAACGCCGCACCTCCTTGGACAGAGTTCACAACTCTCCATCAATTTCCAGAGGGTCTCTCCCCGCCGCTTCAATTCTCCCCGGTTGTGCAGTTTCAAGTATCCCGGCTCAAAATCAGAATCTTTTCTTCCCTTGTATCCAAAAACTTGAGAACTGAGAAAAGGGGTGAGGCCGGAGATTGACGCACAAAGAGTGGTCTTAATAAATGTTCTTCTTGATGTGGAAGGCATTTGGAACCACCTCCGGTATTTTTCCGGAAAATCGAAAAAATTCACTTCCGGGTTATCTGAAATCCCATTTCATGGAATATAGACCAGATACCCCCGCGTGTAAAGATTTCGAAAGATGCCCGTACCGGCGACGTAGTGTCCGTCCGAGGATATGGCCGTTGCCGTCATGAGCTCCCAGTCCGTAAAAGCATCCGAATTCTGTCCGATCCACGCGGGTCAAACACCCCATCATTGACGCGTAAGGGCACAGTTCGTATAATGTAACCCCTTTAAAGTGGACCATCAAATATTTCTTCATTGGGCAAACAGCTTTTGCTACCGATACATTTAAAGTCGTTCACTGTACTATGGAATTCCTCACAATAACAAAGAGATAAGCGATGACAAAATACGAAAGCTATTTTCCCCAGGTGGGCGAGGCAGATGTGATGAATGTGACCCGCAACCACCGTGTCGTTACCTGGGAACTGAATCGCCCGGAGCAGGATAACGGCCTTGACATTGGCACCTTGCAGGCGATGGAGTCATCGCTCACGGAACTGGAACGGGATGCCAAACAGCTGGCCTGTCTGCTCGTCCTCGGCCAACCCGCGGTGTTCAGTACCGGCCTCGACGGCGAGATCCTCAAGACCTGCTTCGGGGATGCCGAAATTTTCCGTGAGGTGGTGGAACGTCTGAATGCGGTGCTGGACCGACTGGAGACGCTTCCATTTGTCTCGGTGGCGTGCGTCGAGGGTGTCTGCCGGCTCGGCGGATTGGAACTTGCGCTGGCGTGCGATATGATCGTTGCCGGCGAAGGAGCCATGATCAGCGACGGCCATCTCGATTACGACGCAATGCCGGGCGGCGGCGAGACACGACGCTTGCCGGCGCGGATCGGTTATTCAGGGGCACTCCGTTTCATCTTGCAGAAGGAAAAGCTGGGAGCGACCGAATCTTATAAGCGGGGCCTCGTTGACGAGGCCGTCCCAAATGGACAAGCGCCGCTTCGCGGTAGAGCGCTTGCAACAACGTTGTCAGCGCTGCATCCATCGGTTGTGCACGGTATCAAATCGAGCCTGCGCGCCGCTGCTCCGAGAGTCATGGCCCGGACTGAAACCGAGGCGTTTCAAAAGGCTGTGATCGATCGATTGGTCTCGGGCAGTCGCGCCTGGAATACTACATTATAACACGCAGCGCGGCAGTAGACAGCAGCAGACATTCTTCAATGACAAAGATTATGTGCGAGGTTCTGGCCACTCTTCCACAACGACATCATGGAGATCGTGCCAACAGCCGAGGCCGAGCCTGCTATTCTTGCGGGAGCTACCGAAGGCTGGGAGAAAAAGTAGTCGGGCGCGTGCTTCGTTACCAGCTTCCTCGCTGATGGCAATCCGTTTTCACTAGCAATGGCACCTAAGGGAATGTGAAGGTTTTACCTAAACGGGTTCCCGGCCGCGCTGACTCTCAAATCCAGCGGGCGTGATCTCACCCTCCAGCGTGGCGAGCACCGTGATTTCCTCGTCTTGGCCGCCCCCGGCACCAAAGCCAAAAGGAACGAATCGGCCCCACGATTTGTCCTGATAAATCTGGTCGCCATGTTCGGGCGGCCCGCCGCAGGGCCAGCCGTAGGCATACCAGAACAGCCCTTGCGAAGGCTGCATGATCTCCGCGCTTACGGTCCCCCAGGGCAGGTCCTCGTGGGGATAGGTATCCTGGTGCCGTGTGCCGTGGTTGCAGATGGAATACCCCCAGGCGGGCAGAAGGGGGTTGTCCATGGGGTCCCGTTCTCGGTTGGCATGGTCCGAGAGGATGCGCGAGAGAGCGGACACATCCAGTCTGCCCTGGAGTTCCCGGGCCAGTTGTTTCCCCCGGTCCCGGCGTGCCAGGTTGTTGTTCCGGGTGTTCTGGATGAAACTGTCCGGGGCGTTGTGGTTAACCAGCGTCTCAGAAAGATAGCAGTTTACGGCAAACACCATGCCGGGATTCTTTTGGGAGTAGTGGTGGTTGACACTTATACCGAAGGCCCCGGCCTCCACATGGGCAAGGTCGCCTTTTGAATCGGCGAGCAGTACTGAAAAGGGGGGCGTGGTTGCGCCTGCCGATTGAAACAGGTCGATGGCGTCATCAACCGTCCGGCAACTGATCATCATGTCCTGCGAGAGATCCGCGAAAGACATTGGATGGCGGTTTGTTTCGGCGCCCGCCTTCTCGAATACCATGGCACAGGTGAAGGCCAGCCCGCTCTCGTTGATGCCCCGCGTGGTTTCACCCGGATGCGCAAAATACCCTCTCTCCGTCAAGGTATGCTCAGTGGTGGAAACCAGCTCAGTCCCCATGTGTGCCTGCGACCCGGCAGGCCTCACCTGCCGCAGAAATGTCCGCACATCATAGGGATCATCACTGACGCTCCCGATGAGGGCCTCGCCGCTGGCGGTGATGCCCGGGCCCGTAACGCCTATTAGAAAACAACCCAGTGAAGCGTATGTCATGTTATCACCTCTTCATTATCTCTGATCCCTTGAAAGTAAACGGGTCCGAATCCACCGAAATAAAATCTCCCGGATCAACGCTCCCGTCTTTGAATGCACCGGGACGGCTCAACGCCGAATAGAATTGTTTCAGGGAACCGAGCGCGATGGCGCCGGCGCCGTTTTCGACCGTATCCACCAGCACATGTTCTGAGCCAAGCCCCAGCTTGAGGGCTTTGAGGATGGAAGGAGGTCGTCATCAACTGTTAGTATCCGCTTCATGGGCTCCCTTTTAACCCGGTAAGTATGCTTGGCTCGCCATCCAGTGGAATCATGAAACCGCTTCAGCACTGAAGACGGTTAGAGTGGGAATCAACTACAACGATGCGTCTTCCGAAAATTCTTAATACCAAGTAAAAGCAATAAAAGACAAAGAGCAGGATTGTAGCAAAATAAATGACTATTGACAAAAGATATTTTCCCATTAAAAAGCTACTAATTACAGGGACATATAATCTCTCGCCGGCATAAGACAGACGTGTTGGCGGAATAGCGCGAAATGGTATCAGGTTGTCAAGAAAGGGGGCCAAACCTGCATTGCCAACTACTTCGATGCAGGGGATCTTCCACAGTCCACCCCCTCCCTTGACGCGAGCAACGCAATCAACAGTGTTAGATTTTCTCTTGACAAACAGCATTTGAAATACATACTCTCAATATATATTTATACGGGAGGATAAAGATGAAAACTGCAAAACTGTTTAAGAATGGGCAAAGCCAGGCCGTCAGATTGCCAAAGGAATTTAGAATGGCCGGTAGCGAGGTTTATATCAAAAAACAGGGTGAAACTATTGTTTTACTACCTAAAGAAAACTCATGGAAACCTCTTTTTGACAGCTTAGACCATTTTGCTAAAGATTTCCAAATTGAGCGAAACCAACCCAGACAAGATCAGAAGCGCGAGCCCATGTTCCAATGAAATATCTCCTGGACACAAATATTTGTATATACATCATCAATGAAAAGCCGAAAAAGGTATTGCAAAAGTTTGAACGATATCCCGTTCATGAATTCGGGATTTCTTCAATAACACAAGCGGAACTTCAATATGGTGTCGAGAAAAGTACGCAAAAAACCAGGAATCAAATGGCCCTTGATGAATTCCTGCTGCCTCTGACCGCTCTTCCTTTTCATGGCAAGAGATTGGTGGAACGGTACGGGAAAATAAGGGTATTCCTGGAATCCAAAGGAAAAACAATCGGTCCGCTTGATACACTGATAGCCGCCCATGCCTTGAGCCTCGATCTAACGATTGTCACAAATAACATCACCGAATTCTCCAGGATCCCAAACCTCAGGTGTGAAAACTGGGTATCAGAGGCGTGATCCCCTACGACGCATAACCCTCTCAATAAGGAAGCCGCACGTGAATGGGGGTCAAATCTTTGATTGACCCTTCTTTAGAAAGGGGGGCGAATATTTGCCCGTAACGCTTGTTGAGTTTATTGCTTCGCAACCTTCTGTTTACCCTGCTGATTGTGTTGCTCACGGAGCTATAATTATTTAAGTCAATCAAAGATTTGACTCCCTATACGGGATATGTTCCAGAACCACATGATGCAGCTCCTGGCGCTCACAGCCATGGACCCGCCATCCCTGTTTAAAGCGGACCGCGTAAGGGATGAGAAGGTCAGGGCTACGGAACCATTAGGCCCTTTCCCACAGACAATCTATGGGATTCCCTGACCCCCACTTTCGCCAGGGTCTGCTTGAGATCCGTCACCATGGATTTTCAATATCATCAGAACTATACCGGCCCCGTGCTGGACGCCTACGAAAAAGTGCTTCTGGACTGCATGCTGGGGGACCAGATGCTTTTCTGGCGGCAGGATGGGCTGGAGCGTTGCTGGTCTTTCCTGACCCCGATTCTGGAGGAGTGTGAAACCTGCAAGGGGCGTTCGAACATGCTGCTGCCATACGAATCGGGTTCGTAGGGACCGAAAGCTGCCAGGAAGCTTCGTCATGACGTTTAAACGAAATTTTATACTTGACTGAATAGGGTTCATCAAGATTTGAGACCAGATGCCGGATGCTTCGTTCTTGACAAGTTGTCAAGAACTACGTTATGCTGACCGATATGTACAATACCAAAGGAGAACTCATATGCAAACACTTACGATAGGAGAACTGAAAGCCGGTTTTTCGGAGGTTTTGAAAAAAATAAGAAACGGTCAGGAAATTGTTATAAGTTACGGCAAAAAACGGGAAAAAGTCGCTGTAATTGTCCCATATTCATCCTATGTCTCTACCCCGGAAAGGAGTCTTGGCTTACTTGAGGACCGGGCCGGATGCATAATCCACGATGACTTTGAGATTAGTGAGAAAGAAATGCTGGCCTTATGAACATATTACTGGATACCCATGTGTTTTTATGGTCGCTTTTTGCCACCGGCAAATTGAGCAAGGCGGTAATTCGTGAGGTGAAGTCTACGAACAATGACGTGGCTGTCAGTGTAGTTGCATTCTGGGAGATTTCCTTGAAGTATACACTTGGAAAACTCGAATTAACCGGGGTGAAACCGGAAGAACTGCCTGATTTCGCAGCTCAGATGAATCTGGAAATATTGCCGATTACCGCCGCTGAAGCATCTACTTTCCATAAGTTGCCAAGGCTCTCACACAAGGACCCCTTTGACCGTATCATTATCTGGCAGGCTATTCAGCGAAAAATGACCCTGGTATCAAAGGATCGCGATTTCAAAGCGTATCATCGATTTGGGCTTAGAACTTTTTGGTGAGAATTGTGAATGGAATTGGGGTCAAATCTTTGATTGACCCTTCTTTAGAAAGGGGGGCGAATATTTGCCCGTAACGCTTGTTGCCGCGCTGTGTAATACAAGAAATAAACATACTGTCCCCCGGAATTTCTTCGACTGGTACACACCCGGGGGATGTATAAATCGGTTTAGGCATATTCCGAAATTTTTTTCAAAAGGTCTCCCTTTTTTATGGGCTTGGACAAATAATCGGTACACCCCGCATCCAGGCATTTCTGCCTGTCTTCCATAAGCGCATGGGCGGTCAGGGCGATGATCGGGGTGGGATCTTTACGGTATTCCTTTTCCCACTTCCGGATCTCCCGGGTCGCAGTATACCCATCCATGACCAGCATCCGCATGTCCATCAAAACAAGGTCATACTTTCCCGAAACGAATTTGTCAACGCCGACTTCTCCGTTTCTTGACTTGAACTTTGCTATCAGCATGGCGTCTCCACAATGAAGAAGCGAAATCGGCCTGCCGGACAAAAATAACCCGGATAAACCTTAAAGTCCTATGTCATAATATTACGGCAATAAAAAACGCCCCTGCATTTCTGCTAAAGGGCGTTCTGTTTCATTATTACCGTCTCGAAGGTTAGCCGACTCCGCCACAGTAGCGAAGCTACGACGACCGGGTGAGAACCAGTTGTAAGGCATAGATCCGTATGGTAGCGCCTGGTCATTTTTGCTCTGCTGACCTTGAATTAGGTGAAAATAAGATCTCCTTTTCAGCAGCGGACTGTAACGAAATACTAACGGGGCGTCAAGGAAAAACTAGACAATAATTACTTATTTTTTCTCTCTTTAACACCGGCCTTGAATTGTTCCCAGAAGTCCCGGGTTGTGTCTTTTGACAGGACACCCCTACGCTTTCTGCCCTATGGCGTGACCATATTGAAATTGCCGTCGGGCTTGTCGAAGAGGAGCAGAAACCGCACTAGATCGATGCGACTACCGCTGGTTTTGAGATCATCCGAGAAAATGGTTTCCTTGATGCCGGCCTGACCCACGAGCATTTTCAGGAAAAGGTCGTGGGTCAGGTTCACGCCGGCATTGGCATCCGGGTCCGGGGGCGACCTGCGGTGGTGTAAAACGCCGTTTTCCAGCGTCAGCACATAGCTTTCATCCAAATCCGTGAATAAGACG
>JABGPV010000869.1 GCA_018644785.1 Deltaproteobacteria bacterium | reverse complement strand
CAGCATTTGTCGTCCCTGTTCGGTGGTAAACCTCACATCCTGGGACAGAGTCGGTACCTCCTGGCGAAGTTTTTCCAGGTCGGCCTCTCCAAGTACACTATTTTGCGCTGGCACAGATACCGAGAACCCAAAGACAAAAAAGATAGCTGTTAAGAAAATGCCTAAGCTTGAATTTGTAATTATTTTCATGGCTTTTTTTTCGTATATTGTTTGCAGCTGATAAAGACTTAGGGATCGTACAAAAATAACTTGGCATAATCTGCCCGCAAAAGTCCCAAAATAACTGGCATACGAAAAATCCTTACTGACGGATTTTTCTACTCGCGTTTTCAAGTGATTTTCCTTGTTTGGGAAATCGCGAAGCGACAAGAGTGTTTTGCTGAAAGCGAAACGCGTTGTCGTAGAAAACGCTGGACTAATTTTTGAGCCGACCCTTAGTCAATTGTTGTGATCCAACAGAAAATCAAGTATTCTGTAAGAAAGTGTTTAACAGTTAAAGCTTGGAGGCTGCAGCATGGGGTATGTGCTAATTTTCGGATTGATTTTTCTCTTGGTTT
>JABGPV010000868.1 GCA_018644785.1 Deltaproteobacteria bacterium | reverse complement strand
GCGCTATACTGCGCTGAACGGATGCGTTCCTTAACCTCGGCAAGTAGGCTTGAGTATTCAGGAATAGGATTGCCATTTTTCAGTCCACTCATTTCTTACCTCCTGATCGAACCTTTGAATCTTCAACAACCCTTGTCATCTGTGGATAACCTTTTTCCAGCATTTCAAAAAGCCCGTTCATCGATTCCCGCAAAGCCACCGAGCGCCCCGGGTGTGTTCCAACACGGGAACGCGGGAACGCGGGAACGCGGGGATTGTACAAAATACAAAACCCCGATCTCCATCTGTTCGGGAGTAACGGGGTTTCTGATTAATGAATACCATTCATGCTCCTCTTTTTTTCATTGAATAAAAAAAGGAATCTGTCCTTTGTATGCTTATAGCATTGCCTACACTTAGCAACTTTTTAAGTCAAGAAAAACTGAAAGCAAAGACCGAATTTCGGGTTCATTATTGGCTATTTCCCCATTGGTTCTGAATTCATACGCTATCAGACTGCGGATTGTAGAGAATGTAGAGAATGGTGTTAGTCAGGCCTTGACGAGGGACAAATGAAA
>JABGPV010000867.1 GCA_018644785.1 Deltaproteobacteria bacterium | reverse complement strand
CCATTTCAGCTTGCCATATTCAGGCGATCTCAGGAGATCTGAGATGATGTCATTTGCATTCACTACATCTTCAACAGAGACCCCTCTTCTCGCCAGCGTCAGTAAGTCTTGCACGACCTGAGCGGCTTTTTCTCCCGAATCCTTAATGACCTGGAGGGGACCCCTCAGCGGACTATCTTCAGTGAGATCCAACAAGATCAACTCGGGAAAACCGGTCACACTGGAGAGGATATTGTTCAGGTCGTGGGCCACGCCACCCGCCAGGTTTCCCATCGCTTCCATCTTTTCAGCCTGCCGAATTCGAGCTTCCAGCTTAGCTTTCTCTTCCTCCCCCTGCTTGAATTCGGTGATATCTACGACAATACCCCTCAAGCCCACCGGTTTCCCTTTTTTAATGATGGGTGACGAATAGATCATCACAGGAAAGGTTGTGCCATCTTTTCTCTGCGCCGTGTATTCATTGCCCCTCGATTTTTTTCCATGCAAAATTTCAGCAATTTTCTTCCCTGCCCTTTCTCGATCATGGGGGGCAATCAATTGATGGACAAAAACGCCTT
>JABGPV010000866.1 GCA_018644785.1 Deltaproteobacteria bacterium | reverse complement strand
TGCCGGGCTTGCGGGCGCAGAGATCGGCGAGGTGATCCTGGTGGGCGGCATGACCCGCATGCCGGCGGTTCAGGAGAAAGTGCAGCGGATCTTCGGCCAGGAACCCTCACGGGGGGTCAATCCCGACGAGGTGGTGGCCCGCGGGGCCGCCATCCAGGGCGGGGTGCTCAAGGGCGACGTCCGGGACGTGCTGTTGCTGGACGTCACGCCGCTGTCGCTGGGTATCGAGACCCTGGGCGGTGTCTTCTCCAAGCTGATCGAACGCAACACCACCATTCCCACCAAGAAGGCGCAAACCTTCTCGACAGCCGAAGACGGCCAATCCGCCGTGACCATCCGGGTTTTCCAGGGTGAGCGTGAAATGGCCGCCGATAACAAGTTGCTTGGTCAGTTTGATCTGGTTGGTCTGCCCGCCGCGCCCCGCGGCGTGCCGCAAATCGAGGTGGCCTTTGATATCGATGCCAACGGCATCGTCAACGTCTCGGCCAAGGACAAGGCGACGGGCAAAGAGCAACAGATCCGCATCCAGGCATCGGGTGGTTTGTCCGATGACGAGATC
>JABGPV010000865.1 GCA_018644785.1 Deltaproteobacteria bacterium | reverse complement strand
CTTTGGATGCAACAATTTCCTATCAATTGACAGAAACTTTTGCGAGACAGGGACATTTCACCGATACCGCATGAGATATGATTTATGTTTATTTTCAATATCTTAGAAATTATTTAGGTATGCTTGCAACAGGCTTTTCCTGCTTTCTGGCAAGTCAAAATTTCTGGCAACTTTTTTTGAGCACCGACTTGCCAGATCTGGCAACTTTTGCACTTTGGGGGTGGTCTGGAAGCCATTGATTTAAGGAAATAAAAAAAGCTGTTTTCGCCAAAACCGCAGAAAACAGCCAATCAGCGTACCTAGCTACGCAAGAAAAAAGCCCGAAAACCGAGGTTTACGAGCTATTTCAGACTGGCTGGGGCGGGAGGATTCGAACCTCCGAATACCGATACCAAAAACCAGCGCCTTAACCACTTGGCCACGCCCCAATATCCAGTCAGCCGGGAACATAATGCGGAACGGTTTCCTGTGCAACGGTTTCAAGGCAAAAGCTGCAATTTTTCCTCAACGCCTGGCGGTGGCCAGAACTTCATGCACAATACGGCCCAGATCGGTTGCCAT
>JABGPV010000864.1 GCA_018644785.1 Deltaproteobacteria bacterium | reverse complement strand
GAATATGACCGGTGCTAATCTCACCGGAGTGTTCCTGAGAAACACCAATTTGACTGGAGCCAATTTCACCGATGCGAAACTGGTCAGTGCTGAGTTGAAAGGAGCCAAAATCGAAGGTGTAAATCTGACCAATGCGGATCTCAGTGGTGCAGTCTGGATTGACGGTAGAATCTGTAAGCAGGACTCAATCGGAAAATGTAATTGAATAGTGACAAAGAATCTACGTTTTCGTTTAGACATTAAGGGATCGTACAAAAATAACTTGGCATAATCTGTCCGCAAAAATACCATAAAGACTCAGCAATGTCCGGTTAGGTTTTTGCAAAACAAAAGCTGAACGATAAAACCCGTCTCGACGCATAATGATTTAAAGATATTCTAAGTTTGCTTCACGAAAAACCGCCAGACTCACTCGTACCTCGCTCAAACAAGGCTTATTTTCGCTGCGCTAAACTAAGAATATCTAATAAATCCTTATCAGCGCGATCCGAGATTCATCATTCAGTTTTCTGCAAAAACCTAACCGGACATTGCTGATAAAGACTGAACATTTTACAGACAA
>JABGPV010000863.1 GCA_018644785.1 Deltaproteobacteria bacterium | reverse complement strand
GTTCCCGCCACCCCCGCAGCAGGCACACTTTTCCCGGTTGCGGGTCATCTCAACCAGCTTAACGCCGGGCAAAGAGCGAATCACCTGTCTGGGTTTTTCGTATACCCTGGCGCCTCGTCCCAGGTCGCAGGGATCGTGATAGGTTACGGTCAAGGGAAGTTCCTGCAAAGGAACCCTGCCGGCTCTGACCAGATCAAAAACGTATTCGGTGAAATGGGTAAGTCTAAATTCGGGTGGATAGTACTCGCGCCACATCTGAAGGCAGGAGGGGCAGGCAAAAACGATGGTTTTTGCCCCTTTTGCCTTAATAACCGCGACATTGTGGTCGATGACCTCCTGGCTCATTTCTCTGAGGCCGGCACCGAGCAGCGGAAAACCACAGCACCACTCATCCTCGCCCAGGAGGGTAAAATCCACTCCGGCCGCCTGAAAAACCCGTGCCAGGGCGATGGGGATCTGCTGGGCCATGGGGAAGTAGGCGGATACACAGCCGGTAAAATAGACAACCTCTGCCCGGTCTTTGATAAATCCGTCATCAGGTGCATCCTGCATGTCGTCGACCC
>JABGPV010000862.1 GCA_018644785.1 Deltaproteobacteria bacterium | reverse complement strand
TGTAGTGCCTGTACCCGGGGTCGTGAAATTACAGGCTTTCCCGCTGATCGGCCCGAGGGGCGGGAACGAAATCTTCGCATTCTTCGACGGCGGAATCATTTTCCCGCTTCTTCGTGTGCTTGGTGATCAGTTTTTTAATGGCTTCCATTGCCAAAGGAAGCAGTATGGTCGATACAGCTATCTTCACGTATTTCTTGTAACTGCCCATGTCATTCCTCCTCACATATTAGTGGTTTAAATGGGGAAACCGATTCTTATTTTCTGAAACAGTCCCGAAATGAAGTTTCGAGATCATCTTCTTATCGACGAAATACTTTTTTGGTCAATACTAAGATGACAATCCCGGTTGCGGCGGTACTCAATCCTGCCACGATTTTCCGTACCTGCATGCTTTTCTTTTTTCCCGTTGCACAATATGCGGCAAAATGCTCGCAATTGTTTAATACCATGGAATAGCTTCCGTCTCGAAGCAGCTTTTTCGCGGTACGGATGGTTTCGGATGCGGGGAGCCTCGTATGGTACGTCACTTTTTTGGGCGCTTTGCCCTTCAAAAACAAAGATAA
>JABGPV010000861.1 GCA_018644785.1 Deltaproteobacteria bacterium | reverse complement strand
GAAATGGATTTTTGAGTCTACCACAATTCTTTCCATCATAAATCTGCTCCCATTGCTCGCCAGTTGTTTTCTGGTCTTATACGTAACTATTTCTGACCGCGCCTACCAGAGGGTCGAAGGCAAAATATTCTCCTGAAAAGGTCAGCAAACACGCCGAGGACCTTGTCAGGGCTGATGGAAAAGATTAATCTGAAATGATCCAAGATGTCAACTTTTTCTCCACGTTGAACAGCACAACTGACAGCGGCCGGCGTTAGGTCAAATCTCCTTGCCAAATCCACCTTGGGCATACCAATTCAACCACAGTCCAATATAGGAAATTCCGGGGACACAATACAAAATTATTTAAAGACGAACTCCGCTTCAGGATAAAAAATACCATGAATTTCAGGAGCATGGGCGAGCTGACAGACCTCTTGGGAGTGATCTGGCATTGACAATTTTGTAGTGTTGTTGGGAAAACAATTCCGCGTGCCGTCACAACAGGGTCACTGGGTCGCGGTTTCAAGGACATTCTGGGTTATGAAGGCTCATTCCGCTTTGCACTTCCGTCAGTTCAGGCTG
>JABGPV010000860.1 GCA_018644785.1 Deltaproteobacteria bacterium | reverse complement strand
AACTAGGGATGCGAGATTCTCAAGGGTTCGACCGCCACCGCACCCGATATCGAGTACGTTCGCGTGTTCAGGAATCTCCACCTTCGAAAGACCCCAACGCGTCATACCAGAATGCCCTAAGTTCATACCACGAACAAGGATCCGGCCAAACCATCCGCGAGGCCTTCCGCATTGTGAGAGCAGTTTACCAAGCAAATTCACTTTTCCTCCTAGCTAAAGGTCCAATCGTTTGTGAGCCCGTAATTGGGGCTGACCACGTTTATTGGAAAAAAATTAAGTATTGTGTCCCCGGAATTATCGTTAGGTGCTACCTGCGATTTTTCTTGTGCTTCATTACAGTTTTACATAATTTCCCGAACTGTTTATCTTTTTGCTTTTTCTCCAAATATGACATTTCATTATAAATTGATTCTTTTTTCATTTTTGTATAATTTAGATATCTTTTCTCTGGTACTTGTCCAATTTCCACTGCTTTTAAAACAGCACAACCTTTTTCATTAATATGAGCACAATCATTAAATTGGCATTGTTCTGATAGCTTTATAATTTCTGAAAATGTTTCGT
>JABGPV010000086.1 GCA_018644785.1 Deltaproteobacteria bacterium | reverse complement strand
TCCTCAGGATTAAAAAGGTTGCCCGATTATGACACGCCTCGCAGGCGGGGAAAAGAAGCGGTTATTTTGGCGCTTACGTAGCTTTTGCCCCTCTCCCCGCGTAGCGGTCTGTTCAACAAGTTATTCTATAGTTCTGCATATCTCCACACCTATCATGGTATGTAGAAAAGCGATTCCATAGTTTCTGTTAAATTCGACAGCTAACTTAAGCATTTAAAGATATTTTCTGACAAGTCATTATACAGTTTTGGATAAATCCTAATCTAGTTTTTTCCTGACAAATAATGGCTGAAAGATTGTAGTTTGCTAGATGGATAACATGAAAATTGAGGTGATATCCGGAAAACCGGATAATGCCTATATAAAAATCCCCACACAATTCCTTTTGCGCTGTAAGGAGCTTTAGCACAATTGCCTGTGATGACACGGTCCCGTTTTCAAGCCAACAAAAAACCCCGTTCTCTCTTGAGAAGCGGGGTTTTAAATGCCGTGGGTCATATTCTTTCCTCTTGGAACTGAAGATGAAAAAAGACGCTGGTGGCAATAGTTATTAAATGATAATAGCGTTATTTAATTGTTTTCCTTACGTCCTCCGATATTTCAAGTCAAGGAAAAACTTGTATTTTTTAGGATAACGTCTATTTAACGGTCAAAGTAAAATCCGTCAGTTTATAAACCACGCGCCCGTCAACCATCAAAAACCCGTCCGCGCGGATGGACCGCTCGTCATCATCCACTTCGGTAATGACAGCTTCAACTGTGACGGTCTGGTCCGTGGGAACCACCTGTCCGCGATAGAGCCACTGATGTTTTTCATTCATCCCTTCAAACACGGTTTCATATGACGCGCCCCATCGCCGGGTTGCAACAAATTTCAGCAACTGGATAAATGCTTCCAGACCCAGAGAACCGGGAATAACAGGGTCCTGATAGAAATGCGCTTTAAAAAACCATTCATCCGGATCTACCTTTTTGCTGCCGCGGATAAAGCCGAGCCGATTCGGTCCACCCTCGGGGATAAACAGATCTATACGATTTATCATCCGCATTTTCTCTCCGGGACAGGGCGGTTCGGCGGGGTATTTTATATTTTTGATCCCAAGTTCCCGTTCGGACCGGGATGGTTCATACGGTTCCGCATCCTGAATCCCTTTCTGATTTTGAAGGGCCTGGGCTGAAAAAAACCCGAAATAGGTGGTTCCCTGGTAGACGGTCCCTTCTAAATTTTTCACCTCGAAAGTGAAATGCTGAATAATCATGCCGCCGGAATCGGATACATTGGTAATTTTGACCCTTGTGGTCAATATCCCCGACCCGCGGGTCACCGGCAGAGTCTGAACCCCTTCTCCCCCGAGATTTCTGAATTTCAAATCAATATGGCTGGTCAAGGCGCTTCCCACATATGCCGCAAGCCATCCACACGGCTGCAGGGCGATCTCCAGGAGCACGGCAAAGGGCATGAGGTTCTGACGATTGGCGGCAAAATACCACGCATCCTCCGGAACCTTGTATTGGGCCTCAGCAACGCCCCCCGGCACCATCTGCCAGGGTTCTCCCGCCACATGGGTAATGCGATCCAGGAATTGATAGGGGACTCTCGGCAGGCGGGCGATGCGGCGCTTCTCGTCAAATACCTGGTACGGTGCGCCGAAGGCCACGGATGGTTTCCCTTGGGTGAAAGCGATGATCCGGCTTTCGTCATAAACCGCCGGTTTGAATTCATTGGGCGGTTGATCCTTTTTAGACTCAGGTTCTGCTTGCCATAAGGCCGCCAATTGCTCAAATGTCATCCCCGCCATCCGGATGGACATGTTTTCCATATCCACGATGTATTTCCCGTCCGCAACCATCCTGGCATCGGCAATGGCGTAGGGCTCCGGGTGGATGCCCAACTCTTTAATAACGATTTCATAGGTTACGACAGACGTTGTTTCAAGCACCTGTCCCCTGCATTTCAAACAGCTCGTTACGTCTTGAACCGGTTCGAGAGAAACTTCCCGGGCGTTTGCGATCCAGCCCATCCTCAACAGAAAGATTCTGAGGGTATGCATGCAACATTCATACATGAGGGTCCCCGGCATGACGCGATCATCCACAAAATGGCACGTCAAAAACCAGTCGTCGGGGTGGATATCGGCTTCGGCCCGGATCAACCCCAGGCCGTAACGACCCCCTTTGGGATCCATTTCCACGATGCGATCCACCAGCTTCATCCTGCCACCCGGTATGCTTAAAGGATGCTGCAACCCATGGCGTTTAAATGAAGGGCCGAAACACGCGGCCAAGTCGCCGCCGCGAAGGGCGTCCAGCTGCCCTTCATCATAGGATTCAACTTTCATGGCCACCAGTTCCCGCCACCCCGGATCCACTTTGCCTTTTATTGAACCGCTGTTTAAACGGTTAGTCGTCAATCCCCTTCCCGCGGCAAGGGCCTCTTGGGTAAAAAAACCGGCACAGCCGTTTCTCATGGTCAACAACGGCGTTTCATCGATGGTGCCGTCATATTCAAAATTAAAAAACCGGGTGCCGTTCAACGTAAAAAATCGCTTGATCCGGATATCATAGCGGATCGTCTCTCCGGGCAGGGGCAGATGCCGGTGAAATGTGATATCCGCGTCCAAAAGCCGGTATACGGCCAACCCCTTGGTGTAAAAATCGATCCCCGCAAAACCGGAAAGCATCAGATCGGCCTGACCGGCCTCCACGGTGATGCATATGGGCATCCTGCCCGAGTCAAGATACCATGCGCCGTCTTTTACATAATGCTCGGTGATGATTCTCGAAGGGCCCAAAACCAAAGGCTCACCTTCAATGGAAACGACCCTGTCAACCAGCATCAACGGTTCGTCCGGGAGACGGACACGGGTGGGATATCCGTCAATTTCGGCATATTTTTCACCGAACACCTTTGAAATGGCACCAACGGCATATTCCATGCACTGCTCACGCGTAAGGGATCTCGCAGGTTTGTCTGAAACGGTTATGGCGGTACCGCCACCGGATTTTTCAATAATCGCAATCTGTTGCGCCAGATTATCCGCCATTATCTCGGTTATTTCGGATGAGAACTTCAGGTACATGCCGTGGGCGTCGATCTTTGCCTGCTCGGTTTTGGTAAACTGCGCGATCAGTTCATCAGACGCAGTCGATTTTCCCATCGGGTCCGTGGGCCCTTCTGGTTCAATGGCGCCGGCAGTCTCTTTTTGAGCGGTCCCCATCAATTCTGGCATGACAAAGGGCTTCCCGCCGGTTTTTATGCGGATGGACGGTGAGCCATCTGGATCATCATTTTTTACTGGCGCGGCCTTGTTGAAATCCCGGCCGTACAATCCCTCCATATTCACGGGAATGCCTTCTGCGATGCATTGCCCCAGACCGCGCAGAATCAGGGAGTACGGATTTTGACCTTGGATACAGAACGACCTTGCAACATGGGGACGTCCCTTGAGGATATGGTTGATCATCCGGCTGCAGGATGCGCCGGGACCGATTTCCAGAAATATTCTTGCCCCGTCCTCATAGGCGGCTTTAATGGTTTTGGGGAAATCAACGCCATTGAGGGCATGGGAGAGGATTGCATCGGCAGCTGATTCCCGGGTAACGTCATAGGAATGGCCCCGGGCGCCACTGTAGTATTTTATTTGGGGAGGGACAGTGGTTTTCTGAAGATGCAATTCCCGGTAGTCTTCTTCAACTTCTTTTAAAACGTCACAGTGGGCGATGCTGACGCCCTCGATGGGCACATGCCGGCAGCCGATCCCATGGATAAAACCCTCAACCGCGCTACGTTCCCCTCCGATGACGCATTCCTCGCTTGTATTTGAAATCAACGGGTATACATAATCGTGTTTTTCCAGCAAATCCCGGATAACGTCCATGGACCGATCTATGGTGAACAAAACCCAATTAAGCGGTTTGTTCCGGGGCCATTTCCAGTGCCTGCGGGCCGCTCTCGATTCTCCCGCCAGATCCTGGGTGAACAGGGTTGATTTTTGGATCTTCCCAAGCATTTCATCTCTGTTTGGCCACGCTTTCAGGGCAAACAGCCCCGCGGTTTCGCCCAAACTGTAACCCACAACCGAATTCGGTTTGATGCCAAAGGTTTGCACAAGATCGCTTACGCCTGTGCAGAGTGAAACGTGACCGAATATCATGGATCTGCGGTCATGGCGTTTTTTGAAGAGGTTGTCTTCATACCGCTTGTCAATGTCCCAGAAACAATCGGGACGATATTGACGCCGCAGGTAGAGATTCTCTTGATATTGCTTCCTGAGTATTTCCGGCCACTGAACAAATAATTCCCGACCCATGCCGGGAAACGTGTTCCCGGAACCGGGAAAGACGAAACAAATCTCGTTTTTGTTCCCGGATGCCATGGGTTGGGGATTGTAAAAAACCCGGTCCTGAAACGATGCATCGGGAATGGACGACCGCTCGTGACCCACCCGTTTACCGGGGTTTTCCCGGACGGATCTTTTAAATTGGGAGATCTGTTTCAGAAGTTCTTTTCTGTTTTGTGCAATAAACGTTACCGAAAGCGCCGGTGGTTTGCCGACCCGGTGACGCCGCCACCACAACCGGGCAAGCGCTTCCATGTTTTCGGAAGGGACCCCTGCCTGACTTTTAACAAATCCGCGGAAATGATCCAGGCCCTTAAGGATGCCTTCGTGGGTATGGGCACTCACCCCAAACAACCCTTCGTCCCTCAGCCCCAAGGATGCGCGTTTTTCAGAATCTTCTAACCATGGGGTTTCCGGTTCAAATGCCTCCAACAGAACATGTGCGCAATTGCCGGTGATGCTGCAAGAACTCACAAGGGCCCTTCGAGGGCCGTCCGCGCGATCGTGCAACCAGTAGCGGGGCGTGGCGGGAATAAACAATGGACCCGGTTCAAACAATTTCGGCAGCGGATTTCTTGAGGCTTTCAGCGGCGGCAGAATTTCATGGTACACGCAAAGGGCGGCCTTGATAAACGATGCCAGCGACGATGCCGCGCCCGTATGGCCGATACCCGCCTTTACACTTCCAAGGGCCTGTTGCCGTCCTGAAAATTCCCGGGACCCTGGCCCATGAAGTTCATCCGTTGCCCCAAAAATTGAAGAAAGCGCTTCAATCTCCATTTTGTCTTCAAAGGGATAGCCGCTGCCATGGGTTTCCACATATCCGATTCGCTCCGGAAGGCAATCCGCTTCCTCGCAGGCCTTTTTCATGGAAGACACGTATGAAGGCGCATCCGGCAAAAGATCCCGGGGTGTTCCGCCTGTTGACGCGCCGATCCCCTTGATGACGCAATAGATCCGGTCCTTGTCCCGAACCGCGTCTTCGAGACGTTTAAGGACAACAGCGCCCGCCCCTTCCCCCATGATGGCGCCATGGGCATCCGCGTCAAAGGCGTTTATCTTTCCGGATGTGGAAAACGGCCGGAGAGCGTTCCGGCTCAAAAGGGATCGCACATCTCCCGTCATTTCCACGGCCCCCACAAGCGCCGTATCGATGGCGTGGTTTTGGAGAGCTCTTACGGCAGTCTTGAGGGCATTTGTCCCTGAACTTTCTTCGCTTGAAAGGGTGAAACAGGGACCTCCCATGGAGAGTTCCCTGGCAATTCTGCTGGCAATGACGCTCCCCAACCCCCCCATGGTGCGGTTTGCCGTAAGCCCCGGACCTGCGGCATCGCGAAGATCCGCAACCCATTTTTCCCGATCCGCCGGGGAATTATCGGGTTTCAGCTTTTTCGCCCATGCTGCGCCGTTCTGTTCAACGCACCATCTCACATGATAGTTTGTGGTGTTGGGATCGAGCCCGATCCCCATGAACGTGCCGGCACGCATATTGTTTTTGGTTTCAAGACCTGCGTCGTCCCATGCGCCAACGGCTGTCTTGAGCATGAGGAGTTGCTGGGGGAGCATCTCATGGAGCTCTTTGGGGGGAATCCGGAAAAGCCCTGCCGGAATTTCGACCTGGTTCATAAAGAAACCCGCCTGCCTCATACCGGACGATTCACTCTTTTTAAACCATTTAGTCTCATAAACGCCCCGGGAATTGTCCCGGGATCCCGGTTCCGGCGTTATCCCCTTTAAAACGCACGTCTTGAAAGATTCCAGCGAATCCAATTTCCCGAAATGGGTATCCATGCCGATGACCGCCACATGGGCCGGGTCCCTCTTAAAATCCCGGGGCTCCGTTTCCGGGAAGTCTTCCTTCAAACCGGTCCACTCTTCAAGCAGAACATGCGCATTGATCCCGCCGAATCCGAAAGCGCTCACAGCAGCCTTCCGGGTGGTGTTCTTATTCTGTCTATTCCAAGGCTTGGCCGTTTTAAGGATCGTGAAAGGCGTTTTTTCTATTTCAAAGGATTCCTGCGCCTTATTGAAATTCGCCGATGGCGGAAGCGTCTTTTCCCGGAGGGCAAAAATGGTCTTGATGCAAGCGGCGGCACCCGCCGCCGTGAGCAGGTGACCGATGTTGGATTTAACGGAACCCAACACACATGACGGTTTATTGTCGGCCCCTTCCCAAAGCCTTTTCAGGCTTTCAAATTCGACCGCATCCCCCACAGACGTTCCGGTGGCATGGCATTCAATGAGGTCCACGTCATGGGGATGCCAGCCTGCTGCTTCATAGGCGGTCCCCATGGCCCTGAGCTGCCCTTCGGAGGTGGGCGCCAGCAATCTGCCGCCCATGTCGTTTGATAGCCCAATGCCCCGTATGACGGCATATATGTTGCAATTTTCCATGAGCGCGTCGGAAAGGCGCTTCAGCACAAAAATCCCTGCGCCCTCTCCCACCACCAGACCGTCGGCATCCGCGTCAAAGGGCGCGCTCCGCCCACTGGGGGAAATGGCTCTCAATTGGGAAAAGCCCATCTGGGTATAAAGGCAACTGGGCCGGGAAACACCGCCGCAGAGCATGGTGTCGGCCCGACCGGAGGAAAGTTCGTCCACGGCCAGTTTCATGGCGTACAAAGAAGAGGCACACGCCGCATCCAGCGTAAAGCTGTCACCCCCGAGCCCCAGGGCCTTTGACAGTATCCCCGCCGGCAACCCGGCCACATGGATATTCAGGGGATCGGTCTTGCAAAATGGGGTCTGACTTTCGGAAAGAAGTGTTTCTTCAAAGGTACGAAACAGTGTTTCTTCGGCAATGGCGGATAATGAATCGGTTGGCAGAACCAGGTTCCCGAGGATCACCCCGGTGTTGCGGTGGTCCTCTCCCTTGATGCGTGCATCATCAAAGGCTTGTTTTCCCGCCATGAGGAGAAGACGAAAAAGGGGGTCCAGACGATTCAGAAAATCGGGTGATATATGGAGGCCCGTAAGATCCACATGGACCCCGGTTTCATCGATAAAGCATCCACGCGTTGTGTATACCCTGTCGATGGCGCCGGGCTTTGGATCATAAGCCTTTTCCGGGGGGATGGCCCAGCGCCCGGGCGGTACTTCACGGGAGGAATCCCGCCTTTTTAAAATGTTTTCCCAGAGTTTTTTCGGATTCGAAGCATCGGGGAAAATCCCGCCCATGCCAATAATCGCTATCGGTTGACTGTTTTTCATCCCAGTACGTAATGTTTAAACACTTCATTCATTCAACTTCTCCCAAACACTGAATATCTAATTCAATCTCTTCGACAGTGGGTAATGAACCCTTCAAATCATCTGGCAGGGTCTCAGTTAATGTAAATTCACTAACTCCCATCGGCTTGTTTATATCCCTTAGGGCAAACTCTGCCTCAATGCTATTTTTGTCACGGCAAAGCAAAATCCCGATTGTCGGGTTATCAGATTCAGATTTCAGAAGGCTGTCCACAGCGGAAAGATAAAAATTGAGCTTTCCTGCATATTCTGGGATGAACTTTGTATTTTTGAGCTCTACGACGACATAGCATTTCAGCGTTACATGATAAAACAGCAGATCCAGATAGTAGTCACTGTCACCTACTTCAAGATGGTATTGCCTGCCGATGAAGGCAAATCCTTTCCCAAGTTCAAGTAGGAATTTCGTGATGTGCGTTGTCAGTTGATTCTCAATATTCCGCTCATTGTACGGTTTTGTCATTGTCAGAAAATCAAAGCTGTACGGATCTTTAAGGGTCTGTTGTGCCAGATCAGACTGTGGAGGTGGCAATGTGTGCTTGAAATTAGTAATCCCTTTTCCTTGCCGGGCATACAGACCGGACTTTATTTGCAACGCAAGAACATCACGACTCCAGCCGTTTTCTATGGTTTCGTTAATGTAAAAGAGGGCTTCTTTATGGCTTTTGATTTTATCCAGAACGATCTTGATATGGCTCCACGGCAATTTCCCCCCGATATGGGAGATAATTGCCGGAATCGTTTGCGCCCCAGATGGAGGCACTATTTCATTTTCCAATTGTGCCCCGGCTCGGGGCACAATTATATCAACCTCCGAAAAATACTCATAAAATTTCTTTATATAGTAGAGATTTCGCCGTGAAAACCCCTGGATGCCGGGAAACTCTAACGCAAGGTCCTTTGAGAGCTGATCGATTACCTTGTTACCCCAGGTATTCTCTTTCAGTTTACCGGAAATTGATTCACCAAGTTCCCAGTAAAAAAGAATCAACTCACGACTGGCCGCAAGTGCCGCCCGTATCTGTGCCCGGGAAATTTTATCTTTTATTTCTTTGAGCCAGCGAGTGTATTCAGGGATTGAGGTAAGTTGTGTCATTTCCTTTGACTGTTTTTCATCCCAGCATATGGCGTTTGAACGCTTCATTCAAAGACTTGTCCAGCGTGCATTCATAGTCTTCAATACGGGCGACCAAATCGCCCGATTTTCTGTCTGCAAATTCAATGTCCGCGACGGCCCGGTGCTCGCTTCTTTCCTTTACCCGTACCGCCACCCGGACCCCGTCCGTTGGAAATTGTCGCTTGAACTGCCGGTATTTTCCGATTTTGTTGGGAAGAGAACCCACATTGTACTGCTGGAAACTCCAGAGGATCATGGCCTGAAAACCGCCGTCAAGCGCTCCGGGATCGGTAATCCAGCTGTTTTGGATTCGAACATCCACCCACGACGATGGGGAATCGGTCGGGCTCAGATCCACAATGATAATGTCATCACCGCTCCAGTTGACCGAAAGGATATTTTGCAGGCGCTTTCCGTGAAAAAGGGTGTCATTGTAAATGTTTCCGTTCATGGGGGAATAGGGTTTCAAGTCCCCCGGCTGAATCCGTCTGTTTTCGTTGTCGGGCATCCTGTTTGAAAGAATGACCTTTGCCGAGGCATGCAACGCCGGTATGGGGCCTTTGCCGTTTCCCCGAATCTCCGTTGTTATGGAGAGGTTCCCATTGTTGCCTGAAAGATGGCCGGCCGTGATCTTGAGATGTTGTGAATCACCATTTTCCATGACAATTCCTTTGAGAACCCTGAAGTCGTCAAACCCCACAAAACGGTATTCCGGGTTGTTCCGAAGCGCCCCGTGAGCGAGCCACTCGATCATGATCGCCGCGGGGAGAACCGCATTCCCGTTCATCACATGATCCTGCAAGATGGGATAATGGTCCAGGGTAAGATCCAGTTCAAAGGAGGAAGCCATGGGACCGACGGTTGTTGTTGAACCCCCGGTGGGGATTGAATCAGGAAGCCCCTCTCCCTTCAACGGCCCCCCCATAACGACGACCTCGACCGGCCCATTTTCGTTGGATTCGAATTCATCAATAAAATATCCGGCACCGGCCTTTTTGCCGATAAGGTCAAGCCCCTCTTCCTTAAACAGGGGCTTGAGGATCTCGGTCACCATGCCGCCATCCCAGGGTCCCCAATTGATCGCAACCGTCCTGCAATCAGGCCGGGTTCTCGCCTGTTCCCGGGCCATCTTATTCAACACCTCGTTTGCCGCAGCATAATCGATCTGTCCTTTTCTTCCGAACCGGGCGGAGGAAGAGGAAAACAGGGCAACCATTTTGAGATCATCCGACTCGGTTGCAGAAAAAAGGTTTCTTAATCCTTCGACTTTGGTGGAATAGACATTTTCAAACTGCGCAATGGTTTTATCCCCGATTAAACGGTCTTCCAGAACACCGGCGCCATGAATCACGGCGTCTATGTTACCGAATTCGGTTCTGACCAAGGCAAGCACGCCGGCAACCTCGGACAAGTTCCTGATATCGACACTATGGTATTGGACCTTTGCGCCTAAGTTTGTAAACCGTTCAATGTTTCGATTTATCTCACGGTTGGCAATAACCTTCCGGAAATCTTTATCAAGGGCTTTAGGGGACATTTTGCGGGAATGAGCGGCCATGATGGCGCGTTTGATTTCCGACTCCGTTTCCAAGTGCCTGAACATGTGGGATTCATCTTGAGGCCCGGGGCTTCTTCCCAGAAGTATGACCACCGGGCTATAAGCCCGGACTACGGCTGCCGTTACTTCAGCGGTAACCCCCCTGGCGCCTCCCGAGACAATCACGACGTCGTCAGGGTTAAGAATGGAATCGGCCCGTTTTTCCCGGCTTTGGAGTGGGCTTAAGAGGAGTTTCAGGGTAAGACGGTGATCTTTGCCAAGCCCCCGTTCCATGGGACCCGCCCTGAATATTTCAGAAACAATTGCCACCGCCATTTTTTCGTTATCATCAAACTCACCCATATCAAGGGCCAGACACCCGACCTCCGGCCATTCATGCCCGGCGGTTTTTGAAAGCCCCGCAAGCCCTCCCTGTATTGGAACCATCTCCTTTTTATTGTTGCCGAACCCGAATTTGCCGTCCATGAAAGTCACCGTAACAAACCGTGTGATCCCATCCTTTTCGATCTTTCGAAGGCTCTTTTCAGCCATGCGGAGGAGTCCAAAAGAGTCTGAGATAAAACGGTCGTCCATATCCTCCGACCCGAGGATAATCAAACCGGCCAGAGAATCGGGCGGGTCCAACCGATCAAGGTCCGCAAAAGAAATCGGGACCGTTTCATAACCCATATCCTGCAACCGCTCCCGGAGGGCCACATGAAGTCCGCGATCATCCCGGGTAATCCAGAAGGGGCCGGCCTTGGATATCTTAACGGCGTCGGGGGAGGACGTTTCTATGGGTTCGCAGGAAACGACCATTCTTAAGACGTCGGAGGCATCAGAAGTGGCTTTCACATGATCGCGGGACGTATCCGCATGGGTCTCACTATCCCGTTTTGCAGTATCATCATTTTTTTTTCGCGAGCCCGGCTTCTGCAAACCCGCGGCCAGGTGATCCACGATGTCCTGCAGAGATTCCAGTTCGCCGAGATGCTTCGGTTCAATTTCAGGCGAATCGGGCAGCTTTTCCCGCAGAATTGAAAAAATCTCCACCCGTTTGATGGAATCGATCCCAAGGTCATTATCAAGGGTCATGTCAAGTTCAAGCATCTCAACCGGATACCCGGTCGTTTCAGATATGGCCCCAAGCAAAACGCTTCGGACATGGGCCTGTTTCGGATTGCGGGCCAGGCCGTCGTCGGGTTCGCTACTTTGGCGGCGTCGGATTTCGGATTGCGGATTGCGGATTTCTACAACCTTGGTTCGGGAGGTTTTTTCAATTTTCTCCGATGAAAGGGCGTCTGTTTCAAAATCTGTCTGTGACTTGCCCAAAAGGGAGGCCAGCATCCGGGTCGCGGCATGCTGTCCTTCAAGGAATTTTTCGTGTAGACGTGCGGTTTCTTCCTGAAGTTTCTGGAGGGCAACCATGCCCGCCTGAAGGTGTTTTAGGGATTCATCGGTTGACGCCCTCATCATATGCGTCTTCGGATCGTCGGCCCATGGGGCCGGTTGTGTCCCGGGTGCGGGTTGAGGAATGGTTTGGACGATCTTTTCCTCTTTTTTCGACCGTGGGGCCGCTTTTGGTTTAGGCGGCGTCAACGCTCTTTTGGAGATATGGTTGACACCTGATATGGGCACTGTCATCTTGGGTTTGCTTAATACAACCGGTTCGCTATCTTTCGGTTTCAGGTTCCACCGGTTAAGATCAACGGGATACCCTTGCGCGGATAGATGCGCCAGAACGCGGGCAAAAGCAACAACACCCGATTGTTTTGAGGATACGCCATCCATGGCCATAGAAACATGCTCTTTGGGGCCGAGGATTGAATTCACAAGCCCCTTCAAGACGGTGCCCGGCCCGACCTCCACGAATGTCCTGACGCCATCTGCGTACATGTTTTGAATCATTGACATAAAATCAACCGGTTTAGCCAGTTGGTTCGCAAGGAGCCCACGGGCGGCCTTGGCTGTTGCAGGATATTTCTTACCGGTGGTGTTTGAAAAAACAGGGATCTCGCCCTTTGAAAAGGCAACCTGGTTCAGCCCTTCCAGAAACTCACCCGCGGCATCCGATACGGCCCTGCTGTGAAACGCATGGGCCACGGGAAGAGACTTACATCGGATTTTCCTATCTTTGAATTCCGCCTTTGCCCTTTCCAGATCAGGCTTATCCCCTGAAAGAACGACCTGGTTCGGCGCGTTTTTGTTGGCAATCACAATATCGAGCCCTGTTTCCGCAAGGACCTCTTCAACCACACGGGCGGGTCCCATGACCGCAAGCATTCCGCCCCGGTCCGACCCCCCCGAATCCATGAGCATCCCACGGAGTACGGAAATATCAAAGAGGGATTTTTCATCCAGTCTTTTTGCGGCAAAAAGCGCTACCAACTCCCCATAACTGTGGCCCGCAACAGCGTCAGGCTTGACCCAAAATGACGCCAGCACCTTGAAGAGCCCGGCGCTTACGGCGCCTATGGCCGGCTGAGCAACATCCGTTGACCTGAGGGCCGGTTCCCGGGCTTTTTTTTCGTCTTCCGTAAAGGCACATGGCGGGTAGATTATGTCACTGATGCGTCTTTTACGGGGCGCTTTTTCCCCCAAAGCCAGGTCTGCTTTTTCTAAGGAAGAGAGCATTTGAGGAAACTGGCAACTCATCTCCCGAAGCATCCCCACATATTGAGAACCCTGCCCGGAGAAGAGAAATCCCAGTTTGCCTCTGAATCCGTCCAAACCGAAATAGACGCCCTCCGGCAACGACCATGGGGTATCGTTCGGCTCACGTTCAAGGGTTTTCCCGATCCGCTTCATGAGTGAACCGATAGGGTCGCTTTTCTTGATGACGGCGGTCAGCCTATATCTATCTTGAGCATTGAACCCGGCTCTCAGCTTTTTAAACCACCTTGAAAGATCTTCCCAAGATGCACCCGCAGAAATTTTGTCCAGTTCCCCTTTGAGGCCCTCCAAGGTGTCGGAAGAGAGGGTCAGAATTTCAGTCGATCCATCAAAATCGGGAGCGGCTTTTTCGGCATCATATTCCTCCAGCACACAGTGGAAATTACTTCCGCCGAATCCAAAAGCGCTTACGGCGGCGCGGCGCGGGTGTTCAGGGTGCGCTACCCACGGCTTGGGGGCCTGATTGATGTAGAACGGACTGTTATCACGCAAAGCCCGGGTAGGGGTTGTCACTTTGATGGTGGGCGGCAAGACTTTATGATGGAGGGCCAGGGCTGCCTTTATCAATCCGGCGGCGCCCGCGGCGGCTTTGGTATGACCGATCTGGGATTTCACGGAGCCGATGGCGCACCAGGGTGGACGGGTGCCGTTTTTAAACACTTCAGAGATCGCTTCGATCTCAACGGCGTCTCCTACTTTTGTACCGGTTCCATGGGCTTCAAGAAGATTGATGGTGGAAGGGTCCATATCCGCCAATCGGTAGGCCTGCTTGATCGCCTTGATCTGGCCTCGTGCGCTGGGCGCATAGATGGCTTTTCCTTTTCCGTCGCTGGACGTGCCGATGGCGCGAATGACGGCGTATATGTTGTCTTTGTCCCGTTTTGCATCCTCAAGGCGTTTTAACACCACAATGCCGAGGCCCTCTCCCAGAATCGTACCGTCGGCCTCTTCGTCAAAGGGTTTCGCATCGCTGGTGGGGGAAAGCGCCAGGGTCTTACTGAAGCACATGTACATAAAAACATCGTTAAAGGTATCAATGCCGCCGCTAATCACCATGTCGGCCCTTCCGGTCTCTAGTTCCATGCCGGCCAGGTGTATGGCGGAAAAAGAGCTGGCGCATGCGGCATCCACGACACAGTTGGTCCCTCCCAGGTCGAGATAATTTGATATTCGGCCCGCAACAACATTTCCCAATAGACCCGGGAAAGAGTTTTCCTGCCAGGGCACATATTGTTCCGAGATACGGTTAACGATATTATCCGAAAGCGCGTCGTCCAACCCTTCATCTCTCAGGGCTTTTCGCCATTTGGGATGGCCCAGGCGGGCGCCGAGGGTGGTGGTCAATTCCAAAGCGCCCGTTACACCGAGTATCACACTAACGCGATCCTTGTCATAAGGCGCGTCATCTCCATACCCTGCGTCCAGAAGCGCCTGTTTGGCTGCAACCATGCCGAGCAGTTGAGAGGTGTCGGTCGCCTCAATGGAATTGGGGGTGATGCCGAATTCGAGAGGGGCAAAATCGATGGGCGTCAAAAACCCGCCGCGCCTTGCATGGGTATGGTCCTGGAAAGAAGGATCGGCGGAATAGTAGTCGTCGATGCGCCAATAATCTTCAGGGATTTCCCTGATGGCATCCAAGCCGTTTTTAAGATTAACCCAGTAGGCGCCAGGGTTGTTCGCCCGGGGGAAAATACAACCGATACCGATAATGGCAATCGGTTCACATCCAGGTTTCACACCGCTTTTCTTGTTATCTTTTGTCGTTTTCACTTCAGGTACTCCAAAACTTCGTGTAATTTAAGGGGTTTTATCCTTTTGAGGTTTTCAGGGAGAGAGATTCCCATATTTTGGATGTAATTGCAGCGTCTTAAAAACGCTGCGCCGTAAAGAATATTCAAGGCAATGGTGGCAACTTCGCGGTTTTGGGGGATTGCCAAAAAGCTGTCTTTGACCCATTCATTAAAGGCGCCCATGGAAGGTCCGCAAAATATCTGATAGTCGATCTTACGCGAAAGATCGCCATTTTGCGCCCAAAGGGCGGCGCGGCCGAGATATGAACGGAAGATGAGCGCCATTTTGTGTTTCGGATTGTTTTCGGCCCTTTCAATCTCCCCGGGATCACGATGTCGCCAAAAGGATTTTGTCTTGTGCCAGGATTCTTCAAAGGAGCATTTCAGCATCGATTTTTCTACCTTTTTTTGTTCAACCAACGGAATCTCTTCTATGGCGCCATAATTTCGGTACAGCTCATAGAGTTTTGCAGCCCTCATGGAAAACATGGTGCCTCTTTTGAGGACCTGGACGTTTACACCCATTTCAAACATGTCCGCAGCGGGCGCCATGGCCACATCCGCTTGCCGGGTCTCGGCCAGCATGGCGCGAACATCATCGGAAGTTTCCGATTCAACACAGGCCTGGTTGACCGATCCGGTAACGATGAAGGCGGCCCCCATTGCATAGGCGGCGGCCGCGGACCATGGCGTGGATATCCCGCCGCCAAGGCCGATCCTGGAAGGTTGGCTGAAATCAAACTCCGCCTGTTTTTTGTCCCTGAGGGCCAATATGGTGGGGAAAAGCGTCAACGCGGGTCGATTATCGGTATGGCCCCCTGAATCGGCCTCGGCAACGACATCCTGCGCCATGGGGATTAGAGAGCACAACTCGGCCTGTTCGCGACTCAGTTCGCCGGACGACATCAATTCATCTATGAAATGTTTTGGCGGAGGAGAGAGAAATTTTGCCGCAACCTCCTCTCTCGATAATTTTGCAATGATGTGATTCGGGGTAACGACCTGCCCCGTATCGTCACGGGAGATACCCGAAACCCGGTATCGCACCAAAGGCAGGGTGACATCAAGAAAAGCGGCAGCCTCCACAAGCCGGATATTCCGATCCAAATAAAGCTGAACCGTGTCCGCTTCCAATTTCGGCTCGTTCGGGCTGTGTATCAGATTAAATCCGAAAGGCTTATCCGGGCATCTCTCAGTTAACGCGTCGACGGCCTTTTCAATTTCCGAAAGTCCAAGGCCCCCTGATCCGAAAAAGCCCAGCAATCCGGCCTCGGCGACAGCTTCCACCATCCGAACGGAAGCGATGCCGTTAGCCATGGCCCCGGTATAATAAGCATAGTCTATTCCGTGATCATCACAAAATGACCTGTCTCCAAGGTTTGCGGCAGGCAAAGCCGCCAAACTGCCGATAATAGGGATGGTGGAATCCGAACTCAACATCGCCTCGGGTATTTCCCCGTTTATGACGACCAAACCCAGGCCGTTGTTCCTAAAAACGATATGAACGGGACAGTTCAGTTTCTTGATTGCCTCCCAGCTCTCCGGTTTATCGTAAGGGAGGACATGCGCGTCCTTATGGAGCCAGCCGATGGCGGGCCCTGGCAAAAATTCACTGTCGTCAAAAAACTTGCTCGCTTCAATGGTTTTCAGGGAAACCTTCATACGGCTTAACCATGCGTCAGCTTCCTGTTTTGAGGTGGTTCGAAGGCTCTTTTTGGAAACAACTTTTCCGCCGATTTTCTTGTATCCATACCAGTTCCGGTTGTTCCGATAAAGCATCGGCTGGCTGATAAAATAGGTTGGTCTTTGCATGTGGATCATCCTTCAATGGACGTTCAAACAGATCGTCGGGAAACCCAGGTACCTACACTCACCCTGATAGGTACCAAAGTAGGGACCTAAACGCAATGTACACTTTTTTTTCCGATATGCAAGGTGAATCTGAAAAAGTACCATGGGTCATGTACTTTTTTTGAACGCTCCATGCCCCATTGATACATGTTGCAGTCATTCTTTGATGTTGACACCATTGAGGGATGGATGCTACTCATAGCGAGAAAACAATACTGAGAGGTATTCTCAAATGGATATATTCTTGCAGCTTATTGTTACGGGTCTGGCCACCGGCGGTGTCTACGGTCTGATCGCCCTCGGTTTTGTTCTTATTTATAAAGCCACCAGCATTTTGAATCTTGCCACGGGCGCCTTCATGTCCCTGGGGGCTTTCGTATGCCTCACCATCCTCACGGATGCCGGCGCGCCTTTCTGGGTCGCCTTTACGGGGACCCTTGTTTTTGCTTTTCTGCTGGGCCTGATTATTGAAAGGTTGATTCTAAGGCAACTCATCGGGGAACCCATCATCTCGGTGATCATGGTGACCATCGGTCTGGCCTTCATGCTCCAGGGCATCACCCACATCATCTGGTCTCCTGAATACCGTTCCTTTCCCGAAATTTTCCCGCCCGAACCCCTTGATTTGAATTTTGCCATTGTCCCCTCGGGACTCCTGTGGGGGTTTGTCTTTGCCATTATCGGAACCCTCATTTTCATCCTCATCTTTAAATTTACCCGTACCGGCGTGGCCATGCGGGCAACGGCCAACGACCAGCAGGCGGCGCTCTCCATGGGAATCAGCGTTCGGTGGATATTCGCCCTTTCCTGGAGTTTCGGCGCCATTGCCGCTGTCATCGGCGGCATCGTCATCGGAAATATCAGTGGCATCAGTATCTACATGGGAGACATCGGCCTGAAGGTTCTGGCGGTCATCATATTGGGGGGGCTGGACAGTATCGGGGGCGCCATCATCGGCGGTTTCATCATCGGAAT
>JABGPV010000859.1 GCA_018644785.1 Deltaproteobacteria bacterium | reverse complement strand
TTTTATTTTTTCGTCTTGCTGTAGCGCTCTCCGCTAGCGTTTAAACAGAAAAACCCTTAGTTTTTTCGTTTGTGAATGGCGGTCTAAATCAGTGACACTTGTTTGAGAGATATCCTACCAGTTTTTTTCTGTCAATCTTCTTCTTTTTCTAGTTGATGGTTTGTTTGGTCTTGGATGTCCTGTTTCTCTTCTTTGCTTGTCTTAGTCGGTAGCTTTCCCCGTTGGCCTCAATGATATGACACCTGTGTGTTACCTGATGCCTTGTCAGGTGACGACGGCACGAAAAGATGGAAACCCGCATGGGCGGATCTTGCTTCGTGTGACGAGCGGCCTGCAGCCTGGCGTCAAAACTTTGGGTTCGATACGAGTGCTTTGCCGAGCTCTATCACCTCCGGTGGCCTGTTGAGGAGGATTACAAAAAAATGAAGTCCTGGATTGAGATAGAGAATTTTTCAGGGAAATCCGTCGAATTAGTTTACCAGGATTTCTACGCCAAGGTATTTGCCAAAAATCTGACGGAAACCCTCGCCAGCACGACAAGTAGAGATATCGATGCTGCCTATAA
>JABGPV010000858.1 GCA_018644785.1 Deltaproteobacteria bacterium | reverse complement strand
AAGCAACCGGAAATGTGGATATAGTCGCTTCAGCCAGTGGGGAGATGAGCACCAGAATTACCAGTATTGTCAACGCGGTAGAAGCGGTCAAGGAGAGCACTGATAATGCCGTCGTTCGCGCTGACGAGGTTTCACAAAATGTGAAAACCCTGGGTCAGGATGCGGAAGAGATCAATACGGTGACGGAAACCATCGCCGCCATCAGTGAAAAAACCAATCTGCTGGCTTTAAATGCCACCATTGAAGCTGCCAGGGCTGGAGAAGCCGGAAAAGGATTCGCTGTTGTGGCCAATGAAATCAAAGAACTGGCCAATCAAACCGCCTCCGCCACAGCTGACATCGGCAAAAAACTGAAAGGGGTCCAAAACTCAACAGGCGTCGCGGTTTCAGATGTAGAAGAGATCGCAGAGGTCATCCGGTCCATTAATGAAACCGTTGTAACTGTCAGAGAGACATTGACTCTGCAGAGAAGCGCAACCCAGGAGATAACTGAAAATATCAGCCAGGCATCGCTCGGTTTAAAAGAGATTAATCAAAATGTGTCTCAAACTTCAGAAGCGACAAG
>JABGPV010000857.1:295-566 GCA_018644785.1 Deltaproteobacteria bacterium | reverse complement strand
TATTCGCCGCGCTATGATAAGTGAAGGCAACAACGACACCAAACACTGGCTCTCTGAGTTACCCTTTACGAGAACAAATTATTTTCTTTTCATAGCAGGGCTTATTGTCATTATTCTTGGATATGTGTTGATGGGTACAGGCGAACTAAACAGTGTACAAGCACTCTCGGTTTCGCCCATTGTACTGCTCATTGGTTACCTGGTAATTATTCCAGTCTCCATCATGTACAGGAAAAAAGACTAAGCCATTTGAAATTTTTGGGATCGTAGT
>JABGPV010000857.1:0-285 GCA_018644785.1 Deltaproteobacteria bacterium | reverse complement strand
CAGCTTGGTTAGAACGCCGGCCTGTCAAGCCGGAGGTCGCCGGTTCGATCCCGGTCGGTCCCGCATTAAGCTCCTGAGAAATCAGGGGCTTTTTTGTATCATGAATTATTACATATACATATTAGAAAGCAAGACTGGCAAGTTTTACATCGGGCAATCGGCCAACCTTGAAGCGCGATTAGAAAGACATAATAGTAATCGTGTAAAGTCGACCAAATTCAAAGGTCCTTGGAAAGTCATATATACTGAGCGCTATTCTTCTCGAAGTGAAGCTATGATCAGGGA
>JABGPV010000856.1 GCA_018644785.1 Deltaproteobacteria bacterium | reverse complement strand
ACGAAAAGCGAAATTCAAACATCCTCGGCCGCAGTTACGAGGACAAGACCATCATGGCGCAGCTTGAGTTTTTGTATGATGTGGGAGGGAAATAAACAGATGAACGTCGAACATCGAACATCGAACGTCCAACGTCGAATGAAAGGAACGAATGTTGAAATTTGAATGGCTATTTCTGTTTCGCTTAAAATTGTTCTTTTTATTCCACATTCGATGTTCGATGTTGAACGTTCGATGTTGGACGTTCATCTTCTAAACAATCCATAAACTATGACAACAACAAAAAACGCCATACGACTCATCGCCATCACCATCCTGATTCAGGTTTTCGTCTTTGCGGCGCCGCATTCGTCCCCGGCCCGGGGCAAGGCGTACATCGTCGGAGCGCGGGATGTCCTCAGCATTACCATCTACGCCGGAGGGGAATTGCAGCAGGAGGTCGACCTGACCGTATCGGCCAAGGGCATCATAAACGCGCCTTTTGTGGGCGCCATCAAAGCGGTGGGACTCACACTCCCCCGGCTCGAAGAACGCATCCCCCGGCCTCTGGCAAACGACTATTTCGT
>JABGPV010000855.1 GCA_018644785.1 Deltaproteobacteria bacterium | reverse complement strand
CGGGACAGTTTTCCGAGCACCGCGAATTTAGAGAAGACGGGTGAGCCTCGCGGTTGCCGCCGACTCTTTCGCGGCGTGCATCTCTTCCATGGTGAGTCGCCTGTCTATGTTCCTGAACCGCCCGAACCCGACACGGTGGGACGGATGATACTGGAACATCACATTTACGGCTGTTTCGGTTGATATGTTTTCAGCAATCCAGCCGCATATCGACCGGGTTTCTTCCGCCAGCCCCGGCATCACCAGGTGCCGCACCAGAAGCCCTCGCATGGCGATGCTCCGGTCGTCTATGAGCAGGTCACCGGTCTGCCGGTGCATGATAAGCAAGTTCCTCCGGATGGTGGCGGGATAGTCGGGAGCGTCCAGGTAGCACGCGGCGGTGTCCTGGCTCCAGAATTTGAAGTCAGGCATATAAATGTCAACAAGGCCGTCAAACAGGGCAAGGGTTTCGGGCGTGTCGTATCCGCCTGTATTGTAGACGAGCGGAATTTTGAGCCCCCCTTCGATTGCCACAGGAAGCGCTTCAAGGATAGCTCCCGCAGCATGGGTCGGCGTTACAAAGTTGA
>JABGPV010000854.1:287-566 GCA_018644785.1 Deltaproteobacteria bacterium | reverse complement strand
TAAAAGTATCACCTACTTTATCACGCATGTACTCACACTTAAGCCACTGCTCAACATCACGAGAAGCGTCATCTGCTCTGCGCTCTGTTACTGACAAATGCACACCGGTTTCAATCATCTTTTTAGAAGGTTTTCTTTTATTTTTATTAAGTACGCGCTTAATTGCTCGATGCACTAATAGATCAGGGTATCTTCTGATTGGCGAGGTAAAATGCGTGTAATCTTCAAACGCTAAACCAAAATGTCCTTCGTTTGCAGGTGTGTACACGGCTTGTTTCA
>JABGPV010000854.1:0-277 GCA_018644785.1 Deltaproteobacteria bacterium | reverse complement strand
AAAGTATCACCTACTTTATCACGCATGTACTCACACTTAAGCCACTGCTCAACATCACGCGAGGCATCATCTGCTCTGCGCTCTGTTACTGATAAATGAACACCGGTTTCAATCATCTTTTTAGAAGGTTTTCTTTTATTTTTATTAAGTACACGCTTAATTGCTCGATGCACTAATAGGTCAGGGTACCTTCTGATTGGCGAGGTAAAATGCGTGTAATCTTCAAACGCTAAACCAAAATGTCCTTCGTTTGCAGGTGTGTACACGGCTTGTTTCA
>JABGPV010000853.1 GCA_018644785.1 Deltaproteobacteria bacterium | reverse complement strand
CGACAGCGGCTGGAATCGTCAGTTCCTCAAGACCCTGGACAAGATCGCCGCCACCCAGTCGCCCGTGCTGGTCCAGGGAGAGCCGGGCACGGGCAAAGCCCTCATCGCCCAGATGATCCACTACCAGAGCCAGCGGGCGAGCGGTCCTTTCATTCAAGTCGACTGCAGCGCCCTCCCCGACGCGCTGGTCGACAGCGAACTCTTCGGCCACGAAAAAGGTGCCTTTACCGGCGCTCACCAGCGGCGTCTGGGCCGCGTGGAACTGGCCCGTGGAGGCACCCTCTTGCTCGGTCCCATCGAAGCGCTCTCCCCGGAAACTCAGATGAAACTGCTGCGGCTTCTGGAGGAAGGCACCTTCGAGCGCCTGGGCAGTTCCGATCCCCTACAGGTCGACACTCGCGTCATCGCCGCCACCAACCAGGATCTGCCCCACCAGGTCCTCCGGCTCCCCCACCGGAGTGGTGCGGGTCGCGCCGATCTCGAGCAGCACGGGCCAGAGCACCGGCAGGGCCAGCGCGGTGCCCAGGATCAGCACCAGAGCCAGCAGACCGAACCACTTCACAGGCG
>JABGPV010000852.1 GCA_018644785.1 Deltaproteobacteria bacterium | reverse complement strand
TGAAGAAAAAAGCCCCCTCTTTCCAGCATCTTCAGTATAAAAATGGACTGTATTGCATAAAACGTCCGTATCAGCCCCGGAAAGGGCGTGATATCTTCGGTTTGCCAATCCCATACCGTTACGGGATGTCACGCCCTTTCAGGGTGTTGACTCAAAGGTTGAGAACTCTCTTTGATAACAAAGTCAGCGTCGGGGCAAACAGCGTATAAAAGCTCGTTAAGCTTATCGATTGTGGGATTTGAGCGACCCTGTTCATAGCGAGCATAGGCATTGCGAGATGATGCACCAAGACGTTTTGCTGCCTGCGAAAGGGAAAGGCCGCTAAGCTCACGTTTACGCCTTAGAAGAAGACTAATCAAAGAATTATGATCTGTTGAGCCCACTTCAAATTCATTACCGGAAACCAAAGCCACTTCAACTCGAAAACCCTCTTTATTTGCCATGGTTTCAACCATGTCCGCAGCCATTTCAAGGGCTTCCTTTCGGGTATGGCCCTGAGTCATGGCACCGAGGATCGGGATTTCAGCCAGCCAAAACCTGCCATCCTTATAAATTTTTCCCGAAAAT
>JABGPV010000851.1 GCA_018644785.1 Deltaproteobacteria bacterium | reverse complement strand
GGTCGGTCTGCAATATAAATTCTAATTAGTTTGACGATATGTTTTAAGATTTAGCGTAAAGATTAGAAATAATCTCTAGTAGTAATTTAATCCTTTTATCAACAATAATAACTCTCAGAATAGAACCTATCTGCATTGATATTGCTTGACGTTAGTCAAGTAAACTATCTACTGCTTTGAAGCGTTATTTGAGCAAGCAATAAAAAAAGTGTGCCATAAAAATGACACAAAAGAGAAGAATTGCAGTGACTAAAAATGTGGTAAAATCTCGCCACACCATACTGTTACTGCGAAGCCCGGGTGGCGAAATTGGTAGACGCAAGGGACTTAAAATCCCTCGACCTCACGGTCGTGCCGGTTCGATTCCGGCCCCGGGCACCATCTATATATAATTCTGAATTATTTACGCTCCCTTAGAAGGAAAAAAAGAATCTTCAAGAGATACTAAATGAAGCTTAAAGAAAAAAAAATTAATCTTGCTGTTGAAAATGAACTAAATGATAGTGGTATTCATCCGGTACTTTCTAAAATTTTTGCTGCAAGAAAGATTGATAATTCAGAACATAT
>JABGPV010000850.1 GCA_018644785.1 Deltaproteobacteria bacterium | reverse complement strand
CCCCACATGGTACGCATCATGCCGGGCCATGGCTTCTTGATGCAGAGCTTTCCGCCTTCGTTGCGGCCGCATTCGCTTCCGTCTTCGCGCAGGAGCACGGGTTCCACGCCGAAGAACGGGCGGGATGCGCTACCGGGCTTCAGCGTCATGGCGCCGGGGAGCGGCGTGATCATGAAGCCACCGGTTTCCGTCTGCCACCAGGTATCGACGATCGGGCGCTCGCCTTTGCCGACGTTGTTGTAGTACCACATCCAGGCTTCGGGGTTGATCGGCTCACCGACCGAACCGAGGATCCTCAGGGAACTCATATCGTACTTGGCGGGCCACTCGTCGCCCTGGCGGATCAGTGCACGGATCGCCGTGGGAGCGGTGTAGAACTGGGTGACCTTGAACTTCTCAATCACCTGCCAATAGCGGCCGGCGTCCGGATACAACGGGGTGCTCTCGAACATCACGCTGGTGGCGCCGTTTGTGAGCGGGCCGTAGGTGATATAGCTGTGTCCCGTGACCCAACCAATGTCCGCCGCGCAGAAGTAGACGTCGTCTTCCTTGAGGTCGAAGGTCAGC
>JABGPV010000085.1 GCA_018644785.1 Deltaproteobacteria bacterium | reverse complement strand
TTCAGGATGTATTGAAAATTTTCAGGGGCATATACTCCCCTGAAAAATATCCAATGCAGGCCGATCTGGCACCCAATTTGACCGAAATCCAATGTGATCCGGACAAACTGAAACAGGTGGTTATCAATATTATTACAAATGGCATTGAAGCCATGGAAGACGCTGGAAGTATTACCATAAGAACGAAAAAATCCTCTGGTGGTGTTGAAATCCAAATTCGCGATGAAGGGGTCGGCATCAGTGAGGAAGATCTCCTTCACATCTTTGAACCTTTTTATACAACCCGGGATCGCGGTTCCGGATTAGGCCTGGCCATATCCTACAAAATTGTGGAAGCCCATGGGGGGGAATTGTGGGCGGAGAGCGTTAAAGGAAAGGGAACCACTTTTTTCGTGCGTCTGCCGGGTTGATGTAACATTTTTCTATTTTTTTTAATTGACATCCATCCAATAAAATATTATATTATCGGATTGCCGCGGGGTGGAGCAGTCTGGTAGCTCGTCGGGCTCATAACCCGAAGGTCGTTGGTTCGAATCCAGCCCCCGCTACCAAAACAAATACAAGGGTTTAGATGAAAATCTAAGCCCTTTTTTTGTGGCCACGGGAAACTGTTTCCAACCCTATTTCCAACCTCCAAGGATATTTTCAGGGAAGGGCACCTTCCCCAGAATTGAAATAAAAATGTTCAACTTAATGATATGATTGTATTTATCTGAAAGTTGTCAGGCTAGAACCATTTAGCCCGGATCAGGAGTCCTGAAATTACAAAAATTGAGGGGGGCACAATATTAAATTATCGACAATGGGTGTCGGTCACACATTATGCGTCTATGGCGCTCATAGCACGAATCGTCGACACCTGAATTGGACTGAATTGGAGTTCAGTACAAAGTTTCAATTTCGTAGGTCTTGAAAACTGTATCTGCTGTGACGATGACAAGTTGATGGATCTGGGCCGTGGCAATGATCATTCTGTCGCACGGATCGTTATGAATGGGGGGCAACTGGGTTGAACGGATGCAGATTTCAAGGTCCAGGGGGAGAACCTGAAGATCGTGATGTTTAACGATGACATCAAACCAATCGGAAGGTGGCACCGGCAGATCGAGCTTTCCTTTTTTCTGTTTAATGCCAACCTCAAAACCACTGATGGCCGAAACGTAGACAAAAGGCGCCTCTGCCAAACTTTTCAGGACATCCGGGGACAATTGTCCCCCGCCCTGGGTCAGCCAGAGAAGAGCACAGGTGTCCAGCAACATCAGGTTGTCTCCGGCCATTCATCCGGGGTCAAGGGTTCCGTTGGATCGTATTTGATGTTTATGCCACTCATAACGGGGTGCGGTGTAATACGCTCTTTACGCTTGTGGGGCACCAGGTCGGCCACGGGTTTCCCATTTCGGCAGATGAAAATTCTCTCGCCCGTTTTTTCAACCTGGGCCAGGAGCGCAGAGAGTGTTGTTTTTGCTTTATGCACGTTGACAGACTTCATCGGGGCCTCCGATTATTCATTGGCATTTTCATAAGTCTAGCCCGGTTGACTAAGTTTGTCAAGTTGAATGTCTACATGGCCATAATTGACATGGTTGGTGACCATTCTTATCTTTACGGCTCTTCAAACAATACCGACAAAGTCGTCGAAATGGTAGGGGGTCTACGTTTGACCTTTCTTGACCAATTCCAACACCTCGTTCAACTTTATTAGAAACCGGCTGTCATTTTTCCGTTTCTTGCTAATCCGGTTAACCGCGCTACTGACCGAACTGTATTGCGTCATTCCGAATTCATGACCGGATCACTTACCATTGTTTTAATTCAATGAAGTTCAGAAAAAACACGATATTCTCCATTTTCCACTAATTCTTTCACCACCCCTGAAAAATCACTCGTCTCTTCTCCCAATACAGAGGCCTTGTACAGAGCGGAAGCCCGACCCAGTTCATCCAGTTCCCTCATATAAGCTCCCAATGTCTCGTTTTCTTCAAGGGATTCCCGGCTGCCTTGAACCGCTTCGGTCACCAATTGTTCCATTGTTGTTTCCATTTAATTCACCTTTTTAGACCATTCTTTTTTGGGTACCTGTCTATTTTTGTCTTCATATTATCCCTTCTCTATAGCATGACCAACCCATAACACCGATTGTGACAGAAAAATCTCAAAAAGATCTTCTGTATTCCTGTTATTTGGACAACACAACCGCGTTTTCATCTATGTGCATAACTGATTTTAAAAATGACAACATCCCCCGAATGGTGGATTTTTTCTTGATTTTGTGCTTGTAAAAGACTTTATATTTGTAAAAAAAGACGAATTTCGAAATCGAGGAGATCAATCATGAACATTGATACCGTTACTTGCATTTTCTTTTCGCCCACCGGCACAACAAAAATCCTCGCGGAGCACATTGCACGGGGCATTGGGGCTGGAAGAATTGAGATGGTGGACTGCACCAAACGGTCGGATCGGAAAAAGTGCGGCCCCTTTTCAAAAGGCGATCTGGTGATCCTGGCAACGCCTGTCTATTACGGCCGTATTCCCGAAGAAATCCTTCCATACTTTGCTACGTTGAAAGGTCTGCAAACGCCCGCAATTCCAGTGGTGGTTTATGGGAACAGGGAATACGATGATGCGCTGAAAGAATTGTACGATATTGCTGTGGCAGGCGGTTTTTTGCCCGTTGCTGCTGGTGCCTTTATCGCTCAACATTCCTATTCAACGCCCGACCGGCCCATCGCAGAAGCACGGCCCGATGCGAACGACCTGAATAAAGCACAAGCCTTCGGAACCGATATTCGAAAGAAACTTGCCGTTTCTGAATCCATTGATGCAGCGACCCTTTCAAAGGTTCCGGGAAACGTACCGTATGTGGTTCCCAAAAACCTGAACCTGATTAAAGAAGCCCGAAAATCCATTCCCTTTACTCCTGAAACGGATGAAAATACCTGTATCGAGTGCGGCCAATGCGCGGAAACGTGTCCTACGGAAGCGGTTTCCCTTAACGACGCCATTACCACCGACCGGTGGCAATGCATTATCTGTTTTGCCTGCATCAAGAATTGTCCCACCGGTGCCAGGCAAATGAAAGACGAGAATTTTATTCAGGCCATCAGTCATTTGTATGACCTCTGCCGGGAAAGAAAGGAACCGGAGGTTTTTCTTCCATAACGGAATGATAGCTCATGAACCCGATGGATGCGGAAATACGGATCGTGACCGCCAAAACAAATTCCCGCCTGGAAGCGGTCCGTCTGCCCGGCTTATCGGATACCGAATAATCGATGTGGACAATGGTTATTCCACTTTTGAGCTCAATCCCGAGGAGTATCATTACAACCCGTTTTCGACGGTTCACGGGGAAATATTATCCACACTGCTCGACAGCGCCATGACGGCTCCCGTCCTGTCAACCCTGGCAAAAGGGTTCGGCTGCGCAACGGTTGAAATAAAGGTCAATTTCATTATTTTTCAGTCACAAACGATAAAAGAAACCCTCAGTATTAATATGGTAAAATTGCAGACAGGAGGACACAATCATGAAAGGCTGGACTGAAGAAGAGATCCAAAATAGAGAATTAATGGCGCCATGCGGACTCTATTGCGGTGCTTGCGGCATCTACATTGCGACCAGAGACGAAAATGAAAAGTTCAAGGCGGTGATGGGCCGCGTTTATGGAACTAAACCTGAAGAAACCCAGTGCTGTGGATGCATGCAGCCGGAACCGCCGAAAAAGCGCTATGGGTATTGTCAACAGTGCAAGATCCGAAGTTGCGTAAAATCCAAAGATTACTATTCATGCCATCAATGCGTTGAATGGCCTTGTGATCAGATCGAAAATTTTGGGTATGCCACAGGCGTACGGGTTGCAAAAAGGGCGATTCCCCTATGGCGCACCGAAGTGGCCAAACACGGCGACGAAAAAGGGAGTGTGGAATGGGCACGGGCTGAATGTGAACGCTATCACTGCCCTTCCTGCGGTGAACCGCTTTTCAGAGGTTCGCAGGCTTGTCGTGCCTGCAAACAGGACGTTGCCGAAGGATTGGACGGATCCCTCTAAACCATTTCTAAAGAGCGCCCGGATGTGGACCCGGAAAATGTGGAAGAAGCAAACGGGTCTTTCCCATGCCCCTTTCGGCGCGGGAACTGGAGGTTCTCTGCATTCTGGCTGAAGGCACCAGCAACAACGATATCGCACGCATCCTCAACATCAGCCCCCATACTGTCAAAAGCCATGTCATTCATATTTTCAACAAACTGGGCGTAAACGACCGCACCCAAGCAGCCGTCTGGGCGGCCCGCCACCATTTGATTTAGGCCTTTTCACCCGAAAAAATTCTTCTTTCCCCCATTTGGGGGATGTGAACCTTCGAAATTGCGCTTATAGTTTCCCTTATTAACAAGAACAGCCGTTTTGGAGGAGTAGAACCCAATATGGAGGACCATATGGAAAACCAGATTTACGAGAGGCTCAGGCAAAAACTCGACCAGTACGGTGTGGGCTTTCCGAACGCCGAATCCGGAATTGAGATGCAAATACTTAAGAAGTTTTTCAAGCCTGAGGAGGCGGAGCTTTTCCTGTTCCTGGACTTGAAACCCGAAACGGCCGAGTCTATAGCAAAATGCGGCAATAAGAAGTCAGGAGCCGTTGAGGAGATTCTTGATCAGATGTTTGAAAAGGGTCTCGTTTTCCGTCGTCGTAAAAAAGGCGTTGCTAAATTTGGCGCCCTGCCTTTTGCTCCGGGGATTTTCGAACAACAGTCCGAAACCATGGATGAAACACAGGCCTCGCTTTTCGAGGGCTATTATAAGGAAGTTTTCCACAAGAATTTCACTGAAACGGAGCCTGTCCTGATACACAGGCCCATTCCGGTGAACAGGGAAATTGATGTGTCATACCCCATGGCGGTTTATGATCATTCCCGGGAGATCGTAAGGAACCAGGACTTGATCGCCGTGACAAAGTGTATTTGCAGGGTGCAAAAGGGCGTTCTCGATAAAAGTTGCGACAAGCCGGTGGAAACATGCCTCATGTTCGGTTCCCAGGCCCGGTATTATATGGACCGTGGAACGGGGCGGCAAATTAGCACCGATGAAGCGCTGGAAATACTTGATCTGTGCGAGGATGCCGGACTGGTGACCATGCCTTTTAACACCCAGGCGCCGGCAAATATCTGCAACTGCTGCTCCGATTGTTGTGTTGTCCTTGGCACACTAAAGAAACATCCACGCCCGGCAGAAGTGCTCAAACCGAGCTTTCAAGCGTTTGTAAACCGGGATCTGTGCGAAGCTTGCGAAACCTGCCTGGAGCATTGTCCCATGGATGCCATTCATGTTGAAAGGGATGATGCGGCGGAAATCGACCAGGACAGGTGTATCGGTTGCAGCCTTTGCGTGAACGTTTGTCCCCCTCAAGCAATTCAATTGAAACAAAAGCCCGAAAATGAGCGAGTTACACCGCCGGAAACCGGCATGCACATGTTTATGGAGATTGCCAAAAGGCGGGGAGTTGTACCGATGGCCATATCTAAGCAATAGAATTGAGGTTTGCTTTTATGGAAGCGGTGTAGGGCCATTTGAAAAGAGGTACTGACTGCGGAAAATAAAAGCGCCTAAATTGTGAGGGGAAATCAATTATGAGCTACAATCAATGTAGGAGCAGTATGGATAGTGTAGAAAAAAAAGCATTCAACGCTCAAATATTCTGCGATGATTGTTGTTCCGACGCAATTTGCCCCAGAGCCAGCGGAGCAAATTTCGAAAACAGTTCTACCGGATTTGCGCAAACTTCTCAGGAAATATTAGAAGAATACCGGGACGCTGATGATAAGAGGCGGTCTAATATGTGGTTCATGTTCCCGCAGTTGCGTTTGGAATTTGATGATATGGTGCAGGCGCAACAGAAAAGAAATGATCCTGACCTTTTGACATGGTTTCGATCATTTTAGTTCTTGTGAGGAACTGAAAAAATTATGTAGACTCCCCACAAATTTTGCGTCCTTTTTCTTCCGCTCTCGTCTGCGTAAGTATGGTTGGAAACGCAGTGATCTGATTATTGTGTAGCATGTCCCGGAGGTGTTTCGTCCTCCCATGGAATCACAAGTCTGAACGCTCATATTTCATTTAGCCTTTACGAGAGGTCAGGAAACCGAACAGGAGGCGCAAGGTGTTATCGGAAAAACAACAGAAGACATTTGATGATTTTTACAACGCGACACGTTATAATAAGACAGTGGATCAGAAAACAACTATTATGCTCCACATGTCCGTCGCCATGGCACTTGGATGCTACCCCTGAATGAAGTACTATTCCGGCGTGGCCGAAAAAGAAGGCATTACGAAGGAAGAGATGGGCGCGGTTCAGAGTATTGTGATGGCTGTCGCTGCACACAAGGTGAGCGCACAGTTCGTAGAGGCCCAAAAAATAAAGTGGTTGGAACAGAAGAAAATGACTGACATGGAATCGATTTGGAAAGAGTATAATGACCCGCTCCAGGGTTTCATACGGAAGCGTATAAGCGACGTATCAGTGGTGGAAGACATCCTTCAAGAAGTATTCCTGAAGGTGCACGTCAAATTTCACACCCTCAACGACAACACCCGGATTCGAAGCTGGATCTATCGAATAACCCGGAATGTCATCATTGACTATTATCGAACCCGAAAGGAAACCGGCGAACTCCCGGAGACGATCGCTTCCGCTGAAGCAGGGGAGAGTGAAAAGGCGCAAGAGAACATCGCAAGGTGTATTGTTCCCATGATCGAACGGATGCCGGACCATTACCGCCGGGCGCTCATGCTCTCCGATATTCAGGGTTTGAGACAGAGAGACCTTGCCGAGCAGGAGGGATTGTCCCTTTCCGGAGCCAAATCCCGAGTTCAGAGGGGCCGGGAAATGTTGAAAGGCATGCTCCTCAACTGTTGTCGTTTCGAGTTTGATAAAAACGGAAGCCTGATCGACTACGAACCGAGAAAGCAGGCCGGATAAACTCCTGCTCATTCCAGAGAAATCAAAAAAATCACCATCACTCCCCCAAATGGGGGATTTTTTTTGCCTGGAAACATACGTGCATGCTGTTTAGAAAAAGTAGAGCAGTGTTGCACGGCCTATTTTTTCAGGGATTAATCATGCCCATATTTATTTATCCAAAAAAGGAAGCTTCATTTTTCAAAATGGATGCATGAAGACATTTTGCATCTTTTTTGATGTTTTTCCGTCTAAACAGAATAGATCAATTACGTTTGATAACCGTAATGGAAAAGACGGAAAAGAGTGGAAGGAAGGGATTAAACGGGTATTCGAGCGAAAACATTAATCAGGCTCTCAAAGGGGCATAATACAAAGGAGACGTAACGTGACAAACGCCAATTTTCAAAATAAAGCCTATGATTTTATCATGCGTTACATAGTGGCCAACGGCCCGGCCCCGCATTATACGGACATCGCCCGAGCCCTGGGGGTTAGCATGAAGCAGGGCCGCCTGATTCTACATGGGTTGTTCAAAGCGGGGGCACCAGGCTGGCTCTACCCCAACACCGATTACATAGCCACCTTCCCTCCCTTCAGCAGCCAGCCGACCCAATATCGTATCAGTGTGGAGGACAAACAGAAGTGGTTCGGGTTGTGAGCCTTTGACTCGCTGGCGGTCAGCTGGAATTTTCCCGGAAAGCTGGTGCGGATCGAAGCCCCCTGCCTGGATTGTGGGGAGCCCATGGTGGTTGAGATGCGAGACGGTGAAACGCTAAAGATTGAGCCCGAGAGGCTTGTAGGCTACATGTCGGTTCCTACCTGGAAATGGCATGAAGATTGGGCCTATTCCTGAAGCACCATGAATTTCTTCCGGTCGGAAGAACATGCCAGAAGATGGGCAGGCTACTCGAATGCGAAGGACGACGGCCTAATCTCCCTGGCAGATGTGCGAAAGTTGTTTGCAATTCCCTATTTTACGGCCAAGCTGGAGGGCAACTGGATGTCGCACCTCAAGGAATATCGAAAGGAAATGATGCAGGTTGTTATGGAACTCGGAAAGAACAATTCTTTATGGGGCACAGGCCCAAGAATAAGAGAGCGAACAATGCTACCCGGTTCAAAAGGAGGAACATGATGAAAGGGATGGAAAAAGAGAAAATTAGAACAACCGTGCGTTTGCATTATGCCGAGGCGGCTGGAGGCGGTTGTGGTGGGTCTCCTGCCGCTCCCTCTTGCTGCGAACCTTCGAGAGATTTGACTCTTAAGGCGCAAGGGAGAAGTTGTTGCGGCCCTCCGATGGTTTCATCTTGCTGTGAAACCGCGCCCGCTGGGGATTCGAGTTCAGATTCATCACAACAATTTGCTTATACGGAGGATGACATTAAAAAAGCGCCGAATGGATCATATTTGGGCTTGGGTTGCGGAAACCCCCTCTCCAAGGCTGTGGTCAAATCCGGAGAAACAGTCCTGGATTTGGGGAGTGGCGGCGGTTTCGACTGCTTTCTTGCTGCCAGGCAGGTAGGTGAGGATGGACGCATCATCGGGGTGGACATGACGCCTGAAATGGTAAGCAAGTCCAGAGAAAACAGTGAAAGGGCGGATTATGGGAACGTTGAATTTCGATTGGGCGAAATGGAAAATCTCCCCGTTGCCGATGAATCCGTGGACATTGTCATCTCGAATTGCGTTATCAATCTCTCACCCGATAAACCAAGGGTTTACTCCGAAGTGTCCCGGGTTCTGAAGCCGGGAGGTCGTCTTATCGTTTCCGACATGGTTTCCAGGGCGCCCGTACCGGACGATATCCATAAAGATCCAGACCTTTATGTCGGTTGCATAGCAGGCGCCTCTTTTGTAGATGACTTGAAAGACATGTTGAACCACGCCGGCTTTCAGGAAATCGGTATACAATTTAAAGAAGAGGACCCCAAAACCGCAGGAGAGCAGATGACGAATAATAACATTCGTGATTTTGTCTGTTCGGCAACGGTTGAAGCCGTCAAATCTAAACAAGAATGATCACAAGACCCGTCAGGACTTTGATCCCTTTGCGTTGGTTGAGTGAAGCTGAAGCCGGTCGCTCATAATCCTTCCATTTCCGTCATACATGCCGCCATTGCTCCCGCCAAATCCCGCTCATCAAAATCGAAACCTTCATTTTTCACCAAATCCCACAATGATTCCCTATCGGCAACATCACTGACCTTTTGTCTGAAATTTTTGTCTTCCCTCATCTTTACAACAAATAGTTGAGCGCTTTCGAGTGCCATTATGTATCCTCCCTCATTTTCTACAAATCAATGATTTTTCAAGATTGCTCCGGTTTTTTACCTCCCTTCAGGGACTATCCTGCTTTCAAAAGGTTGTTGACCTATTTGGCATCACCCGATTGCGAGGGATGCCGAAAGGGTACATGCAAATGGCCGGATTGCGGTGTTCAGGCCTGCTTTCGGGAAAAAAGTGTGAATTTCTGTTTCGAGTGCAATGAATTTCCCTGTGACAAGACCAATTTTGACCAACACCTGCAACAGAGATGGATTCAGATGCAGGAGCGGATCAAGGAGATCGGTGTTACCGCATACTATGAAGAAACAGAAGACCAGCCACGATACCGGTAGTCATCTTCCATTCGCGATGGAAGGTGCGAAACAGCCGACGGATATGGATTCTTAAAAAATGAGGTGTTAGAGTAGCATTTTCATGGAAACTCATATACAATCCATTAGAACGCATTGTGAAAATACAATTCCCTGCTTGATATCGAACATGAGATGTTTTTCATGGAGATCAATTCACTTACCAGGAAAGAGCCTGCAAGGAAAGTCGGCGGATTTATTGAAGGAACCGCAGATAAATTTTCCTTTCATGGTCTCAGAGTCTATTTCCGGGAACCTTCGTTTAAGCCCGGAAGCACGTCAGAAACCGCCATGATGGCCAGCTTCCTTCTCAACACTGATGTCAGTCCCCTGTTCCCCTATCTGAACGCTGTGGCCGAGCGGGCGGAACTTCACCAAGCGCCCCGATTCATCAGATTCCTTTACAAAAATTGTTCTTGCGTTCTTTATCCTCAGGCCGGCCTCATATCGCCGATTGAAGACCGATCTCACGCCAGGGCTTTTCTGAAGTCATTGTTCAGCTTCTTGAATGACATATCTTCACGGCGGGATGAAATAACACCCAACCGCAGAATACACAAAAGGGTTTCCGTACTCAACATCCTCAAGTTACTGCCGAAAACCAACTGCGGCCAATGCGGCCTTCCCTCCTGCATGGCTTTTGCCGCATCCCTGAGCCTTCAGGAATCCGGCCCTGAAAAATGCCCTCACATCCAATCTCCTCTGAGTGAACAGGCCTTCTACCCGGTCTATGATGCCGAGGGAAACCTGGTCTCCACCGTGGCCATCAACATCAATACGGCCAGAATCGCTGACCGCCAAAACAAGGAGGAGGCATCAGCGGGTTCAAATGTAAAAGACCGCCCGGAAGTGGATCCGGGAAATGTGGAAGAAGCAAACGAGTCCCTCCCCATGCCCCTTTCGGAAAGGGAATTGGAGGTCCTCTGCATTCTGGCTGAAGGCACCAGCAACAACGATATCGCACGCATGCTCAACATCAGCCCTCATACTGTCAAAAGCCATGTCATTCATATTTTCAACAAACTGGGCGTAAACGACCGCACCCAAGCAGCCGTCTGGGCGGCCCGCCACCATTTGATTTAGGCCTTTTCACCCGAAAAAAATCCTTCTTTCCCCCATTTGGGGGATGTGTTATTCTTTCAAATCTTTAAATGTCACACTCAATTCGTCTTTTTTCCCGGAAAGAATCTTCAGATACGAAATTCGTTGTATCCTGTAATTCACGCTGGATATTTGGCCCATCCAAAAATGGAGGAAACCATGGCACAACTCAATAATGTTCTGGATATTTTGAAGTTACTCGACAAATCCAACTGCAGGGAATGCGGCGAGGCGACCTGTCTCGCGTTTGCTGCAATGGTTCATAAAGGAGAAAAAGAACTCCAGGCATGTCCGAATCTCAAAAGTGATGTCATTGACCTGTTCGGCCATGGGGTTCAGAAGCGCAGAAATCCCGATCAGGATGCCGCTGAATCGATGACCCAACTGAAAAGTAAGATTGCTGAGACAGATCTTGCAGCAACGGCCCGGCGGGTGGGTGGCAAGTTTTTCAACAACCGGTTGACGCTCAAGATTCTGGGCAAAGATTTCACCGTCGATTCCCAGGGAAACCTTTTTTCTGAGATTCACATCAACTCCTGGGTCGCCATCCCCTTTTTGAACTTCGTTCTTCACGCCAAAGGCACGGCGCCCTCAGGTGAATGGATCCCCTTCAGAGAACTCAAAGGGGGGAGAGAGATGCAGGGCCTTTTTGGACAACAGTGCGAAAAACCCTTCAAGCGCCTGGCTGACAAATACAGCCGCCTTTTTAAAGATATACTGAACATTTTCAGCGGAAGGCAGGTGGAAAGGCATTATTCATCAGACATATCCCTTGTGCTTTATCCGCTGCCCAAGGTCCCTGTTCTCATTTGCTATTGGAAACCCGAAGATGGAATGGCCTCGGATCTGACCCTCTTTTTTGACGCCGCAGTGGAAGACAATCTCACCGTAGATTCCATCTACACTTTATGCACTGGAATGACCAGAATGTTCGAGAAAATTGTTCAATCGCATGGACCGAGCTGATCACTGGAAAAGCACATGCCCAATTTTTAAAAAGGACCCACTTTGGTATATATATGGTATGTTTTTTCGTTTTTCGAGAAAATCAGCGATTTTTGAGTTTTGATTAAAGATATGATTTTATTAGAGGTTTTTTGGTCGGGGCGAGAGGATTTGAACCTCCGACTCCCTGCTCCCAAAGCAGGCAATCGAAAAGTCAATTTCTAACTTAACTACTTAAAATCATTATCTAAACCAAGCTGCTTAGCTTTCAGGTCTATTCACATTATGCAAAACATGCATCAATAAAATCAGCATGTTGTGCATGCCCGTGCTCCAAAAGGGGTCACAAAGGGGTCACAGAAACCAATTCCGATTCATGATATCTTCGGTTTCCTTTTGTTTTGGTTTCACTCAATCTTCTGTTCTGATAATGCATCTAAGATGCTCACACGGGACTGAGGAATATCAGCCAAAATGCTAAAAAAGCTATTTCTATTTGACAAAGCGTTGTTTTTTGCTATACTGTTGTCCAAATGGACATCATGAATAATTGAGGCAACAATGGACGCCGAACAGGTAATGCTGGATTATCTAAAAAATCATATAGGAGATTTGCTCCCTCTGCAAGGATTGAATATCCGTATAGAGACTCCTCGCTCTGAAGAAAAATCCTGGCGGCCGGATTTCATAGCCTGCGTCTCCTACAAAAAACTGCAATTCAAATTGGTCGGTGAAATCATTTCACAGCAGAGTTCTTCGGTGTTCAAAGCTAAAGTATTTCTTCTTAAATCCCATGCTTTGGGCAAGGTTAAAGGTTTGGTTCCTCTGTTGGTAGCGAAGTACCTGAGCCCCAACCGCAGAAAACGATGTCAAGAGGAGGGTGTTTGCTTCCTGGATCTCTCGGGTAATGTCTGCCTGGAATATGAGAGTCTGTATATAGAACGCAACGGTTTCCCAAACCGCTTTCCTGAGAAACGAAAGGGAAGAGGGCCATTTTCCGACAAAGCATCGCTTATAATCCGAGCTGCTTTCTCTGATATCGAGAGGGTATGGGGCGTTCGCGAGCTTGCCAAATCTATTGGAGTTGACCCCGGTTTTGTCTCCCGGATGGTAAATGAACTCGAAAAAAGGAACTATGTATCCCGCATCGATTCTAAAATGAAACTTCGAGATCCAAACATTGTTTTGGAAGACTGGGTTCGGGAATATAATTACCGCAGCAATCAGGATTTCAGGTACTTCTGTTTGGCAAGAGACCCGGAGCAGATTATAGACAGGCTGGTTGCAGCCCAAATCCCTGATAAGGTTTCTTACGCATTGACGCTTCAAGCCGGGGCGAATCTTGTCGCTCCTTACGCCGTTTATAATGAGGTTCACATCTACCTCCAAAATAAAGACAGCATCAAATGGTTTGTGGACAATCTCAAATTGAAAGACTCAGAAAAAGGGGCCAATTTCATTTTTCTATTACCCTATTACAAAAACTCGGTCTTCTATGGTATGCAGAGAATCAAAAATTTGAGGGTGGTTTCAGATCTCCAGCTCTATCTTGACCTTTACAACTATCCTGTCAGGGGACTGGAACAAGCTGAACATCTCTATGAGAAGCGGCTGAGCCAAATGATTGAAGGTCAGAAGTCTTTCGATGCCTAATGACTTTAAAGTCGGATTTCTTAAGACCCTCTGGATTCTGAGGGACTATCTATCGGTGATTATTATCGGAGGCGGATGGGTTCCCCTTATTTATTATCATTACCTTCTTGCCGACAAATCTAGAATGCCCATCATGACACGGGACATTGATCTTTTCGTTGATACTAGAATTCCTGTAGTCGGAAAAACATTGTTGAATAGGCTACTTCTGAATGCCGGTTTCGAGCCTGCATTCAAAAGCTCAGATATCCCACCAGTCGTACACTATGAAGGAATCATAGAGGGACAAGAGGTAGAGATAGAATTCCTGACGAACCAGCGTGGGGCCAAGGATGATGTTGTTATTGAGGTTCAGAAAGGTCTCCAAGCCGAGGCATTGAGATTTCTCTCGATTTCAATCAGCCATACCATAGAGGTAACGATCGATGATTTTTGGATGGAGGGAAACTATTCTCCACTCAAGGTCAAAGTACCATCCCCAGAAGCCTATATTTTCCACAAGGGGCTAACCTTTGGCCGCCGAAGTGACAAAAGGAAGAAAGCAAAGGACCTTTATTACATCTTCGACATCTTGACCAATTGTCCTGAACTCAATGAACGAATCATCGACGGTCTGAGGGGATTTGAGCGAAAATACCCCTCTTGGTTCTCACGTTTTATCAAAGGCCTCAAGGAAAATTTCTCTGATCTAACAGCCGATGGAATTCTTATGGTTTCCAGCCAGCGTCCAGCAGGTGCTTTCTCCAATCTGACCGATGACATGTTCAAAGAGTTCATACTCGGCATTTTTCAGGAGCTGATAGAGGAAATAAATACCATCCATCATTAGCTCTCTTTTTGTAATGATCCGGAGAATATTTAGAGAGATGGATGATATGCCTTCTAGGTGTTGAGCCAGACGCCTGAACGATCCTCACGCATCTTATTCACATAGCCCTGCGCGTCTTCACCTTCCCAGAGCCCTTTGCCGAAACCGTACAAGGCCGTCCAGTCATACGGTGCTTGAAATTTTCCGTTTTTTAACAGCCAATTGCCGCGCAAGAAGCGCCATCAATTTGATGTGATCCCCTCAAACGATAACAAAACCGCCAGTTTTTCAATATCTAGCAGCAATCGCATTCCGGTCATCGTAGCCGCCTATACAAAGAGCACATGCAGTTTTTGATGATAATTCACAACAAGCCGAGAGTCAAACGAGATTGAAACTGGCCGGTTTCAATACCGAAAAACATTTAAACCCAAAGAGCTATTGCTTAGGCAATATGCCATCAATCCTGTTTTCCCTCTGGAAAGAATCCAGCCGAGCCAGATCATATCACAATATTCGGAATGGATATATTTCATCATCGTTCTGGTCTTTTTCATATCCATATCAGGAATTACCCTCAGGCTACATTTTGAAAAGTCTTATGTAAAACCGCTGATTTTGGCGGTCGGCCTCATGCTGACGATTGGTGCTTGCATCAAACATGCTTCTCTCAGGAGCAAGCCTGAAAGATGTCAAGGAAATGATGGGTCATTCAGAAATCTCCATGACCGACCGATATGCCCACCTGACCATTTCTCACATGCTTCAAAGAAAGTCCAAGCTCGCGGAGCACTACCAAAACGAAAATATCTAATCCCGAACGGGGGTCACATAGGGGTCACAAAGGCCAAAATCCACAAAAAAACCGCCCCAAAGGACGGTGTAAATTGTTGATTTTATGGTCGGGGCGAGAGGATTTGAACCTCCGACTCCCTGCTCCCAAAGCAAACACACCGATTTTGAAAAACGTCCATAAACCTTTTAAATTACGCAATTTTAATACCTTAGATCTTCCCACCCATTCCCGCTATTAGATGTTATTTCGTCTAACATGGTCCCATTTCGGGTAGTAACGTCTAACAAATCGTCTAACGAATTCTGTTAAACCAGCTATCCTTTATGGTTCGAAAACAGACATTTCTTTCCCTAGTTTTCTATTGAATTGATCGCAAAATACGTCCCCAAATCCCTTACCGATATCTGTTATTGAAACATGACAGGTCTTTCTGCCGCTTCAAGGATTACAGAGCCTCGGAATGAGGCTTTCGCTGATCTTTGACTGTCTTCGAGGGAGGGGAGCTATCATGTTTGAGAATATTAGAAAACGCGACGGCCAGGTAGTTGGATTCGATTCCATAAAGATTACCGAAGCGATTCGAAAAGCAGGGAAAGCAACAGATGAATTTGACATTAAAGAAGCTGCCTGGCTCACAAGAAGAGTCCTGACCCACACTGGCAAATTGGGTATTGGCCCTACACCTGATGTGGAAGAAATTCAGGACATCGTTGAAAAGGTACTCCTTGAATCTCAATTTTCCAAAACAGCCAAAGCATACATCCTGTATCGGGAACAACATTCTCAAATTAGAGCTATCGCAACCACGGCCAGTGTTGATTTGGTTGAGAACTACATCCAGAATCTAGATTGGAAAGTCAAAGAAAACAGCAATATGTTTTATTCCCTCCAGGGGCTCAATAACTACATTTCATCCGGCATTACCTCTGAATACTGGCTGAATTGCATCTTCCCTTCTGAGATTAGGCATGCGCACAAAAGCGGGGATTTTCACATACACGACCTCAGCATCCTTGCGCCCTATTGCAACGGATGGGATTTCAAAGACATGCTCATGCACGGCTTCAAGGGAGTTGAGGGAAAAGTCGAAAGCGCCCCCCCTAAACACCTTAGATCTGCTTTAGGGCAACTCGTCAATTTTTTCTGCACTTTACAAGGCGAAGCTGCCGGCGCTCAGGCCATATCAAATTTTGATACCCTTCTTGCCCCCTTCATTCGATATGACAGACTGGATTACAGAGGTGTCAAACAGTCCATTCAGGAATTCATTTTTAGCATAAACATTTCGACGCGGGTCGGTTTCCAAACCCCATTTACCAACATTACTTTAGATCTATCCCCGCCCCTCACTCTGAAAAATCAAAGGGTAATCATAGGCGGCGTTGAACAAAAAGAAACATATTCGGATTTTCAGGTAGAAATGGATATGATCAACCGCGCATTTGCCGAAGTCATGATGGAAGGCGATGCCAAAGGACGCGTCTTTACCTTTCCTATACCCACTTACAATATCCCGAAAGATTTTGATTGGGACAACCCTGTACTTGAACCGATCCTGAGAATGACAGGAAAATACGGAATTCCGTATTTTTCAAACTTCGTCAATTCCGATATGTCGCCTGAAGACGCAAGATCCATGTGTTGCCGCCTTCGCCTGGACAACAGAGAGCTCCTGAAAAGAGGCGGCGGTCTTTTCGGCTCATACCCACTGACAGGTTCAATCGGAGTCGTGACCATCAACCTTCCCCGCATAGGCTATATATCAGAGAGCGAAAATGATTTTTGCGAGCGTTTAGGAAAGCTTGTTCATCTTGCCAAAGAGAGCCTCAATATAAAGCGCAAGGTTCTAGAGCAATTCACCGATAAAGATCTCTATCCCTATTCAAAATTCTACTTAAGACAGATCAAAGAAGGCACCGGGCTTTACTGGAAAAACCATTTTTCAACCATCGGAATAATAGGCATGAACGAGGCGTGCCTGAACTTATTTGGCCGGGACATCGGAAGTCAGAAAGGACAGGTATTTGCCCTGAAAATCATCGATTATCTCCGTACAATCCTTTCGGAAATACAGGATAAAACAGGTGAAATGTTCAATTTGGAAGCAACACCTGCGGAAGGCACATCGTATCGACTTGCCATGCTCGATAAGGAAATGTTTCCCGAAAGCATCTGTGCCAATGAAACGGAATATAGAAAAGGTGCTGCGCCTTTTTACACAAACTCCACCCAGCTACCCGTGAACTACACGGACGACATTTTCGAAACCTTAGAGTTACAGGACGAATTGCAGGCAAGATATACGGGCGGGACCGCCCTCCACTTTTATCTGGGTGAACAAGTCGGAGATGTCGAAGCCATAAAGGCCTTGATCAAGAAAGTGGTCAACAATTACCGGCTACCGTATTTCACCCTGACCCCTACCTTTAGCATATGCCCCTCCCACGGATATCTGCGCGGCGAACAAAAAAAGTGTTCCTTTTGTGGTGTCCTTTCGGCAAGCGTGCATGAATAGGCCCGAAAATCCTGTTAGAATGGGTTATCTAAAATTGCTCAGGAGGATAACCCATGACCAACGAAAAAGCAAATCGGAAGCTCACCCTCGAAAAAGCGCAAGACCAGTTTGCAGCTTGGCGTAAAACCCGGAAAAAGCGCGGATCCATCCCGGAAAAATTGTGGAATGTCGCCACATCACTTGCTGAATCCTACACCGTCCACCAAATATCAAAGGGGTTGCATCTGAACCATACCGTCCTGAAGGACCGGGT
>JABGPV010000849.1 GCA_018644785.1 Deltaproteobacteria bacterium | reverse complement strand
CTTGATTGATTAAACAATATAGCTTTTTTCGGGTCAAGAGAAATCTGTCCTCAAAAAACTGAGGACTTTTTGTTAGCAGGATCTGGGATATTCCTTGCTGGCCTCTTTCCTCTCATACAAACCCGGGCTGTTGGCGCAAGGTAGATGCCTTTTTCTTCTTTGTGGTTTCACAAGCACCAAAACACCAGAGGATGTTGTGACTTTGCATTAGAAATTTGGGCAGGCTGTTTGACAAGATTTTGCTCTATGGCAGCATTGCAGTACCTGCTATTATGTTGTGAGTTGGCTTAACCCACCGAAAGTAATGACAATTTCGGATCGTCCTCTGGATATCCTAATTTCGATATAAAATCAAGAGGTTGTCTCAATTCTTGATTGCTCTCAAAAAAAATCTCACAACATAATACTGGCCCCTCGGAAGCACTCCTCCTATGATCGTTTATGATGGGGAAGATGCTCTGGAGGCGAAAACAAGAAGCAAATCCGGTATAACCAACCTGGAAAGAACAAGAATAATATGTAAAGTAAAAGAACTTTTTCAAATTTTTCTTATTTTAAGAAAACAGGC
>JABGPV010000848.1 GCA_018644785.1 Deltaproteobacteria bacterium | reverse complement strand
AAGCCCTTTGCTGCGTAAAAAAGCGCCAAGTTGTTCATCAGAAAGAGAAGCAGCTTCAAGAACGGCCGCAAGTTTTTTTTCAGTTTTCCAATCCTCAGGACGTTTAGCGGTCTCGGTATGCCTCATATAAACCTCTTTGTCATAGGTGTTGTTGGAAAAGCCAATAAATGGCTCAATGCCAGCGTTTCGCAACCATTTTGACAGGGTTGATTGAGGTACGTCAACCTGTTTTGATAATGCACAGGCAGAAATAGGATCAGTACCGCTCATTTTCTGAATCATTTTTCGTTTGAACATATCCGAATAAACCATGTTAATCTCCAAGGCCCCCAATAAAGAGAAAAGGGTCTTCGCAGCAAGAATTTCCGGCGCCATGCCCAGGCCCCCCCGGGGGGGCCTGGGCATGGCTCTTATGCTACGAATTGGAGGTGACAACTATTCTGACACAGGGGGTCTGGCCGCCAGACCGTAGAAAATGAATTGTTCATTGGACTTTAGAAAAGCAACGATCGCATTCTCGACTTCACCCTGAGCCTGCAGCACGGTGTTGCGGTAATCCGCCAACAGC
>JABGPV010000847.1 GCA_018644785.1 Deltaproteobacteria bacterium | reverse complement strand
TCCAAAGAGGGTGAGACTGCCCATGCTATTTGATAATCGAAAACAGTGCGTTGGAAGCAGAAAAAAATTCGGTAGAAAGATAACCAACGAAAAATCTTTTTGAAATCAAAGAGTTTCAGGAAGAGTGTTCCCCACACACGTGGGGATGAACCGGTCATCGCTTGCACCGTGACCACCGTTATCACGTGTTCCCCACACACGTGGGGATGAACCGATTTGTCCTCACCATGCGAAAATGCTGAATGAGTGTTCCCCACACACGTGGGGATGAACCGTCTTGGTAATCAAGAATCAAGATGTGTATAAAGTGTTCCCCACACACGTGGGGATGAACCGTTACGGAACCGGACACCACGGCTCATAGGTTCGTGTTCCCCACACACGTGGGGATGAACCGTGATTGGTCTGAAGCGCAACAAAAAGCCATATGTGTTCCCCACACACGTGGGGATGAACCGGTCAATCCCGAATTTCTGATAAGTCCTTTTGAGTGTTCCCCACACACGTGGGGATGAACCGGTGTTTGCTGTTTCGTAAGCGCCAAAATAACCGCTTCTTTTCCCCGCCTG
>JABGPV010000846.1 GCA_018644785.1 Deltaproteobacteria bacterium | reverse complement strand
GACGCCCTCCTCCACTGAAACTTTTCGTCCCACCGGTTGAAAGTCTACGACTATAGTCATTTATTCCTATGGAAGATTATTTCTGAATAATATCTGAAGGTTGGCTCAAAAATTACTCAAGTGTTTTCCCCATTAACGGAAAAGGAAACACAGTGTCTTGGCATTCTGTCTGCAAAATGTTCAGTCTTTTCGGGACTTCAGGGTCGGCTAAATGATTACTTCACATTCTGTTTGTAAAATGTCCGGCTTTAGGGACTTTTGCACACAGATTAAGGGAAGTTATCATTTAACGATCCCTATGCGGACAGATTGTGCCAAGTTATTTTTGTACGATCCCTAAAATGCCAGTTATAAACAATTCCGAGCGAATCGGGTTGAGTAGTTTTAAAAAAAAGGACACACACGTCAATGCTTTTCACCTATCGGTTGTCGACAAGGGCATTTTCTTTTTTTAAAATAGCCTAAAAGGGCAGCCAAAGTCGAGTCATTTGACCCCTCCAGTGACCAGTCCCCCGCACCGAACGTCCAGGCAGCCGGACAAACAAAGTAACAGTGAATCATATGAATTA
>JABGPV010000845.1 GCA_018644785.1 Deltaproteobacteria bacterium | reverse complement strand
TTATTGCTATAATGCCTTATGGAGAGGTGGCCGACCCTACACTATGAGCTTCGCTCAAGTGCGGGGTAAAGTGGTCTTCTTAGTCATATAATATTAATCGAAATTTAGAAACTATTGAAGACATTGGTCAATTTTTGCTTTATAATTGTTTTGGAGAGGTGGCCGAGTGGTCGATGGCGACGGTCTTGAAAACCGTTAGGCTCTTACAGGGTCTCGAGGGTTCGAATCCCTCTCTCTCCGCCATGTAGTAGAACTCACTTCGTTCGTTCACTACATGGCAGGCCAATAAATACAACAAAAACGAGAAAGTTCTTACTACATGGCTCCGCCACAGTTGAATTGCAGACAAGCAAGGAGCGTAGCGACGCAGTGAGTCGCAAGATACTGTGTGCTCCGAAGTTCCGCAAAGCGGAATGAAGGGGTACTTACTTTTATAAAAAGTAATTTACTTCTAATTTCAAGATCCGATTACAAAATAGGTTCCTCAAACTTTTCTTCTACTGCCATTTCTTCTTCTGTTGCTTCTGCAGAAGCTGCTTCATCCCATTTCTTTAACATTACTTCTACATTT
>JABGPV010000844.1:291-571 GCA_018644785.1 Deltaproteobacteria bacterium | reverse complement strand
TGTTAAATCACTCGTCTGCCGATAAAAACTTAAAAGCCAATGCGCATTTAAGTTTGGGTAATTTGCATCAATTGCAAGGCAACGATGAGCTTGCATTTGAAAGTATGTCAAATGCCATTAAAGCCAACCCAAACAGTGCTGAGGCTTATTTTTGTTTGGCTTATTTAGAGCAAGAAAAAGAATCGTTTGAATCTGCCATTGAGTATTTTGAAAAAGCTTTGGCGTTAAACAATCAAGATTCTGGTGCGTTTAATAATCTGGGTAATTGCTATGATCGGTT
>JABGPV010000844.1:0-281 GCA_018644785.1 Deltaproteobacteria bacterium | reverse complement strand
TTGTTAAATCACTCGTCTGCCGATAAAAACTTAAAAGCCAATGCACATTTAAGTTTGGGTAATTTGCATCAATTGCAAGGCAACGATGAGCTTGCATTTAAAAGTATGTCAAATGCCATTAAAGCTAACCCAAACAGTGCTGAGGCTTATTTTTGTTTGGCTTATTTAGAGCAAGAAAAAGAATCGTTTGAATCTGCCATTGAGTATTTTGAAAAAGCTTTAGCGTTAAACAATCAAGATTCTGGTGCGTTTAATAATCTGGGTAATTGCTATGATCGGTT
>JABGPV010000843.1 GCA_018644785.1 Deltaproteobacteria bacterium | reverse complement strand
AAATAGGCAGTTCTTGTCCTGGTCTTAAATGCAGGGGTTCCTTCATTATAGTTGAATTTTGACCCACCCCGTAACCGTTCAAGACTACATCTTCCAGTTGTAACCAGTTAACAGTTGAGTTTCGTGTAAAAAATACAGAAAATTTTTTACGATGCTCGGAAAGCCTGTGATAGAAAAAGTTTCCAAAGGATGAATGGCAACTTAACTTTTCAAACCTGTATGGTTCCGGCTTGTCCGGGTTAGGTGACAGATTGCTTATCGAGTGTGTTGATGTTATCCTCCGAAAGTTAGTATCATTCATTAATCCTCCTTCGATACGGAATAATACCTTTTTTGAGTTGAATGCCACCCAAGGTGAAACGAAATACCAAAGCCAATATCAAGCTGAAGAAAAACCGAACAAATAGGAATCGCATTGTGACTGACATTGAAGCTATCTATAAAGGGGCGATACAGAGAGAGGAAATTTCTATTTGGACAAGGCTGATCAAGATGGCTACCCTTCCGAGTCAGAATAGCCGCAACTTAAATGAGACCATATGACAACACAAAATCAATTAGAAGCAATTATG
>JABGPV010000842.1 GCA_018644785.1 Deltaproteobacteria bacterium | reverse complement strand
ATTGAACATCTTCTCTCCCTTGATCTTTCCGATGAATTTTACGAAAAGGTATTTTATAAGAATGGGATGAAACTGCTTTCTCAAATATGTCCCGCTGCCGGCAATTGAATGCAAATCTGATGAAGGCAGTTGTACCCCGGATGGAAAGGGCGGCTCAAAAATTACTTGGCATTTTGTCTGCAAAATGTCCAGTCTTTATCAGCAAAAACCTAACCGGACGTTGCTGAGTCTTTATGGGACTTTTGCGGACAGATTATGCCAAGTTATTTTTGTACGATCCCTATGTGAAGTTGTTCATGAACGATCCCTAAAGCCAACTGACATTGATGGGTTTTCTATCGACCTGGTAATGAAATTTCAGGCGGGGATACCCCATTACGAGGACTGAAAAGATTTCATGACCCGCCGGAATATCTAGCAGGGCATGCATCTGCTGATTTCCTCTTGCAGCCATTTCAAACAGTCCGATATAGGTTGATTCAATGCCCATGGTTCTGGCCATTAAGCTGACTGTTGTGGATGCGATCACACAATTGTCTTTTGGGGCACTGGAATCGCTGGGGGAATGAAAG
>JABGPV010000841.1 GCA_018644785.1 Deltaproteobacteria bacterium | reverse complement strand
AAATCAAGTCATCAAAGGGAGGACTGAAGGCTTGCAACTTATGAATGTTGGTAGTAAATATGTTTTTTATATACCGTCAGGCCTGGCTTATGGCCCTAACGGCCCGGCAGCCATAGGACCTAATCAGACCCTGATCTTTACCGTGGAGCTGCTTGATATCATAGATAAGTAAGTGATCTAAAGTGCCTAAAGATCAAAGTGACTAAAGTTAGGGAACAAACAGAGGAAAGAAGCTAGAAGTTAGAGGCGAGAAAAAGAGAATATCGAATATCGAACAAGGAATTTCGAATCATGAAGGAAAAGCAAAATAAAACCAGTCTAGTGCCACAGGAAACAATAGAAGGCAAGATACTGCTTATCAGGAACAAAACTAGAATTTTGGCCTGAAATGTAACATTCTCTAACAGCTACACTTACAAGGTCTACAAAAATGATATGTTGAAAAAATGGCATAATTGTGGTATATCTCTTGGCATATGTTGAACAATCCGGCATGTCCTCATAATCTGGCTCTATTACCACCACCCAAAATTGATTTCAAAAGTCAATCTTTTACAGATTTAATTACTAATG
>JABGPV010000840.1:292-574 GCA_018644785.1 Deltaproteobacteria bacterium | reverse complement strand
GGGCAATTGTTGCAAAACAACGCTTAGCCGATCTTAGGTCTGGAGCGGTACAATCCATTCCAGGTAAGGAAGTTTTTGATAGAGTTTGGAATAGATTTGAAGAATGAGCTTTTCGTTTCATCCAGAAGCAGAAATAGAATTTAATAAATCAATAGACTACTACGAAGAGATAGAGTCAGGACTGGGCTATGATTTTGCGTTGGAAGTTTATTCGACAATAAAACGTTCAGTTGAGTTTCCAGATGCGTGGACTGTACTTGAAGGTGAAATTAGGTGCTCTTT
>JABGPV010000840.1:0-282 GCA_018644785.1 Deltaproteobacteria bacterium | reverse complement strand
GGGCAGTTGTTGCAAAACAGCGCTTAGCCGATCTTAGGTCTGGATCGGTACAATCCATTCCAGGTAAGGAAGTTTTTGATAGAGTTTGGAATAGATTTAAAGAATGAACTTTTCGTTTCATCCAGAAGCAGAAATAGAATTTAATAAATCAATAGACTACTACGAAGAGATAGGGTCAGGACTGGGCTATGATTTTGCGTTGGAAGTTTATTCGACAATAAAACGTTCAGTTGAGTTTCCAGATGCATGGACTGTATTTGAAGGTGAAATTAGACGCTCTTT
>JABGPV010000084.1 GCA_018644785.1 Deltaproteobacteria bacterium | reverse complement strand
TCCTTTTTGATATCTACAGGAAAGAAAATAATGCCCCTGCCGCCCACGGGCAAGCACTTATTCTGCTGGAACTTAAACCCAGCGAGATGGACGCTTATGGTTTTGTTTTCGAATACTTGAAAAATCGGGGTGAATATGATCACCTGATCCCCATTCTGGAAAAAGGAGCGAAAGAGAATCCCGACCAGGTCCGGATCAAAGAATATCTGGCAATGGCATACCTGAAGGCCGGAAAAGTGGATTTGGGGATCAGAGAGATTGAAAAGCTCCTAAGGGACGAACGGAGCCAGGCCGCGCCGTTGCTTCATGAATTATTTGAAATTCTGGTGGTCCGAAAGAATTATCAGGCAATCATTGACATTATGAAAAAGGGGGCGGTGGTTGATCCCGAAAACATTTTTCTGAGGGAATATCTGATTTTTGCCTACCTTAAGACCGGAAAGGAAACCCTGGCGATCAGTGAGATGGAAAAGATTTTAGAGCAAAAGCCTGACGACATGGAACTCTGGTTGCAGTTGGCAAGACTCAGTGAAAAGAAAAATCAGATCCCTAAATCCATAAAAGCCTACCGGCGGGTGCTTGATCTTTACCCGGAGCATCCTGAAGCTTCGGAAGCCTATCTAAGATTGCGGCTTGAAGGCGTCGGAGAGGATTGAAAAAGGAAAGGATATGTTTTACAAAAGGAATTCCGACGGTTACAATACGCCAGCAAAAGGTGTAAGACTGAAAAGCCTGACTCATGGCGAAAAAACCCACATGTGTGAGTTTGTTCTCGATGCGGGAAGCGCCATTCCCGAGCACAGTCATCCCCACGAACAAACCGGTTACCTGGTTTCGGGAAAAATAGACTTTCTGATGGAGGGCAAGACCTTTGATGCGGGACCCGGGGACAGCTGGAACATACCGGGAAATATGCCCCATTCAGCCAACGTTATTGAAGACTCGGTGGTCGTGGAAGTTTTTTCGTCTGTAAGGGAGGAATATTTGTAGAAGTTTACGGTTACGAACGGTTTTATTAAGAGGTGGACGAATGGCAAAAGGCAACTGTCAGTTTGAAGGGACCGGCGGTCAGTATTTCAGTGCTATGATTTTTCACCTGGGGTTGTTCAGCATCGCGACCCTTGGGCTATATCTTCCCTGGGCCCTGGTGCGGTTGTTCAAATTGAAAGCCTCACACACCACGATTCAGGGCAAGAAAACCACCTTTACGGGCACGGGTGGCGCGCTTTTTGTTCGCCTCCTGTTGAACGGCCTTTTGACCTTTATTACCATTGGTTTCTATGGCCCGTGGGCTTTATGCCAAATTTTCAGGTGGAAAGCCGGTCATACCCTGGTGGAGGGCACCCCGAGCCGATTTACGGGCACGGGCGGCAGTCTTTTTGTTCTCTATCTCTTTCACCTCATTTTACTGCCCATGGTCACTTTCGGGTTTTACTGCCTGGTGGGGATGTACCGTTTCCATGCCTGGAAGGAAGAACATACCTTATACGGCGGCAAGCCCACCTCCTTTGGGGCCGGGTTGGGCGAATATGTCAAGATCTGTCTGCTGACATGGGTATTGAACAGCATCACGTTCGCTCTGTTCACGCCCTGGTCCCTCTGTATGCTCTACCGATGGCAAATGGGCGGTCTGGCGGTGGGCGACAAGGACCTTGTTGATCATTTTCCACCGGCCCACACCAACTGGCGGGCGGTGCTGATCACTTTCCTGATGGGCCTTCTGCTGTTTGCAGCCGCGGGATTTTTCATTATGGAGGAGATCAAATTCCATATCCAGGCATTTTCTCAAGGGTCGTTTAATGAGACAGGGGTTTTGAAATCAAGAATTGTGAGGAACAGACCGGAGGTCCTTCCTTCTTCCAGTGTGCCGGAAGTCGGCAAAAAGGTGGGAAAATCAACGCCTGTTAGTCAGGTCGATATAATAAAGACGGCTCTGAAACCCGTTGCACCCGAAAAGATACAGTCCAAAAAACCGCAGCCGGATAACCGGGACTTTGAAAATGATCTTAAGAAGCTTGACCTTTTTATTAAGGAAAACCCCAAAAACGGAGACGCTTTCTATAACAGGGCGTGTCTATATGTCTCAAAAGGAGATTTAAATCGGGCCCTGAAAGACTACACCGAAGCCATCCGTATCAATTCGGAAAATGTGGATGCCTATTGCAACAGGGGCAATACCTACTACGATTTGGGAAAATACGATCTCGCCATACAGGATTATGCCAAAGCCCTTAAGATTGATCCCAGGGACGGTGATGTGTATTTTAATCGGGGTTTGGCCCATCTGGCCCTTGAACAAAAGGATCAGGCACTTTCGGATTTTAAAGAGGCACTTCAATTGGGTCAGAAGCAAGCTGGAGGATATCTGAAACGGGGAAAGGATTTATGAAACCGGGCTTTCAAAACATGCAACACCTGGAATGATGCCATGAATATTCTTGACTCTCAATGGGCCGCGCGGTAGACATAGACATCTTTACCCTTCTGATACCGAGGCGAATTGATGCTGAAAATCCTGGGGAAATGGCTTAAGGTCTATGAAGACGAAATCTCGCTGTTTTTTTGGGTTGTCCTACTTCTTTTCCTGATCCGCACATCCAGTATCCTGTTTAATAACTTCGCAGAGACTGCATTCCTGAAACGTTACGGTGTTGAGTACCTGCCCATTGTCAATGTGGTCAATTCCATCTCCACTTTTTTCATCATGGCGTTCCTGACCGGGCTCATGCAGAAGGTTCCGGGCAGCCGAATGCTGGGCAACACGCTTCTGTTCTGCGGGGTGTCTGTTGGTGCCCTCCGCTTTGTGGTTCCCTTAGGCTTTGACATCATTTACCCGGTTCTCTATATCCTTAAAGCGCAATTCGAGGTTCTCCTGGCGCTGATTTTCTGGAATCTGGCCAACGACCTTTTTAATACCAGACAATCCAAGCGCCTGTTTCCGCTGATTACCGCGGGAGGGGTTGTGGGGGGGATCATCGGCAGTTTTGCCACCCCGCCCCTGGCCAAAGCCATCACCATGGACAACCTGATGTTCGCCTATCTGATCACCACCTGCCTGGGAGCCTTCATGGTGCGACGGATGGGCAAACAGTTTCCCACCCTGCTGTTATCCGACAAAAAGAAAAAGAAGAAAAAGCAGAGCACTAACCTGGTGCAGGATTTCAAGAACGTTCTGCCCCTCATGAAAAAATCCACCCTTGTAAAAATCCTGATTCTTCTGACCCTGCTGCCCAATATCGCGATTCCCATCATGAATTACCAGTTTGCTTATTCGGTCAACTCGACATTTGCCACCCAAAGCGGCATGCTCAGTTTTTTTGGCTATTTTCGCGGCTGCATGAATATTGTGAGCCTTGTTATCCTGCTCTTCGTGGGCCGATTGTACGGCCGCCTGGGCCTGCCCGTGGTGCTTATGTTTCATCCCATCAACTATATGCTGGCTTTTCTGGCCTTTCTGTTGCGATTTGATATTTTTTCCGCCATGTATGCCAGAATTTCCACCAATATATTGAGGACCACCATGAACAATCCGGCCCGCGCCATTCTCATGGGCCTTTTCCCGGTATCCTACCGGGCCGTGATCCGACCGTTTTTAAGGGGCACCGTGGTCCGTGTGGGCATATTGATCGGGTCCGGCATTATCATGGTTTCGGAGGGGCTTTTCCCGCCGCGGTATCTTTCCATTGCCGCCATGGTTTTTGTGGGCGCGTGGGTCATCACCACATTTGTCCTCAAGAAAAGCTACTCTCAAATTTTACTGGATCTCATTAGCAACAACATGCTGGATCTCAAATCCCTTGAAGAAAAGGATGCGGACAGCGTTTTTGCGGATAAAAGTGTTCAGAACAGACTTCTGGAGACTTTCCTGGCTTCGCGGGGGGACGAGTGCCTTTGGCATGCCCGGGTACTCAAAGCCCAGAATGTTGAAAATCTGGACGTTCACCTTCTGGAGGTCCTTGAACATAACGATGACAAAACGAAAATAGAATTGCTGGCCATGCTTTCTCCCGAAGCGGGTGATGCCGCTATCGCCCGCTTAAGGGAATGGGTTGATCCTGAAAAAATGGATCTCACCATTGCCGTGGTCAAAGCAGCCAATCGTCTTTCCTCCGAAGGCGCCCTCGAATTTTGCGGGGAAATTTTTGAGACCTTTGAAAACCCCGGCGTCAAAGCCTATGCGCTTATGGGTTTGTACAAAGCTTCCTCGGAAGAGTACAAAGGGGTTATCGATGCCTGGCTGAATTCCCGGGATCTGGCTGAAAGGCGTGCGGGGATTATTGCTTCCGGCAAAACCGAAGATGAAAGCTATGTGCCAAAACTTACGGAGATGCTGTCGGCTTCTGAGAATAATGATATTATCCATCATGTGTTAGATGCACTTCACAGTTTGAAAATTCATGAGCCCAACCGCCTGGTTTTAAATTTTCTGACCCATCCTTCGGAAAAGGTTCGGCTGGCGGCACTAAAAGCCTACGAACTCAATGATGATGATGCCCTTCGAATGGCCATCAGTCGAATGGATGATGGTTCAGAAAAAATCTGTGAGTTGGCAAAAGAAAAAATTCTGAATGCAACGCACCAAAATCCGCAGGTTCTCGTGGAATCTCTGAACATACCCAGGCGGCGCATCCGTGAAGGTATATTTGATCTGTTGGAATCATTGAACATCAAAGACCTGGATCTTTATCGCTTTGCACGGGCGCAGCTGGAAAGGTGCTACAATCATCTTCTTGAGATAGAAAGTTTCAGCGCCTTTCCTGAAAGCCAGGGTAAGGATCTAATGCTAAGCCACTTGAACCAGAAGATTCAGGTGGAACTTGAAACCATCCTTCGCGTGCTGGCCACAGAGGACCGTACAGGACAGATGCGGATCATCTGGCGCGGTATTTTTTCTACGGATATACGACGAAAATCCAACAGTCTGGAAGCCCTGGACGACACCCTGGACGTATCCCTTTCCAGCATCATACTACCGCTTCTGGAAGGCTTGGATAATAAAGACGCGTTGGCGGTGGGTCGAAAAAAATTCAAGTTACCCGATTTCGACGGTGACCCGAGCGCGTTTTGTGCCCATCTCCTGAATAAACGGGATTGGGTCACCCTGGTATTGACCCTGTTTTTCCTGTTGGACCAGAAAAGTGACATTCTGGATGAGGGGATTTTGAAGGATCTGGCCGAGTCGGAAAACCCGTATGTTCGTCAAATGGTCTCAAGGGTTTTGGACGCTCGGCATGGGGATTCAGACAAAATGGAGGATGGTATGGAAACGGAAATTACAATTCCCGACAAAATCCTGCGGGTGAAGGGGATCAACATATTTGAAGGGCTTTCCGTGAGTGAACTGGCTGCCATTGCATCCATAACGGAAGAGCTGGATTGCGGAAAGGATGAATTTGTCATAAAGGAAGGCGAAGCCGGCGAGACCATGTACCTGATTATCAAAGGAGCGGTTTCTGTGCTCAAGGGTGTGGAAAAAGAAGGTGCACGCGAGATCGAACTCGCCCGTATGGGGGCCGGGGACTATTTCGGCGAAATGGCGCTTTTGGAAGATACGGTTCGTTCAGCCTCCATTAAGACCTCGGAAGACTCCCGGTTCCTGGTGCTCCATAAGCAGGAGTTCACCGAAATCGTGAGAGAATATCCGCAGATTGCCCTGCACATCTGCAAAGCTCTCAGCGGGCGGATTCGTGAGCTTGGAGAAAAACTGCAAAACAACGAGAAGTAGGCCCTGTCTTTTCCCGTCTCTTCAGCATTAAAAAGTTTGGCTTTTGGTCCCATTCTGCCGAACAATAAAGACAACTGACATATAATTCATCCTGCAAAGGTCCCAAGGAGCATGCATGCGGTATTTAGATCTTTATCCGGGCCCGGTTGAAAACGGCGATGAAAACAACCGGACGCGCATCAATATTGATTTCAAGCGGTCTTATGATGAAGACCTGAAATTGTGGTATTCGATTCCCCCTGACCAATGGAAATACGTTTCCTGCGATCTGATGGACCCGTTTGTTATCGCGGCCTTGCTGAAGGCCATGGAGGACAGGGCAACCCTGCGGGTACATGGTCCGGTTTCCACGTCCCTCCTGGACAATCTGGAAGAATTTCAGATTATTTTCGGCACGTGGTTTCCTGATAAATACTACCCCATTGATATCGAAGCCGAGAACGAGAGAGAAGAGACCAAGCGCAACAACCAGGTGATTTTAAGCTTTTCCGGAGGTGTGGATGGGGCTTTCAGCGCCTTGAATCACATTTTAAAAAAGGGTCCTATCAAAAGAAAGCGCTTTGATGTGAACGCCATTTTGTACATTGAAGGCTTTGATGTGAACATCAACTACGAAGAACAGTGCCGGAATGTTGTCGAAAGAAACCGGAAACTCTTTCATTCAGACCCCCATTTAACCTTTCTAAACGTCCGAACCAACCTGAAATATCTACTTTCCATTAAACGGTTCTGGATGGCCCATGCCTGTGTCATCGCTTCCGTTGCGTCGCTTTTTCGCACCCAGTGGGGGGGGTGTCTTATCGGCAGCAGCCATTCCTATCTTCACCTCCGTCCATGGGGGAGCCACCCCCTGACGGATCGACTCCTTTCAAGTGACAGTTTTAAAATACACCACGATACGGTGTTTAAACGGATGGACAAGCTGGAAGCCCTGTTTTCATGGCCAGAGGCCCTCGACAATCTCAAGGTCTGCTGGGAGGGGCAATACAAATTTGATACCCTTCCCGATACCAACTGCTGCCAGTGCGATAAATGTGTTCGCACCATGTTGGCATTTACGGCCCTGGGGCATGAAATTCCCGCCAGTTTCCCCGGGGAGTTGACTGTGGAAAAGGTGCAGAGTCTCAAGAATAAACCCTTTGACTGGTCGAGGCTTATGTTCTTGAATGAAGTTCTTGATACGGCAAAAAAACAGGGGTTGGAAAAGATGCCGGTCTTTCAGGCGCTTTCTGAAATCACCGAAGAATATAATTCGAAAACCGTCTAACCGACAGGAATGATAAAAATATGAAAGTCGCGTATGTATATCCGCCATTGTTCAAGCCCTTTTATCCCATGGCAACCCGAATTATGACGGAAAATCTACTCCGCAACCATAACCTGGACGTTCAATTCAGTGATATCCCCGTAAAAACTTACGCCTCAAACAGGGACAACAAGTTGTACGACGGCATTATGGAAAAAGCTGCCTCCCGTTTTTCTCCAAACGTCATTTCCTTTCTGGAACAGAAATACATGCTGTACAATGTTTTTTATGTATTCATGGCCCACGGGTATTATGATGAATTTATCCGGGAAGATTTCGAGGCGGAGCATGTCATTGTCACCTGTATTAATTTCTGTGATTTGCTGATTGTGAAGAATCTGCTGGAAGAGGGGAAAAAAGTTGTTCTGGGTGGCCCACTTATCAATATCGGGTTATCGCCTGTTTTTTTAAGGCAGTTTTTGTCCCAAATGGGGGTTGAAAAATCGAAGCTACGGGATAATCTCGTGGTCATATCCGGTAATGTTGATCTTACAACAGACCTTTATCAAATCATCAAAAACTGGAAAGATGGACGAATCACCGAAAATGACTACAACTCTGTTTTTGAATGTCGCCATGACTTCCTGACACCCCTTTACAATGGGAAGACCGCTATCCCTGTTCATCTGGGGTTCAATAACTGGTGCTGGTACGGCAAATGCAAATTCTGCACCTACAAGGAATTGCCCCGAATGGATTTCTTGAAAGGAATGGAGATCCAGAGCGCTGTGGCGGCGATCCATGAAATCATGCAAGGGTTTGAATCCAGGCACATCCGTTTTATTGACTCATACTATCGTCCCCACTCCCCCGTTGTGCAGGAAATCCTGCAACAGATTTCTGAGTACCACATTACCATCTTTACCGGCATAAAATTGCTGAAGGACAAGAATTACATCGAGTTCATCAACAACAATGTCAATTGTCTACTCATCGGATTGGAGTCCACCTCCGATTTTACCTTGAAGCATGTGGCAAAAGGGTATCTTTACCAGGATATTGAGCAAGCCGTGGGAAATATGATTCAATATCTGGACAGGAGCATATTTTTAGAGATATCCGTTATCTTGGACCTTCCCCACCGGGACGCGGATGATATTCGGAATAATTATCAACGCATTGCAGCCTTGAAAGACAGACTGGATGCGGCAGGGTTTCGGGTAGCGGTGCACATGAATATCCTGAGTGTCTTCCCCAACCTGGAACTTCTTTACACCGAGGATGCCATGCTCAAACGGTCCTTTGATGCCGACGACATGGCCATTTCCACCGGTAAAAACTATCTGATCCACGCCCTGAAGCAATCGGGTATGGACCAGTCTTCACAGCTGCCTTCCGGAATGGTGCTTGTGGACGAAGACAACGCCTACGGTTTGCGCTACGGGTATATCAGTTCAAACGTTCCCGTGGTCCGCCACGATGTGAATGGAAAGCCCCTGCTTTCAGATCTTGAAATCATGGAGGAGGATGTTATGAAAAAGATTCTCCTTCGAAAAAGCCGGTTTCAGAACAAATCCGTTGACGGTTGACGGTTTTTTTGCCGGTAACCCAAAAAAAAGCATCGGTCGTTTTAAACCGATGCTTTTTTGTTTTTAACCCTGTTGTTTCAATTGACGTCTAAGACGCCGATGCCATCCCCATATCAAAGGCTTTCAAATTGGATTCCAGAAAAGCCTTTTTGGTGGACGTTGACAGAACTTTCTTCATTTCTTCGGCACCGATGGGGGTTGTTTCCGAGCCGATGAGCGCGCCCAACATCACCATGTTCAGAGACAGGGGGTTGCCCACCTCTTCCGCGATGGCATTTCCATCCAGCTCGATCACCTTATTGGCCCTTTCTCGAATAAACTGAAGGGTGTCTTCCACCGGGGGGTAGGTCCCTTGGCCCACTGCCACGGTAAAGGGGGGCAGGGGATGAATGTTGGTGATGACCACCGTATCTTTGTTGCATTTCCCCAGGGCTCGCAGTGTCTCCAGGGGTTCAAAACCGATCAACACATCGGCTTCCGAACTGGAAACGATGGGACTTGACACGTCTCCCAGCAACACTGCCGATTCAACAATCCCGCCCCGTTGGGCCATCCCGTGAATTTCGCTGACGACCGTGGGAATATTCATTGAGAGCGCCGCTTCGCCCACTAGACGAGAAGCCAGCAGATTTCCCTGACCGCCCACACCGATAAATACCAATCTCTTTGTTTCCATTTAGAGCCTCCCTATCCCTCTTTCACGGGCACAATGGCGTTCTCCGGACAAACCTGAGCGCACACGGTGCAGCCGATACAAGCGATTTTATCAATTTCCACTTGGTCCCCTTCCAGATACATGGCGGGACATGCCAGAAGATTGATGCAGTCCCGGTGGTTCTTGCACTTGTCATGATTAACGCGGAAAGGTTTGGCCTTCTTGAACTGCTTCGTGGCCTTCGCAAAGAGAGGGCACAGCTCTTCTGAAATGATGACCGATATGCCGTCGTATTCCATGGCCTTTTTAATGGATTCCTTGGCCTTCTTCAGTTTAAAGGGTTTTATCATATGGACATCCTGGACCCCTAAACCCCTCACCACGTTTTCAATGGAGATGCGAGTCCGCTCAACCCCCATGGGCTCCGTGTTCACGCCCGGGTGAATCTGGTGACCGGTCATGGCTGTGGTGCCGTTGTCCAGGATGACCAGGGTGAATTTGTGGTTGTTGTGAACGGCATTTGCAAGGCCGGTCATACCGGAATGGAAAAAAGTGGAATCACCGATAAAGGAGACCACTTTCTGGTCGGTGGCCTGCGCAAACCCGCAACTGGAGCTGACGGAAGAACCCATGCAGATGACGAAATCCGCCATGGAAATGGGCGGGAGAACACCCAGGGTGTAACATCCGATATCCGTTGGAAAGATGGCGTCTTTTCCGAAAACTTCCTTGACGGCATAGTAGCTGGCGCGATGGGGGCACCCCGCACAGAGGTTGGGCGGTCTCGCCGGCAATTCCGGTGTGGCCGAAATATCCAACTGTTCCAGAGCTTTGTATTCTATGCCGAAATAGTCGGCAATGGTCTGGCGCACCATGCCGGGATCATATTCGTAGAGGCGTGAAAAAGCGCCAACCCCTTTCCCCTTGATGGGGATGGTGATGCCGTTTTCCTGGGCCATGGCTTTCAGTTCGGTTTCATTGATGGGTTCCAGCTCTTCCACCACCAGAACCTTATCCATTTTTTTCATGAAATCGATACAAAGGGTTTCCGGCTGGGGCCATGACATGACCAATTTCAGGATGGAAACCTGATCCCCAATTCCCAAATCCAGAACCGCATCTTTCACGTAGTTGAAACAGGCGCCATTGGCGACAATTCCCCATTTCCCGGTCCCGATCACTTCATTGTAGGCGTCACCGTCGGAAATTTCAGAAGCCTCTTCAATTTTCCCCAGCAGCACCTTGTGGAGATTCCTCGAAACCGCAGGCACCGTCACAAAGCGGAAGGGGTTTTTCTCAAATGTGGCTTTTTTCGTGATAGGTTTCAGATCGCCCAGTTCCACCGCCCCCCTCACGTGGGCCAACCGCGTAGTGGTCCGGATAATGACCGGAAGTTCCAGCGCTTCGGACATTTCAAAAGCCGTAAGGGTCATGTCCTTCATTTCCTGGCTGGTGGTGGGTTCCAGCATGGGCAAGCCGGCAAGCCTGGCAAAGTAACGGTTATCCTGTTCGTTCTGGCTGGAAAAGAGCGATGGATCATCCGCATTAATGATCACCATGCCGCCTTTGACGCCCACATAAGCCAGGGTCATCAAGGGATCCGCTGCCACATTGAGTCCTACATGCTTCATGGTCACAATGGTCCTGAGCCCTGAAACAGCCGCGGCCGCGGCCACTTCCATGGCCACCTTCTCGTTGGTGGAGTATTCAAAATAGAGATCCGACTCCTGACTGATAGCGAAAAAGTTCATGGGAATTTCAGAAGAAGGCGTACCCGGATAACATGTGGCAAATGATACGCCTGCCTCTAAAGCGCCCCGGGCAATGGCCTCGTTGCCCAGCAAAAGCATTTTTTCTCCTGGAGATTCTGTCAGCAATTTGTGCATTTTTTCCTCCGATCGTTTCTGATTAGTGTCCGACTATAGCTTGAAGCTTTCAACCATACCTGCATACTTTTTCCTGAGTTTGGGTTTTTCGATCTTTCCCGTGGGGTTTCTGGGGACTTCATCAAAAAAGATCTTGCGGGGTCTCTTGTACCGCGGCAGTCCTTCACAAAAACGGAAGGCATCTTCCTCGCTCAAATAGGCGCCCGGTTTGACTTTGAGCACCGCCGCCGCAATTTCACCCAGACGTTCGTCGGGAATGCCGATGACCGCTGCGTCCTGCAGGTTTTGATTTTCCATGAGGTGCGCTTCAATTTCCACTGGAAAAATGTTTTCGCCGCCGGTAATAATGACATCCTTCTTGCGATCCACAAGCCAGATGAACCCGTCTTCATCGAAACGGGCCATATCGCCGGTGAGTAACCATCCATCCACCAGGGTGCTCTTTGTGGCTTCGGGATTTTTATAGTATTCTTTCATGACGCCGGGCCCTTTGACCATAAGTTCACCCGGGTCTCCCTTTGGCACTTCCTTCAGGTTAAAATCAACGATTCTACACTCCCAATCAAATCCGGGAACCCCGATAGCCCCCACCTTGTGAAGGTTTTCCATTCCCAAATGGACGCAACCCGGGCCCGTGGTCTCACTCAAACCGTAGTTGGTATCATAATCGTGGGATGGAAAAACCTTTTTCCAGTTTCTAATCAGACTTGGCGGAACCGGCTGAGCGCCAATGTGCATCAACCGCCATTGATCCAATTTATAATCAGCCAAGTTGACGTCCCCGTTCTCAATGGCAATGAGGATATCCTGGGCCCAGGGTACCAGCAACCAGACAATGGTGGCATGTTCTTCGGTGACGGCCTCCAATATCCACTCCGGTTTGATTCCCTTTAAAATAACGCCTTTACCCCCTACAATAAAACTCCCGAACCAATGCATTTTGGCGCCGGTATGATACAGGGGCGGAATACAGAGAAAGGTGTCTTCATGGGTTTGGTTATGATGGCGGTTTTCAGTGATACAGGCCGTTTCCAGATTCCGATGGGTCAGAAGAATCGGCTTGGGGGTTCCCGTGGTGCCGGAAGTAAAATAGAGCGCGGCTTCATCCATGAGATTGATCTCTATGCCGAGATCATCAGGCGAACTCGTTTCAAGGAAATCAACAAAGGATTCCGCATAGGAAGGCTTCAGGTCATCGGGTCCCACAAATATGAAATCATTGATGGTCTTCAAATTTTCCTTGATGTCATCGATTCGCCCGACAAACTCCTCGCCGAAAACCATGGTTTTGGCTTCCACAATATCCGCGCAATACCCGATGTCTTTAGCGGTAAACCGAAAATTCAGCGGAACCGCCCAGGCGCCGGTTCGCAGAATGCCGAAATAGGCGGGGAGCCATTCGAGGCAATTCATCATCAGGTGGATGACTTTATCGCCTCGTTTCACACCCTTGGCAATCAAACCGTTGGCGACCCGGTTGGCCATCCCATCAAATTCTTTCCATGTCAAGGTCGTCCGACTTCCTTTTCCGGGATCTCGCTCAACAAGGGCAATCTCATCTCCGTACATGCCGGCGTTTCTTGCCAAAATTTCTGTGATAACCATGATATCAGTTCTCCCCAAAAGCTATATTTTAGCTACATCGTAACTATAAAGAAAGAAGACGGAGACTGTCAAGAAAAAAGGCCAGCAATTTTCTGCCGAGGCCCCAAATTCGTTAATGGATGGACACGAAGGAAATAGAATCAGAAAAAATGGTGCGAGACCTTTGAAAAATGCTCAATTTTGTTCTAGATCAAGGAAGGCGAAAATTTCAACCACAGGAATATATTCAATATTTCGAGGATTGAAATTTTCGCCTGACGCAGAGATTGGGCAAAAGGGGGCGTTTTGCAAAGGTCTCGGTGCGTCTGGAGGGTAAAATCAGCCCTTATATTCGGGCTTTGACCATTGGATAAAAAGGCGAATTGGCATATTCCTTGGCAAAAGTTTTTAGAATTTCATCCGCCTTTTCGGGTTGGTTGTCAAGCCTGTAAACCCGCTCTAAATCCAACATGGCGTTTTCCCGAAAAGGGTTGTCCGAGGCTTTTATAATGCCATCCAGAATCGAAACCGCCTCCTTCATATCCCCCTTGGCTTCGTAACACGCGGCCAAACCCAGAAGGGTCAGGGTTTTATAGGCCTCATTCCCCGACGCTTTATTCGAAAACTCCTGGTAATAATCTATGGCCTCATCATATTGTTTGTTTGTAAATTTTGCATGCCCCACCTGGGCCAGGGCCAAATCCGCCGCCCGGCTCATGCCATAATCGTTGATTACCGCTTCAAAAAGTCCCTCCGATTTTTTCATGCCTTCTTCATCCGTCTCTTCAGACTGAAGACTCTGGACCAGGGCATCGTAGGCCACATTATACGCTGCCTGACCCTTTTTGTTGGTATGTTTCATGTAGCCCCAGACTGAGAGATAGAGCACCGCAATAGCCGCCAAGCCGATCCCGATCAATCTCAACTGGTGCATGTGCTGATTAAAATAAAGTACCACTTTTCCGGAAAGCGTCAGGAACTCATCGGTGTTTTTCAAAAGCTCCTTACGGCTCAACTTTTTCTTTGCCATAAATAAAAAATCCTCCCTTTTTGTGGAGAGAGCAATAACAAATGAAAGAATATCAGTCAACTATCATTTTAAAAAAAACGAAAAACGAAAAGACCTCACCCAAAAGCGCAAAGACGCGAAGAATCATTAAGTCCGTTGACATTTCGTGCCCGGGAAACATAGAATTCGTTGAAAATAGCCGGTACCCACGGTTTTTACGCGAACTTTTCTGAAAGGACCCCCCCTTGTCCTATTTGGACCGCCTTTTCAACCTTTTTGAAGCACTTCCAAACTCGGTGCTCTATCTTTTGCTGGGATTGAGTGCTTTCGTTGAAAATATTTTTCCACCCATCCCAGGAGATACCATCACGGCTTTTGGCGCGTTTCTGGTGGGCGCCCGCAGACTCGACTTCATGGGCGTTTATCTCTCCACTACCCTGGGTAGCCTAGCGGGGTTCATGTCCCTGTTCTGGGTCGGAAAATTTTTGGGACGAAAATTCTTCATTGAAAGGGACTACAGGTTTTTCAGCGCCCGGAATATCATTTTGGCTGAAGAGTGGTTCCAGAAATATGGTTATTTTCTTATCCTGCTCAACCGATTTTTCCCGGGCATCCGTTCCATCATTTCCCTGGCGGGCGGCATTTCAAATCTGGGTGTTTTCAGGGTTGCGCTCTTGGCTCTGATCAGCGCCAGCGTGTGGAATCTTATCTGGATCGCCATCGGCTATTCACTGGGGAACAACTGGGAAACCGTTAAGGAAAAAATGGGGTACATCCTGTTTCAATACAACCTATCATTTCTACTCCTGGCGGTTCTTGTGGCTTTATTCTTCCTGTTGCGGATGTTCAGAAAAAAACGAAAGGCCATGAAATAGGGGGTCGAGCCGAAACATCTTATTGTCGGGTAACCTCTTCAATCCAATCCAAAAAGGCGGGATTGCCTTTTTCAATGGGAATACTGACAACACAGGGGCAAATATAGCTGTGCATGGATATCACCCTCTCAGTCAGTTTTTCAACTAGCCCAGAACCTGTTTTGGCCACAATGACCACTTCCTGCTCATCCTGTATTTTCCCTTCCCACCAGTACAGTGATCGAACAGGGTTGATAATATTGACCGAAGCAGCCAATCTTTCCGAAACCAGTGTTTTGCCGATGTCCAATGCTTCTTTCTCGCTGGATGCCGTGATATAAACCAGATTTGCTTTCAATGTTTCCTCCCCCTTTTTGGTTTGCTGTTGAAACAAAAATATGTTTGATATTCAATGAAGAGTGTGCTATGGAAATGCCGCGTTAACCTTAGTCATATTAATATATTTTATTAAAATTCTCGAATAGTTGTAAAACCTAATTTTTTCTGAAAAGGAGATTTGAAATGACGGCAAAACTGATCAAAGGGACTGAAATCCGTGAAGAAATCCTAGGGGAAATTGAAGAGGAAGTCAAAAAAATCAAAGCGGAACATGGCAAGGTTCCCGGCCTGGTCACCATCCTGATAGGCGAAAATCCGGCCTCCATGTCTTATGTTACCCTTAAAATCAAAACCGCGACCCGGTTAGGCTTCAAAGAAATTCAGGACAGTCAGCCTGTGGACATCAGTGAGGAAGATCTCCTTGCGTTGATCGACAAATACAATAACGACGATTCAATTAATGGCATCCTGGTTCAGCTACCGCTGCCGAAACACATTGACGACAAAAAAATCCTGAACGCCATCGATCCGGACAAGGACGTGGATGGATTCCATCCCATCAACGTCGGCAGGTTGATGATCGGTGGTGATGAAGTAAAATTTCCGCCCTGCACCCCGGCCGGTATCCAGGAAATGATCATTCGTGCAGGTGTGGAAACCAGCGGCGCTGAAACGGTCGTGGTGGGCCGCTCTAATATCGTTGGCAAACCCATTGCCAATATGATGCTGCAAAAGGGCGATGGGGCCAACTCCACTGTCACCGTGGTCCATACCCGTACAAAGGATATGGACGTCCATTGCAAACGGGCGGACATCCTCATTGTTGCGGCGGGCGTGCCGGGTCTTGTCAAGCCTGAATGGATCAAGCCGGGAGCATGTGTTATTGATGTCGGCGTCAATCGTGTGGGTGAGAAAATCAGCGAGAAGACAGGCAAGAAAATAGCTATCCTGCGAGGAGACGTGGATTTTGATGCGGCCAAGGAGATCGCCGGTTCCATTACCCCCGTGCCGGGCGGCGTAGGTCCCATGACCATCACCATGCTCATGGTCAACACTTTGAAATCCTTAAAATTCCAGCTAGGAATCGCATAGAGAAACAAAAGGGGGAATCAGCGGTTTAAGCCGGTTCCCCCTTGTTCTTTTTTATTTTTAAAGCAACTTAATGGTGGGCGCTTTGTTCCGGTGAGGAAAATTTTCCAGCAATGGCTGAACCACTGAAAAGGCCCACAATGACGATTGTGGCAAACACCGACAACCATGAATGGGACATGTTCCAAATAAGCCCACCCAGTACAAAAGCGGGGATTATTGATACGATCCCGATACCGATTTTCCTCCAAAGGTTCATTTGAGGCCTCCTGTTAACCATATTTCCATGAAATTCGGGGATAGCAAGTGCACATTTTGTGCGATTATTTCCCCTCACTGTGAGGGCCCCCTAACCGATTGATCAAGCATTATAAGAAATGCTTTTGCGCGGGTCAAGAAATTAAGAGAGAAATATTTGCTTGATTTTACGATTTCAAGTGACTAGACTTTCCTGTCCAATCTAAAATCTTTACGGGGCGTGGCGCAGCCTGGTAGCGCACCTGCTTTGGGAGCAGGGAGTCGGAGGTTCAAATCCTCTCGCCCCGACCAGTAATTTCAATAGTTTACCTCTGATGCTAACCTAATTTATTCTGTATGGTAGACGCTTTGGTAGGCGATACCTCAGTTTCCCCAAGCTCTTTTTCCCAAAAATCAGCCAGAAAATCCGTTTGAGCTTTGGTGCCCATTTCAAGATGACCAGCATAGATTTCAGTTGTTTTCTGGTGGTCATGGCGGAGGAATCTTTGAAGCTTTGCTAAACCCATATCCCCTTTTTCTTTGAGGATTGTTGTTGCAAGGTGCCTAAGTTGATGAAGGTTGAATTTTGGAACACCGGCCTTTTTGCAGATCCTTTCAGTAAATCTGTTTAAGTTTTGATAGCGGTCCTCCCGCCATTCTTTTTTCTTTCTGTCCCAGAATTTGTGCCAAAACACATACGGTAGGATAGAATGCCTTTTTTTGAAACGCCGCTCAAGGACATCATATAATAGTGTCGGCATTTCATGGTATGTTGTTTTCACTTGGCCGCTTCCTGATTTCTTTGTGTGGAGGGCATAGGTTCTATTCTGGAAATCGATATCGCACCATTCCCACTTCAAAATCTCGGATTTTCTCCCGCCGGTAACGAGGTATGCTAAGATAAGCTCTTTCTGTTCAGGAGTAGCGGCCATGTATGCTTTTGAAACATGATCGATTGGGGCTGGAGCCGTTTTAATTTTTTCGTGATTTTTCTTTTTCACCTCGGAAAAGGGATTAATGGCATGTCGTGATAATAGCTGTTGCTCTTTGCCCCATTCAAACAGCCTTCGGCCCTCTTTTCGGTAAACATTGAAAGAGTTGTTGCTGATATTTTTTGCCCGCCCTAGCAAATACGATTGAGCCATATGTACCGTGACATTCTCTACTGGAATGTTTCCCCAGGTTTTGAGTATTTCACTGCAAAGCCTTTGCTTCCCTGCAAACGTGTCATGACCGGCAAAGCTGATTTTCGCATCTTCAAGATATTCGTTGCACAGCGTCAACAAGTCCAAACTCATTGGAGTGGTTCTTAATCTTTCCACCAGTTGCCTTAATTCCGCCTCCCCCAGTTTGGCATCCCTTCGTGTTTTCCATCGGCTCACTTCCATGCGCACTTTGGAAGGCGTCCACCTTTCGCCGTCCTTGTCTATCCTGGCGTACCACCTCGAAACGTCAACCGAAAATTGACCCCTTGCGACAACCGAATTTTGACCCCTCTATGATTTAAATGTTAGCTTTCCC
>JABGPV010000839.1 GCA_018644785.1 Deltaproteobacteria bacterium | reverse complement strand
GTGGGCCCGTTGGCTGGAAGGGTTTGAAGCGGCCCGCCTTGAAAAGGTATTTTCAAAAGAACAGATTCTGGAATGTTACCTCAACCAGGTTCCCTACGCTGCCCAACGCCGGGGGGTGGTCCAGGCGGCCCGGTATTACTTTGATCGGGATCTGGATACCCTGAGTCATAAGGAGGTTCTGGCCCTGGCGGTCATGGTGCGGGCCCCCGGCCGTCTGAATCCACACAAAAACCCGGGGCGCCTTGAAAAACCCATTCTCCGCCTGGCCCGGAAGATGCGCCGGGAGAACTTGATTGATCCAGCCGGTTTTGTTCGCCTCAAAAAAGCGCCGCTTCAAAGTAGAAAGGCCCCATTTAAGATCAAGACCGAGCATTTCGTACACCATCTTTACAGCACGACCCCGCCATGCCGACTCCGCCAAAGCAGCTGCGACGGCCGGGCGGGTATGGCCCGTTTACGCCGTTTTCGCACCACTCTCAGCGCCCCGCTTCAAGGGAAAATACAAGCCATCCTGGATCAAAGGCTTCGGGATCTGAAAGCCAAAGATGTTCATAACGGCGCTGTACTGGTTGTGG
>JABGPV010000838.1 GCA_018644785.1 Deltaproteobacteria bacterium | reverse complement strand
ATCGTTACGTTTATCCGGCATGCGACCCTGCCGGCCGCCACCCATCATCCCTTATCCAGGTTGTAAAGTTCAGTGAGAGGCCCAGCATTGTCCCTCACGAGATCCAAAATTGGTCTCAACGTCCATAATCGAGCTCTCTCACTGATAAACTTGCATGCTTTTATATGTAAAACGACATCTTCCCTGCAAAGATAACCAAGATTCTCCCTCAATTTTTGAAGTTTGGGGTTATGTAGTCACTTTTATTCCCATTGATTGCTTATTCTGAAGAACATCGTTCCAGTCCTGGCATTCCTGAGGCGGCAAATCTAACGTAAATAACACGCCTGAATAACGCCCCTGGAATTGTTGGATATAATTTTTTCCTGCCGGGTCGTTGTCAAATGCAAGAAAAATATCCATTTTTTCGGAACTGTATTTTTTTATCAGACCATCAACCAACTCCCATTGAAAACGGCTAATCTGGCCGCCAATTGCAAAGTACCGGGTTCGGTCGTTTTTATCATGACGCAGTTTGGCATAGGAAAGTGCGTCAATTGGCGCTTCACAAATCACAGCCTTTGAGTCACTTTCCT
>JABGPV010000837.1 GCA_018644785.1 Deltaproteobacteria bacterium | reverse complement strand
ATCCTGTTGCGGATGGGCGTTTTGTACCGAAGGTTCACCGTGCGTTGCCCAGCGGGTGTGGGCAATACCGCTGGTGCCTTCCATGGGTTTGCCATCCACAAGGGCTTCCAGACTCGCAATTTTTCCCAGTTCCCGGTAACAGGAAACTTCGTTGCCATTTTGAACTGCAAGGCCCGCCGAGTCATATCCCCTGTATTCAAGCCGTTTCAACCCTTCAATCAGGATTGGTTTTGCATTTTTTTGTCCCACATAACAAATAATCCCGCACATGTTAAAATTCTCCTCAGATATCCTATTGCCGACTCCGCCAAAGTAGCGAAGCTACGACGGCCGGGTCAGAAAAATCACGATGGGTCTCTTCGCAACGCATCAGACCCCGAAGTATTGCTGATGTTAAATAAACAGTATATTTTAACTTTTTTCTAATGAATATACAACCGAAAATTCATCGCAATCCCTGTTTTGGCAATCGTCGCAATATGGCACACGGGTTGCGAGGCTTTCGTTTCAACCCGGCGTGAAAGCGTCAAAAAAACCTTACCATGTTGGCAGCAGGAGACATGTTTCAAAACAAGG
>JABGPV010000836.1 GCA_018644785.1 Deltaproteobacteria bacterium | reverse complement strand
CTTATCGAGTCTCCGTCGCAGTCGTGCTGTGCCCGGATAGACCCCGGGCGGGAATTTTGAGGGCGCATTATACCCACATTGGCCAATAATACAATACAAAACCCTGATTTCTCAAAACATTGTTCCCGCACTTCTTGTAGATTTTCACCCTCGGATTCTGTTTTTCCCTGTAGGGGCACGGCGTGCCGTGCCCATCCTTTTGTTTCTAATTCATGGATTTCTTTTCGTAGGGGCGAAAAATCTTTCGCCCTTGTTTTGGGCGGGGCAAGCCCCGCCCCTACAGGTTTTTATGTGTTTTTTTCTTTACCAAGTAATCCGAACGAGGTATATTTATAGTTTGAGGGAAGAAATGTTGTGAAAAAAATTTCTAACTCCAATGGGAAGGCATGTCTTTCTACACACTAAGGAGAGAATAATGGAACAATGGACAAAAAGTATTTGGAAAGCGTTTGATTATTGGCTTGGTGGGCCAGAAGGATATAAGGAAGATTCTTCGGCGGATATTAAATTCTATCAATTTGTTGCACGAGTTGCTGTTGAAGCGAAGGGGGCTTGGGGTACGGACCGTGTTAAAGAA
>JABGPV010000835.1:303-578 GCA_018644785.1 Deltaproteobacteria bacterium | reverse complement strand
ATATTTCCGTTCCCGGATGCTGTGGTTTTGCCAATACCGCTGACCGCCTGTGTGGTCACCGTTGGAGCCCCTGCACTTGTGGTAAAAGAAATCTGATTTCCGTATATTGTTCCAACTGTATCCGTTATGTAGGCCCTGACATAGTAGGTGGTGTTGGCTGAAAGCCCTGTCATATTTGAAGTGAATCCCCCTGTCGCAGAAGCCGGACCGTCTTCTGTTTTGTTGTCCCCTGTTGTCGGAGTTCCGGTCGTGTTCCAGCAGACACCATGCTGGGT
>JABGPV010000835.1:0-293 GCA_018644785.1 Deltaproteobacteria bacterium | reverse complement strand
CCGTGATGTTTCCATGTCCGGTTGCCGAGGTTGTCCCGATGCCGGTCACCGCCTGTGTGGTCACCGTTGCAGCGCTAGCTCTGGTGGCAAAAGAAACCTGGCTGCCGTATGATGTTCCAGCTGTATTCGTTGCATAGGCCCTCACATAGTATGTCGCGTTAGCAGAAAGCCCTGTCATATGGGATGCAAATGCCCCGGTAGCACTGACCGTTCCCTTTTCTGTTTTGTTTTCTCCTGTTGTCGGAGTGCCGGTGGTGTTCCAGCAAACACCGTGCTGGGTGGGATTGGGAACA
>JABGPV010000834.1 GCA_018644785.1 Deltaproteobacteria bacterium | reverse complement strand
ATTTCCATTTTCCGTGCTTTGGGTGTCTACAGTGGCTTGGAGATTGGAACCTAACAAAAAAAATAATATTACGAACAGCAACAAAACGGATACCTTGGGGTGGGTACCGGTTATAAAAACAACAAGAGAAATTTTATTTGAAAACTTCATTACTACGACCTCCAGCAAGGTTTAATAAAGTAAGCTCCCACCAGCATCCAGCACCTTCCGAACGGTTTCCGCCAAATTCCGCATCACGAGAGGCTTCATGACAAATGCCTTAATCCGGACCTCGTAAATTTCGGATTATGGGCTGTTTTCCAATACCGCCTTTACTTGCTTCGACAATGTGCTGACCAAAACCGGCTTCTGAAGGAAACCCTGGGCGCCGGCATCAACAATTTTCCGGGCGGGACCATCAATGGAATAACCACTGCAAACGATCACCTTCAGATCGGGTCTGGCTTCCATGATCAGAGGATACACCCTGCCGCCGTCCATATCGGGCAGCTTTATGTCCAAGAGTGCGAGATCAATCCGGCCATCAAAGGTTTCCGCTATATGGACGGCGTCCCTTCCGGTTTTGGCCACCATCACCCG
>JABGPV010000833.1 GCA_018644785.1 Deltaproteobacteria bacterium | reverse complement strand
GTAGATGTTGAACGAATGGCTAGATATGAGCTGATAGTAATGACAAAAAGTACCTTAATGTCAAGAAATATCGGCTGCCTAAATGACTTCCGAACCGACGATTTTGGACTTGGGAAGGGTCAGGATTTCTCAATATTTAGCAACAGCCCCGCTCAATATTACGTGCATAAGCTCAGCATGGCACATCCGCCAGAAATATTCAAGAGTGGGAGATGTAAGTTAGCATTTTTGCATGGAAAATCCAACGCGCACTTTATATAGGAAATGTTGCATTTAGGGTCAGGCCGAAAACTGCCTATTTTTCCAATTCTTCCTTAACTGCAATCCCGATCTTTTCCATCAAAAATGGTTTTCTGATATACGCTCCCGCACCAAGACTCTGAAGCTCTTTGACACGGTCTGTTTCAGAAAACCCGCTGGCAATTATTGGCATTCTTGCTGATTCGTTCCAGATAATCAAGAAGCTGCTTCTTTTTTTCTTCCCGGATCTTGTCAAGTCTTTGAAACGTTTCCTCCTTGATCGCCCCGGCGTGAGCGGCACAAACAGGGGAGCAGGTCATCATTGTGACAAAAAGAATAA
>JABGPV010000832.1 GCA_018644785.1 Deltaproteobacteria bacterium | reverse complement strand
AATCCTTTCATTGCAAAGCATGGGTATAATACTCCGGAATGACGGGCAATACCCCGCTGCTTGCTGTGGGGTAGTTTATGTTGCTTCATGATCCTTTCAGAGAAATTCTCTCAGCAAAATGGGACTCAATGTCATTAACTTAAGGATTATTAGAATACAGAGTGTCTGTTATGGACCCTTTTCAATTGCTTGGAGGAGTTTTTAGATGATCTTAGCGAAATTGAGCGCCCGAAATCCCTCTGTTTGAGCAACGCGAGTTCGGGATTTCAGCGAAATGAGTACTAGATCATCTTGAAACGGATCTGCAATTTCAACGGGTTTATGACAGACACGGGATCATGTGCTTAAGTTAATGACATTGAGTGATGAATAGGACTAATGAATTATCGATTGCCAAAGAAACAGCTGAATTAGCAACAAAAACGAAAAGTGATTTTCTTGCCAACATGTCCCATGAAATCCGGACGCCCATGAACGCTATTATTGGCATGTCGAATCTGGCGCTGAATACAGAACTCACTCCAAAGCAGCATAACTACATCAACAAGGTGAATCGTTCGGCGGAATCGCTTCTGGGAATTA
>JABGPV010000831.1 GCA_018644785.1 Deltaproteobacteria bacterium | reverse complement strand
CAACCCCGGGTCAATTTATACATCACGGGCCTTCAGGGCGAAGATATCCTGCTGGCGGCGTTACAGCGAATCCGCCTCAACCGCCCGGTGGACGATCTGCCCAACACGGTCCGATTTGATGGCGGAAAATATTCTTTTTCAGAACAAAAAGACACTATTTTCGACAATCTGAACACATCCATTTCCTGGAAATCGCTCCCTGAAAAAATTTTCAGACCAGGGGTTATACCGTTACAGACCAGTAAGGGATGTCCTTTCAGGTGCGCTTTCTGCAACTTCACCAAAGACCGCAGGCTCATGTTCATCAAAAGTCTGGATAGACTGGTGGAAGAACTCAGAGCCGTTTCAGAACGCGGAATCAGATTTGTCCGCTTCACGGATGACAACTTCAGGCATGGCAAAGGAAATCTCAACACCCTTTCTCTCCGCATTATCCAGGAAAACATTCCCGTCAAATGGATGACCATGGTTCGGGCAACCGCGCTGGAAGACGTTGATTTTGAACTGCTGAAAGAATCCGGCTGCATTGAAGTGCTCCTTGGCCTGGAATCAGCCGACCCACAAATACTGGCTAACATGAAC
>JABGPV010000830.1 GCA_018644785.1 Deltaproteobacteria bacterium | reverse complement strand
AGGCTTTTTACCCAAAACATTTCTATCCTTGAACCTGATATCTCCTCCGTCAGGGGAATAGATGCCGTTTATGCAGTTAAACATGGTGGTCTTGCCGGCGCCGTTCGGACCGATAATGGCATACACTTCTCCCTTATCTACCCCAAAGGAGATGTTTTCCAAGGCTTTGAGTCCGCCAAAGGAAATGGAGACCCTGTTTACTTCAAAAAAAGGCATAACTCCCCAGTGCCCATCCACAAATGGCCAATTCGCCCGATTTCGGCGTCAGGCTCAAATTGTAATCCTCGAATCTGTGTACAGCAAGAGGTGCAGCCCCGATCCAACGGTCAATGGACCGGGGTCGCGGGTTTATTTGTGTTTTATCGGTATATACTCCGTCTCAACCCAGTCGGTCAGTATCTTGGCTTTTCCATCTTCCATGCACTGCGCCAGAAAAACCTCTTTCTGGCCCAGCCTGCTCATGGGATCTTTCGGGTCAAACGGTTTGAAACTGATCTTCCCCATGGTCCCCTTGAAATTCTGAAGCTTTTCAAGTTTCGCCACAACACATTCCCTTGTGACGTTCGATCCGCATCTTTTTAT
>JABGPV010000083.1 GCA_018644785.1 Deltaproteobacteria bacterium | reverse complement strand
AGGGGTAACGATGCATCACCTGTCGCCGTGGCGATTATTCTATGTAGTGATGCTGACAAAATACCCCCTGAAATTGAGGATCTTGTGAGAGCTGGCGTTGAAAGCGGCGCTGCACTATCAGGAACGGTTCAAACAGAAAACATCGGATTTGAAAAAATAATTTGCAATATCGTTGCCAACCCCAACATCCGTTACCTGGTTATTGGTGGTCCTGAATCAGAGGGTCACTTAACCGGGGAAGCCATGAAAGCACTGATACGATACGGCGTTGATGAAAAGATGCGGATAATAAATACCACTTCACCACATCCCTTCCTGTACAATATACCGACAGAATTCATAGAACGTTTCCGAAAACAGCTGTCAGTGATAGATCTGCAGTTTGAGGGCAATCCTGATGTCATCAGAAAGGCGGTTTGGACCTGTTATCAGGAAAAGCCCGTTCCATTCCGAGATTATTCTTTGTATGATCCTGGGGCTTTTCCGGAATTACCGCTGAGTGGTAAAATAACAATGAGAGTTACAAACCCCTGGATAGAATTACCAGACGACGGGGAACGAGATGCGATCGAAAAAGCCAAAAAATTAATAGCGCGATTAAAGGCAAAATCTGAGGGAAAATCAAGCTAACTTAAAAGGCAATAAAATCATAATGAGATTCGGTATCCCCGCTCACAGCGTTCGCATAAGCCCTCTGATTTGATGATAACACAACTTTTTTGAGCTTTATGATATTTTGGGTTTTGGCAGAAGAAATGAGTCAGGGAGAGGTCGGAATCTTCTAAAATTCAAGGCAATATTCCCATCAAAAAATGTAAGGCATATCTCAGATTTTGGGTGATCCCAATATTTTGGTTTTTTTCATGCCTATCCGGGTATTGCACACAAGAGCGGTTGTGGGGATCTCGTGAAAATCCCAGCATACTAAACCTGCTTTCTGGTCAATTCTGGTAGGCCTACAGACATTTTTATGCCAAGTGGGTGTATTTTGACGCATTTTCCCAGGCCTCTTGGTGTCGTTCGCTTTCCAATAACCTTGTAACTTCAAGTTCTTCAGTTTTTATTCGAAAGTCTTCAGTAGTGTTCACCCATAAAGGAAACGTTGCGCCTATTAACTTGACGCAATGGCCTCCATTTGAATAATGTATAAGATGGAGAAGGTGGACAATTCGAAACCGGATTCTTTATTGCTGGATTGTAGAAACAGCGTCTCTGTGGGAAAAATAATAACTGCCGTAATGAAGAGAGGGGGAAGGAAATGAAAGCATTACATTTTTTAATTGCCTTCTTTTTGGTTTTCGTCGTTTTTCACACAAGAGCGCCTTTTGCTGTGGGGAAGGTAGAAACCTACAAGGAAATCTCGGCGCCGGAGGTCAAAGACATGCTCGAAGGGAAAAAGGTACTCGCCGTGCATGTATTGAGCGAAATAGAATATGATATTCAGCATATTCCCGGCTCGGTCAATATCCCCATCCACAAGATGAAAACGATTGGAAAATTGCCAAAAGACAAGAACACGCCGCTTATTTTTTATTGCATGGGGCGCAGGTGACCTTACAGCACAAAGGCAGCAAGGATTGCTGTAGAAAAAGGATACACCAATGTCTTTGCCTTTTTAGGCGGAATCCCGGAATGGCGAAATTTCAATTATCCCATGACCATCGATGATGAATGGCAAAAGATAAGGGTCAACAAGATCGTACCGAAAAAACTTGCGGCTCTTTTTAAAGAAAAAAATCTCTATATTCTTGACGTACGGCCTCTAGACTTCAAAAAGAATACATCCTTTATCAAAGGAACCCTCCTTTGCCCTCTGGTTTACCTGTCCGACCGCTATATGGAACTCCCGAAAGAACGCGAGATTATTATTACCGATTGGGCCATGAAACAATCACCCACCGCGGCAAAATTCCTTACCACGAAAGGATACAATATAATAGGGGTGCTCAAGGGAGGAATTGAGCGCTGGGAATCTGAGAAGTTTCCGGTAGAAAATAAGGAACCCAGCAAGGAAATAGGCCTTTGACCCCGCGGCGGTAGCGATTAAATAACATATTCCAGGACAGAAAACATCAAGGAGTCTTTTCTTGGAGGAGACCCAAGCTCCCAAAAAGTCCATCATCCGCAGTGTAATCCTTTTATTTGGACTACTCATTGCGGCGATTATCGGGAACGGCATCTATTCCACGCTCAAAAACGATAAGGTTATTTCCGAACATGCTCACCAAGAACTGCGCACCAAACTGAACATGGTTCTTTCCATCCAGAACAATGAGATGGACAAGCTGAGGATTATTTCCGCCATTGTCACTGAGCAGCGGCAGGAATACTGCAGTTTTATTGATTATGACAACACTGCCGCCATTACTTACATGCTCAAAACCCTTGCCAAGATTCACGATATCGACCTTGCTTTCATTTTTTATGAATATGGCGATCTCCTGACCACCTACCCCCTGGGGACCCAGTTGGAACACCATTCTATCTATGGCAGCCTGATCAGCAATCGAAAGGTAGGAGTTGATGTGGAAAAAATATGTGCGGAGATTGTTGAGCGACAGATCCCCGCATTCGGGCTCAAAAGTGATCACGCGCACATTCTCTGTTTCAAATCGGTATTACGTCTGCTTTCTGATGTGGGTGATGTCTACGCTTATGTGGTGTTGATCAAGTTGATCAACGGCAATCATAAGCTGGCGAAACAGATGGCGCATATCGGCAAAGCTGAGATTGTCTATTATGACCGGGACAACAACACGGTGTTGACTAGCTTTGAGGAACCGAAAATACCCTACCCAAAAGGGGGGGAAATTTCTCTTGAGGGAAAAACCTATCTTACGAGCATGAAGGTCATAAAAGACTTTTCTGGGCAGATAATCGGCAACCTTGTCTTGGCCCTCGACAATCAACCATTTCTGGAACAGCGGATGCGAATGTTTCTGAACAGCCTTCTGCCGTTTCTCCTTTCAGCGATCATCTCCGTTGCGCTCTTTGTCCTTTTAAAGCGCCGTGTATTTAACAGAATCAACCGTTTGCTTGCCACACTGCGCAGAATAAGGAAGGGAAAGGGTGATTTGAGCATTCGTTTGAGGGGTGATCCTGAAAAGTTGGAAGCTAGCCCATCGGACGAGGTGGAACAAATCTATATTGATTTCGACCATACAATGGACGATCTTGAAAATACCCGAAACAAAATGATCGAGGCACAAAAGGCGGTTGAAGATTCAAATCGCGAGTTAGAATCAAGAGTTAGGGAACGGACGTCCCAACTACTCAAAATGAATGAGGCTTTGAAACAGGAAATTGAAGACCGCAAGCATGCAGAAAAGGAACGTGCGGAACTTGAATCCCAGCTCCAGCAGTCTCAGAAAATGGAAGCCATAGGGACACTGGCAGGCGGCATTGCCCATGACTTCAACAATATTTTGGCCATTATCCTCGGAAATGCGGAACTGGCCTCCGATGACATTCCCCATGGGAATCCCGCAATTAGCGCTTTAGGGGAAATTCAGCAGGCTTCCATTCGGGCGAAAGATATGGTCCATCAATTGCTCTCTTTCAGTCGTAAGGCTGGGGAGGTGAGTAAGCCCTTAGATATGGTCCCAATCATAAAAGAATCCATGAAAATGCTGAGATCCTCCATCCCCACCAGCATCGAGTTCAAGCAGCAATTTCCGCATGAACAATGCAGCATTATGGGTGATGACACTCAAATCAGTCAGATTGTGATGAATCTAGTAACCAACGCAGCCGATGCCATGTCTGAAAACGGGGGACTTCTGGAAATGACCCTTGAAAATATTTTTCTTCCGAAAGAAAAAACCTGCTTTAATTGGGTCCTTTCCCCCGGTCCCTACGTCAGACTTGGAATGAAGGATACGGGTGAAGGTATTGAACCCAAAATTATGGATCGAATCTTTGATCCCTATTACACCACCAAGGAAGTGGGCAAGGGTACGGGGATGGGGCTTTCGGTAATACACGGCATTGTGAAGAGCCATGGCGGTGGTGTCCGGGTTGAAAGCAAGCTCGGGGAAGGAACACTCTTTGAAATCTATTTTCCCGCACTGGAAAAAATATCTGAGGAAGAAATGAAGCCCGAGGGACAAATCAAAGGGGGTTCTGAAATAATCCTCTTTGTGGATGACGAAGAATCCATGGTGAACCTGAACCACCAGCGTTTGGAGCGGTTGGGTTATCAGGTTCAAAGTACGACAAAACCTTTAGAGGCCCTGGAATGGTTTAAAGCCGACCCGGATCAATTTGATGTTATCATAACCGACATGACCATGCCTCGATTGACCGGCGACAGACTCACCGCAGAAGTCCTGAAAATTCGACCGCAAATGTTGGTGATCATCTGTACCGGCTACAGCGAGAGAATGTCCGAAACGGACGTCATTGCGCTGGGCGCCCGCAAATACATTCAAAAGCCCATTGACTTGCGGCATCTGGCTGCTGCACTTCGAGAGGTATTGGATGAGAAATAATCTATAAAATCCCTCCGATTTATTTGAAAGCCTTCTCCAACCAATGCCTGTCTTCCTGACACATATTCATCAGGTTTTCAAGATTTAATCCGGCAAGAGATTGTAATAGTATCTCATGGTGTCGCTTCGGGTGATGATGCCGATGAGGTTCCCCTCATCCACGACGGGCAGCCGGCCGATATCTTCCCGGACCATGAGCCTGACGGCGCTGACGATGCCGCTCTTCAGATCCACCTGCCGGACTTTGGTGGACATGAAAGCCTTTACCGGGGCGCTCATCTGGGATTCTTTTCGGATTTTTCGAAAATCTCTTCTGGAAATAATACCCACGACCCCGCTTCCTTCCGTAACGGGAAAGCCGGTGCAACCCTTTTCGCGCAGGAGGAGGGCCACCTCTTTCATGGTCGTTGCAGGAGATACGGAAAAAACGGGATAGGACATCAAGTCGCTGATTTTTGCCGACGTGCTGTGATTCCCCTTCAATAACTCAGAGACCCATGCAGCCGCATCCTCAAGGCCAATGGATCGCAAAAGGGCTGATCCGGCGTTGGGATGCCCGCCACCACCCATAACCTGCATGACGGCCCCGATATCCGCCGTATCCGGGGCGCTGCGGCCGATGACCAGACAGCGATCTCTTGCTTTATCGAGAAAGATACCGATTGCCACATCAACGTTTACGATATCCCGATACATATCAACAACCAGTGAAAGTCCCGGAACGTGACCTTTGATTTCCATCATGCCGATGCTGATGTTATAGTCATCCAATTTTTCTCTTCCGGCTGTTTTAAGCATTTCATAAAGCAGATCTTTCTGCTTCGGCCCATAAGCCGGCCTAAGAAAATTTTTGACAATGGTAAGGTCTCCGCCCTGCTCCAGCAGAAAAGCAACGGCCTTTGCATCTTTTGCGGTGGTGGAGGAAAAGCTCATACTTCCAGTGTCTTCATAGATCCCCGCCAGGAACAGGGTCGCCTGAATGGGCGTAATGGGGCTTTGATCTTCCTTAAGTTGAAGTGCAAGAAGCGTGACGGCGGCGCCCACTTCTTCGATACAGGTGTTCGCCCCATTGAACTCACCGGAGGCTTTATGATGATCCCAAACATGAATATCCAGATCCGCTTTTCCCCTCAATTTGATCAGACCATCCAGGCGGGACCAACGGGGTGCATCCACCACAACCAGTCCGGACACTTCGCCCATGTCGATTTCGCCTGGCGTTTTAAAGGGAAAAAGATCTTTGTGGAGAGACAGAAAGGCTTTCACATTCGGATTCAAGCTTTTGGGTAGAACTGCCGATGCTCCGCTGTAAATTTTGGTGGCGGCAAAAACTGAAGCCAGTGCATCAAAGTCAACATTCTTATGTGTCGTTATGATTTCCATTGACATGATCCTTTTCTTTCCAGGATGGAAAGAGGCTCAACATATGATCCCGGGTAAAATGCTTTATATAACGACCATCGGTTGTATCACCCGAATTCTTTAGCTGAAAAAGTAGCTGACAAGGGGTCAGGTCTTCATTCTTCACAGGCAGTATCGCCATTGGGACATGGGGGTCGCATCTCAATTATTAACTGCCCACGGCGTTTGTGGCGACGGTTAAAGCTGACGGCGTAGCCCGTAGAATATCGTCATTTGGCACTTAAGATTGGAACTTTACTTCGTTTGGCGGCTGCTAATAAGTTTTTATCAAGTGTAGCTATGGGCAATCCTTTTCTCATTGCGAGATCCAAATATGAGGCATCGTAGCTTGAAAGTTTGTGTTTACGGGCCAATGCAAAATTTTCCTTAATCATCCTTTCCGGTGGCTCTTGTTCAACTATTATTGGAAGTTCAGCAAGTAAAGCCATGAAACGTGCGCTACCCGCCTCACCCATTCGTTTTTTGCGCTCAGCAACCAATAGCACGTTACAAATTTCTAAAGGCCAAATCGCCGGAACGAAACCAGTGGAATCCTCAAATCTATCCAAAATATGATCAGCATATTGGCTTGTTTCATCCTTGAAACACCACGTCATAACGACAGAATTGTCAATGACAAAATCAGCGCCCATTTATCGCCTTCCTTCTTCAATCATATCTCGGATGGAATGCCCTTTAAGCGTATGTTTTTCACGAAATTCTCTCAATTCAGCAATAACCTTTCTGGGTTCAGTCTTTCTTAAAGGTAATGGTGGCTGCAAAACAGCTACTGGTACCCCGTGCTTTGTAATGGTTATCTTCTCTCCTTTAATCACACGTTTAAGCAACTTCGGGAGGTGGGTTTTTGCTTCATATGCACCAACTGTTTCCATAATAGTCCTCCAGGTTAAAACAAACTAGTCTTATACCAGTCTAAATTTTACGTTTCAACCTGTCAAGTATCAATATATAATTTTATCGGAAACATATAAATATGCCGCCCAACGGGCAGTTCAGCCGTCTTTATGGACTGAAACTGCTTGTTGGCTTTCCACCTTTCCACCCTTCAATGCGGCGGCCAGTTCCCTTAAATCCCTGGGCGGCGTTGGAAAATCAGGTTTCGCATCCATTGAGATTGCGCCTTCAGGGCATCCCGTTGCGCAGACGCCGCACCCGAAACACATATCCCTGTTCAATGTGGGGTTTTCCATATTTTCATCCATTTTCAGGGCATGGGGCGGGCATCTTTCGATACAGGTCCCGCATGACATGCAGGATTCAGGGTCAACCACGGGTTCGTACCCGGAATTGAAAAACATACCGGGTTTGGGCTGTTTCATGATACCGGTCACAACCTCACAATGCCACCGGTCGCAATTGCAGAGAAATTCTATATCATCCGTGGTATTGCGGCTCATGTGTATCAAACCTGCTTCCTCTGTTCTGTCCAGTATTTCAAGGGCTTCCTGTTTTGATACCTTTCTGACGCCCATCCTTTCTATGAAATGCTCTGCGGTTTTTCCGAACCACATGCACACCTCCAGAGGCATTCCGTGAATATCTTCCCCTCTTAATTTTGCGGCATGGCGGCAATAGCAGGCCCCCACGCACACGGGATCATATTTTTCAATATAGGTTGCCACCTGGTCATAGGTGTGAATGGTATTTCCGGCTCTGATTGTTTTGTTCACGGGTATAACCCGGGTAACGGGAAATGGCGTTGTCCTTGCGCCCGCCGCCGCCACGTACGCCTTTTTATAGGCATGGATCAGGTTCGCGACTTTTTTGTCTTTTTCCCTTTCCCGGCCCGAAATAAACCAGAATTCAAATATGCCCGGCATAAAAGGGAGGCCAAAATAGCGGGTTTCGTGTTCCATGGCCACTGCCCCGCAAAGGCCGCTGTCTGCCATATTTTCAAGGGTTCTTCTCACGTGGTTCACATCCTGCCCCAGTTTTTCGGCAATGTCTTCAGCGCTGGCCGGTTTGCGGGATAAAACATTGTTTATCTGAGCCTGTTCAGGGATAAACAATTCCTGTACAAGTTCATAAAATTCAGAGATATCCATACCTGCATACGGCCCCTGACGGCTCTTCATGACATCCACCATTTTTTTATATTCATCCTGGCTCATCTGTCCTCCTTTTCTATACATTTATAAAGGATCTTTTGAAAAAACAGAAAGTCTCTCTCTCTGACAGAAAGTAATGTTACGTCTCCTTATTTCTCAACGCAATACGATACGATGCGATCACAGTGAATGGCCGAAGTGTTTAGAAATGGAATGCCATCATACCCGTCCTCTGTCAATATCAGGGGCAATTCGGTACATCCCAAAATTAGAGCGTCAATTCCCTCTTCATCCGCCATTCTTTTTGCGATGGCTAATAATTCCTCTTTTGTTGACTCCTTGAAGATTCCAAATTCAATTTCCGAAAACAGTTTGTGGTGGATCAATTGCTGCTCCTCCTCCGAAGGAACTGCCACGGATATCCCTTTTGAAATAAACGGTTTTTTGTAAAAATCCGTCTCCATGGTGAGCTTTGTGCCCATCAGGCCAACACGCTTTAATTCCATTTTTTTGGCTTTGTTACAGGTTTCCTCAACAATACTCAGCAGCGGGACAGGTGATTTTGTTTTGATTTCATCAAAAACAATATGCGGTGTGTTCGAAGCGATTGCAGCGAATTCGGCCCCGGCGCGGTGGAGAGAATTTATTACCCCTAGCAGCCACTGGGAAAGTTCGAGCCAACTCTCCGTTTCCACAAACCCCATCAACATATTAAGGTTGGCGCTGTAAACAATGATTTCAGGGTATGCCAAATCCGCATGTTTTGTATTGAATGCGGAAATTATTTCCCTGTAGTAATCTACAGTTGACTCCGGGCCGAGGCCTCCTATGATACCAATTTTCTTCATTTCAGTCTTATCTCCGCAATTCGGGGTACAGTATATCTATTAACGTTTTTTCTCCACAGAAATTAGTTGACAAATAAATATATATACTGTCCCCGGAATACAAGTCATCATCCATACCTGGGCCTTGTCCTGGCCTTTTCACAATAAGCCTCAATCCCCTTGTCCCGGATGATTTTATTGATGGCCACCCACCCCTTGTAAAGACCCTCGTCAAAGTGGGTCCGGTCGCAGGGGAACCGGTCGCACTGAAAGCAGAAATCCACCCCCATTTCCTGGTGACAGGGCCGCACGCCGCAGTTCCGGTACAGCTTACATTGTTCCTGTCGGCATCCCTGGCAATGCTCGGCCGCGAAATAATCCAGCATCTCCTTGAATTCCGGGTATTTTTTAAATATGGGATCGCCCAGCAGGGTTTCGAACCGTTTGGCATTGATGTGGAAATTGCCCAGTTTTTCTTTGAGCCGGATGCTCAAATTCCTGATCTCACCGTTTATGTGGGCAAAGCAGGTCTCACAGCACAGGCCGCACGGGGCAATGGTGTCCTTAATAATGTCCGCGTTCATGATATGCCTCCTTAAGTTAGGGTTCCGTGATTTTTTTACACCTAAAACTTGCAAGCGCCTCTTTTGCCGGAGATACAAGGCATCAAGCGTACAGCCGTATAGCATACTGCAAACGCTTGATAACGAAGTAGATTCGGTAAAAGAGGTGCTCCCGAAGGGTTCAACTTTTTGAATGAAAGATACTGAATTACTGACAGCATTTCGGTGTCACTAAAAAAGTCGTTATGATCTGACAACATATTGTAATTTTAAATATTTATATTCATTATGGAAAAGTTGAATGCATGTTTTAGGTTACATCATATCCTTTGCAATTCAGACGGGGAAGTGGCATAAACGACAATTAAGAGGGTGATATCGGCAAGAACGGGTTTAAAGAGGCTATCATGAAAAAAGTCACGATCCTGGGGCTCTACAACTCCATGGCAACAACGATTTTCGGTCCCATGGACATCCTAAACCAGGCCGGCCGGCTTTGGAACCGGCTTGCCGGAACCGAACATACGCCCTTTTTCGACGTGACAATCGCCTCCCCCGACGGTACGCCCATCCGGTCCGTGAATCGGATCCGGATCCAGCCCCATTGCAGCATTGAAGAGATTGACCAATCCGACCTGATCATCATTGCCTCTGCCACTTATATTGATAAGATCCTTGAACAAAACCCGGAACTGCCGGACTGGATCCGGTATCACTACCATAAGGGCGCCCATGTGGCCAGCATCTGCACAGGCGCGTTCCTTCTGGCTGAAACCGGGCTGCTGGACGGAAAGTCCGCCACCCTGCACTGGGGATTTGCTGACCTTTTCAAGGCACGGTATCCGGATGTGGCGCTCCGGCATGACCGCATGTTCATCGACCACGGCAGGCTCTACTGCTCGGCCGGGGTCAGCGCGGGCATGGACCTGTCCCTTTATCTGGTGGAAAAATTCTGCGGCCGGCAGGCCGCCCGGGAATCGGCCAAAACCATGGTCCTGGCCATGGACCGGCAGGTCCAGACACCCTATAATTGTTTCCGGGGCGCCAGAAACCACGACGACGAACCCGTGGCAAAGGCCCAGGACTGGCTTGAAACCAACGCCACCGGGACCGTGAATTACGACGGCCTGGCCCGGACCTTCGGCATGAGCCGCAGGTCCCTGGAGCGGCGGTTCAAACAGGCCACCGGCATGACACCCCTGTCCTATATCCAGCAGCTCCGGGTTGAAAAGGCCAAGCGCATGCTGGAGGAGGGCAACCGCACCTTTAACGAGATCACCTATGCGGTGGGCTATGAGGACATCTCGTTTTTCCGCAAAGTATTTGTCCGCCTCACGGGCCTGCGGCCAAAAGAATATCAACAGAAATTTTCCGGCTATGGGTATGGGGAGAATTCGGAATTCGGGGGACAGCGTACCTAATTAACGTTTTTTCTCCACAGAAAATAGTTGGCAAATAAATATATATACTGTCCCCGGAATACACTGATCAACGGCAGTGTTCAGCCGTTTGCTGAAGCGCAGAGGAAGCAAATCGGCGGCACCACGTTGTTGGGGGCGTGCTGGGATTGGAATATCCCGACTGACCTCCTCTAGATTCTAACCCGTGAGAAGAACTCTGGCAAGCCGCGCATGCCCAAGCGTAATCGGAAGAGTGCGCCCGCACCTGCACCCTCCTCGGCTTTTGTGCTATCGGTGAGCGCTGTCGTGACATACAAGTCGCTCAATTCGTCACCGCCAAATGCCACGCTGGATACTTTCTTGGCCGGGAACTCAATGCGCCGCTCCTCAACGCCCTCCGGTGTGTAGCGGTACAGGGCTGAACCATCCCAGCGCGCTGACCAGACATAGCCTTCCGCATCCACCGTCATGCCATCCGGCACGCCAGCCCCTTCCGGTGTGTGCAACCAAACACGCTGGTTCGTCAGCCCGCCGGTCTGGTCATCGTAGTCAAAAAGATAGATCGAGCGGGCGGCCGAATCGGTGAAGTACATGCGCTGGCGATCTAGGGTGAAGCCCATTCCATTCGAGACTCCGATGCCTTCGAGAAGCACCTGAAGCCCGCCATCCAGGTCGAGGCGATACAGGCGGCCGGGACGGGCCGGCGTCGGCATCGTCCCGCAGAAGACGCGCCCGACGGGATCAGCGATCACGTCGTTGAACCGGCTCTCACGCTCATCGGGAATCTCGTCGAGGATGTAATTGAGGTGGCCATCTCGCCATTGGGCAATCGCACCGCGTGCCATGAACAAGAGCAGCGTGCCATCGGCTTGGACCGTGAAGCCGCCGACCGGCGCGCCGCTATGGCACGGCTCATGTTTGCCCGTCGCGGGGTCGTAGCGGAAGAGCGTGCCGCGGGTGATATCGGTCCAGTAGAGACGCTGCTCCAATGGATGCCACAGGGGGTTCTCGCCGATATGACAGCGATAGTCAGCAATGAGTTCGGGTTGTATCATCGGATCCTCTCTGACGGTAGACCGTCAATTGGTGGCGGCTGCCTCTGCCGAAGCTGAGACAAGCGCCCAACGGCCAGCTTGAGGGGCGCGCGGCTTTTTGCGCGTCCCGCTCAAAACTGTGGTTATTTTTTATTTACATCCATTTCATACAAGCCTATTCGCTTACCAAAAATATACCTCGCTGGGAATTCGGGGGACAGTATACCTAATTAACGTTTTTTCACCACAGAAAATAGTTGACAAATAAACATATATACTGTCCCCGGAATACTCGCTTATGCGGTGGGCTATGAGGACATCCCGTTTTTCCGAAAAGTATTTGTCCGCCTCACAGGCCTGCGGCCCAAAGAATATCAACAGAAATTTTCCGGCTATGGGTATGGGGGCGCTATAAAAATTTAGCAGCCCCATTCAAATGAATCCCCTTTTTTTCACTTGACCAATACTTTTTAAGGTATTAACAATAGTACTATTAACAATTTCTTAAAATTTTCAATAGAGACTATCATGAATACTATCACGGCCAACCAGCTAAAAACAAAAGGGGTTTCAGTGATTGAAAATAATCTTGCTGAAAATCATGAATTGGTCATTACCGTTCGCGGCAAGGAAAAATTTGTCGTAATGGACATGAAAAAATATAACTATTTAAGGGAATGTGAGCTTGAGGCTGCACTTCATCAAACCGAAGCCGATTACCGGGATGGCAATTTTGTTGTCGAAAGCGTTGAAGACCATATCAAAAGAATTACGCAATGACGTTCACGTTAATATATACCAATAGCTACATTAAGCGGGCCGCCAAATTTGCTAAGAGACATCCTGATTTGTTGTCGCAATATGAAAAAACCCTTAAAATTTTAGAGCGTGACCCAAACCATCCATCTTTGAGGCTCCACCCCTTAAAAGGGAAATCTAAAGGCCTGTACTCAGTTTCTATAAATGTATTCTATAGGATCACGCTTCTATTCTTTGTTACAGAAAAAGAAATAATTTTAGTGGATGTCGGCCACCATGACGAGGTCTATTAGCGGCTAAACATTCTGAGAGATGGATTCTCAGACTTAATTCGTAAGAATCTAAAAGAGCGTCCCGCTTCCACGTCCCGCTTCCATTCACGTTTTCTTCCCTCTGTTCGTAAGGGCGTCACACGTATTCAAGACGAGAGCCGCCGCCGTCAGCGTTGGATTCACGGCAACAGGAGTCGGAATCAGGCCTACCGTGGCCAGATACAAGTTATCGAAACCATGGACCCGCCCGTGTGTGTCTGCGACGCCGCCACGGCCGTGCACGTCCATGGAGCAGGTTCCCACTACATGCGCGGAGCCATGCGGCAGCCAGGCCAACCGCATCCACGCCGCCATGGCCCAAGATTTCCTGCTAGCCGGCGCACGTCTGCTTCCATCGCACCCATACGTTTCCGGTCGTTGTGCGAAAATGAAAACTGGAAATAAAGACTGCCGTCTTCAGCAATCACAACACCGTTTTTCTCTCGAAACTCCACCGGAAGAAACGCTTGAAATTCCACCAGGCGGTGTGGATTGTCAACCGTCTCAGAAGAGGGTAAGGGACAAGTATCCCGCAAGATCTGGATATGCCATGGCGACTTGGGCGTCGGCGGAATCCGCAACCTTGGAGCAACGTCAGGTACCGACGCAGAAGGACACATGCCGGATGATAGAACGATCTGGCCGAATAGCAGCGCATGAAAGGAAAAACCCCGGCCCAAGGTTTCCGGTTTGATACCCGAGCTGTGCAGCAAACGCGGCGTCGCTACCGCACCGCCTGCGAGTATGAGCATCGGAGTATCCAGACAGCCACGATAGCTTGTGGGGTCCTCTAACTCAACACGTGTAACTCGACGATCGACATAGTGTAATCGCGATACTCGAACCCTATCGTGTATCTGAACACGCTCTTTGACGTCCGGCGCTGCCCCCTCCAGAATATCCCAGGGTCCGTTGAAATAAAGCCCGCCACTTTCCAGCACCCGGCCCGCCAGGGGCAGCCCGCGAATGCAACGCCCTTCTTTTGCCAATGCGCGTTGCAGGCGATCAGCCACATTGCGACCTGTCTTTGATTGCTCGGCCGGGTCGGATATGACCTGAAGCATCCTCTCCGCCTCTGCATACTTTCGCTCCCACGTGTCAGCTGCCATGGTTTCCCAACGCTCGAAATCCATAGCGCGCGGGCAGTTGTTCGTCCAGAGGATCCCCTGCCCTCCGAGCAACGAGCTGTCGGCGACCCCTGGCAGGCCTTTTTTTGCGTCATCGGTGATGGGCCTGAGAAACCGGTCGATTGCAGCGAAGTAACTGTCCGGTTCCAGTTGGAATCGCGCCATATTGCGATAGTGAGAACCTGGAGGTTCCGTAATCGCCGATCCTGCCTCCAGAACGGTGACCCGCAATCCGCACTCAGCCAGACGCCTGGCGGCCGTAATTCCAATCGGTCCTGAGCCTACAATGAGAACATCATGGTTTGCATTCGTTTTCAGAAAACGCTCCACAGGTGGTAAGCCCTTTCTTAGTAGTTTATGTCATAGAGTCCACACAGGTGCGCCTGCGTGACGCTGAATTACTTATCATTTCCCAGTAACGACTATAAGCTTTTTCGCGATCGCCTCTTACGGTAGGAACGCCGGTTACCCAGCGCCCCCCGCGTTACACCCGTTACACGTTACATCTCACCCGCTATCGTGTCACGCCTTGCGCCCCGAGACAATAAATCCGGTCCCAGCAAAGAAAAATGTTCCTGAATCTCTGGCTTGCTTGAGGTCTGATAACCAGCGGTCGGCTTCGCCCGATGTCACAACTCCCGCTTCGCCCGCTCGTTCTATAGTTCCGGAGATTAAGACCTGTTCGGTAAGGCTAAAATCGAAGATAAAGGTATGGGGCTGCACACTGATTTCGAGAAGTCCAGCCATTTTATACATGGCTGGTAATTGACGGCCAATATGCGGGCTCTGAAATGAGTCACACCAAAAACGGAGAATTTTCCTTGTGAGCTTGGGTTCAGAGGAATCGAGGATGTTGGAGTCCAAATCGCCCTCGAACGCTACAATCAGACCCCCGACCCGCAAAACTCGTATCATTTCTTGAAGAGCTTTTCGCGGGTCGAAATTATGTATAAGGGTGCGCTCAATGTGGCACCTGTCGAAACTGTTCGAATCAAAATCAAGCGAAGTCACGTTACCGACCTTGAAGTCAATGTTCAGGGATTCTCTCAGCGCTCGCTTTCGGGCCTCAGCAATCATTTCCCGGCTAGTGTCGATGGCGATAACTTCGCCACCCGGTTGAACTTTCTCCGCAAGAGTACGAGCGTCTTCACCAGTCCCGCAGCCCACTTCAAGAATTCGCTGGCCCGGCTTCAACTTGAGAAGGGCAAAAGATTTTTGCTTACCTGCTTTGACCCAATCGAGGCCGGAGGCCATATCGAGAAACCGAATAAACTCATCGGGCGTGGCTGTTTTATCCACCTGGTTGAATTTGCTCATTTCTTCCGACATTAGAAAATCCTCTCCGTGCTGGACCTACCGAATTGAGGCGATCGATTTATTCGCTCCATTCCCATTCTGGGTCGAGCAACTAAAGGGTGGGGGTAAGATCAAACTAACATTTTGATATTAGAACATTTTAATTCAAAAATCTAGGCTTTCGCCACCCATCACTTGATCCTGGTGAGCCTGGGGCCGGGCCACAACAAGTTATTGATTATTCGCTGTTTATATCCCAATAATAGGTGTTTTCAGTTCCTATATCTTCCTTTTCGGACCTGAAAAGAGCCATATATAGGACCTAGGGAACGTTCGTCAGTTTATAAACGACGCGTCCATCAACCATCAAAAACCCGTCGGCGCGAATGGACTTGGCATTATCATTTATCTCGGTAATGACCGCCTCAACCGTCACGGTCTGGTCCGGAAAGCCCATGTCAAAACATTCGGCCTCTTCCATCATAATCAGGACCGAAGCGACGCTGACCTTGTAGGGCGGTCTTCAACTTAAGACACGCCTGAAAACCACCCAATTGACCCGCCGCTTACCATTGTTTTTCCCGTTCCATCCACAAGAAACAATGTGAGCAAAACCGGCATGCACACCGAAAAAGTCTTGACTAATCCGGAATTAAGTGCCAAAAAGTCTCCATGGAACGATGTCTGACAAAAAGCATTCTGGATGACTTAGAGAAAAAAATTGTCCTGTTGACCGGCCCCCGACAGTCCGGCAAAACAACGCTCTCAAAAATGCTGAGCGACAATTTTGATTGTCTCAATTTTGACAATCCGGAACACCGATTAGGGCTTTTGGAAAGATCGTGGGACAGATCAAAAGATCTTATTATATTCGACGAACTTCACAAACTCAAAAACTGGAAATCCTGGCTCAAAGGTATTTATGATACGGAGGGCGTTCCGCCCCGAATCATCGTCACCGGCAGTGCTAAATTGGATACATATCGTAAGGTGGGCGATTCCCTTGCCGGACGCTTTTTTCAGTTCCGGCTGCATCCTTTTGACCTGAAAGAAATCAAGAAAATCCAAAACCCTGACAACCTTCAGGCGGTTCTGGACCGGTTGCTTGAGACCGGCGGATTTCCCGAACCTTATCTGGAGAGAACCGGAAGATTTTACAACAGGTGGAAACGAACACATCTGGATATAATCCTGAAACAGGATATGATTGTTCTTGAAAATGTTCGGGAAATCACATCCATTGAAACACTGATCCAGCTCCTGCGCAAAAGGGTCGGCAGCCCTGTTTCATACGCCTCTCTGGCGCAAGACCTCCAGTGTTCGGACAAAACGGTAAAAAGATGGCTGACCATACTCGAAAACATGTACATCATCTTCAGGGTCGGCCCGTACCACAGAAATATAGCCCGATCCATTCTTAAGGCGCCCAAATATTATTTCTACGATACTGGACAGGTCATTGGAAATTCCGGGATAAAACTCGAAAACCTGACCGCCTGCGCCCTATTAAAAGAAATCCACTCTATGGCTGATTGTTTTGGAGATGAAGCCCAGCTTTATTATCTCAAGACAAAAAACAACCGAGAGATCGATTTTTTTATCACCAGGGATGAAGCACCCTTCCTAATGATAGAAGTAAAATGGGCAGACGATACACTGAGCCGGAATTTTTCGGTTTTCAGCAAGTATTTTCCCGGCACAAAAAAAGTGCAGATTGTGAAGAACCTTCAGAGAGAAAAAACATATCCGGACGGAACAGAAATACGATCAGCACACAACTGGCTCGCCAACTTCTACTTGATCTGAATCGGCCACATAACTTGACTCCCAGGTCCAACCTTTTCAATCCGCATCGGTCAGTTCCTCACAGGAGACAAAAGACCATGCGGAATCGAATAGATTAGAATCGTAAGCGCCAACTCAAGCACACTTCAGTGCCTTCGGGATTTCCAATTGCTCCGGACTGAGGTTCCAGGGCAGCAAAGCCTCATAATCCTGTAGCGATTCAGCCATCGGCAGTTTCTCGAAGATGAAGCGCAGGTATGCATACGGCTCCAGTTTATTTACCTTGGCCGTCTCGATCAGGCTGTAGAGAAGAGCACTGGCCTCAGCCCCCTCGGGTGTTCCTGAAAAGAGCCAGTTCTTCCGTCCGACCACAAAAGGCCTTACGGCGTTCTCGGCCATGTTGTTATCAATGGGCAACCGGCCATCTTCAAGATACCCGATAAGCCGTTTCCACTGATTCAGGGTATAGGCTACCGCTTTGCCAAGCAGCCCCTTGGGTGGTGTCCGAAACGATGTTTTCACCAACCACTGTTTGAAGTCATCCAGAATCGGTTTGGAATCCTTTTGGCGGATTTGGTACAGTTCATCCGAAGAAAGGTCGTTTTCACGAGCCTCTCTTTCTACCCGGTACAATTTCCGGATGTAGCTCAACGCCTTGTCGCCACTGCCACTTTTGCGTTTCTTACCCTGGGCCTTGATCACATCCATGAACGGGTGTAAATCACGGCTGTTGGAGAGAATGAAAAAATCAGAGAAAGTACGGGACATTTGGTTCACCTTATGTTAGA
>JABGPV010000829.1 GCA_018644785.1 Deltaproteobacteria bacterium | reverse complement strand
CAGTATTTCCTCTATATCCTTTTGTCCCAAAAGTTTCTGCCCGCGCAAAATTGCCAACTCCCGGAAAATCACCCTTCTTTCCATTCCACGAATGATGATGGAGTGGAGTGCACCAAGGGCGTCTATTCGTGATTGACCTGGCCTTTTTCTTTCTCAACGATAGAAATTCTCCATGTCAATATATCAAGATGTCCCCATCCCCCCACGGAATTTTGTTAAACCGGAACTGTTTCCAGAACATTAAAACATTGACTTTCTGGTCAGACCTGGCCAGACTATATATCAGGAGGTGGCAGTTATGCTTATAACGAATATTTCGGAAGCAAAGGCCCAGTTATCGGCACTGGTCGAGAAAGTCATGGCCGGACAAGAAGTGGTCATTGGCAAGGCAGGGAAACCGGTTGCAAAGCTCATACGGTATGAAAAAAGCGAGACACCGCGTCGGCCAGGTGCATTAAAGGGGAAAATCAAGATAGCCGATGATTTTGACGAACTGCCGGAGGACATTGCGGATGCCTTCGGTATGGTGGAGAAATGAACCTCTTACTTGATACCCATGTCCTTTTATGGTGGCTCAACGGT
>JABGPV010000828.1 GCA_018644785.1 Deltaproteobacteria bacterium | reverse complement strand
TGGATCGCGGACACAGTGCTCGGCTGAGAATAACTGTTTTCCAGGATCGAATACCAAGGTCGAATGCCAAGGCCGAATGCTGGTCTTGCGATGGCTGGAAATTCCTCTTATGTTGCGCGCGCTTAATAAGCGTACCGGCGAATGGGGCGTGGCCAAGTGGTTAAGGCACCGGTTTTTGGTATCGGCATTCGGAGGTTCGAATCCTCCCGCCCCAGCCATTAAAAGAGGGAGGACCGTCTGGTTCTCCCTTTTTTCATTTCTGCGGGTGAGGAGGATCGAACCTTGTTCGTTCGTGAAGGACCGCACAGGTCCGGAGCGGGCGAAGCGCGGGCTCTTGACCGCGCGCCGCCAATCCTCCCGCCCCAGCCATCGAAAAAGGGTTCCGTCAGGAGCCCTTTTTTTCGGCTTGCGTCAGCTTCGCTCGACAACGCGCTCGAGTTTCTTGCTCAAAAACCAGGAAAGGCCAAGGAACGCGACCAACATCCCGAAGCCCAGGTGCGAAGAGACATCGTCCATGAGCTTTTCCGAAACCTGGCCGAAGGCATAGCCGACCGAGAGGACGGCGCCGGACCACACGCCCGCC
>JABGPV010000827.1 GCA_018644785.1 Deltaproteobacteria bacterium | reverse complement strand
AAGGGTCACCTGTCAAAACATCTGGTACATCGGCTCTCATATCATAAATAAAATCTACTTTTTTGGTTATCCGGATAACGCTAAGGTTGGCCAGATCATTGAGTAACTCTTCCAGGCTGAATTCAATTTTTTCAATATTTAAATGACCCGCTTCTATCTTCGATAAATCAAGAATGTCATCTATTAATCCCAACAGGGTTTGTGCAGATTTTTGTAAATTATTGATATAGTCGGATTGTTTTTCATTGGTCTCTGTGCGTGAAAGTAGGTGCCCCAGGCCAACTATCGCATTCATGGGTGTTCTGATCTCATGGCTCATGTTGGCTAGAAACTGGCTTTTGAATTTACTGGATTTTTCTATGGCCAGGTGAGCTTCTTTTTGCTCTGTAATGTCCTGACTGATACCGACAATTTTATGAGCGACTCCTTTTGAGTCTCGGGAAAAAATGCGTCCCTGATTGGATATCCAGTGATTGTCAGCTGAAGTAAGGTATTCAACTTTTAATTCTGAAGTTTCTCCTTTGATGTAATCAGCTAATGTCTGTTTTACATGATCAATATTTTCTGTCGATATGTATTTATA
>JABGPV010000826.1 GCA_018644785.1 Deltaproteobacteria bacterium | reverse complement strand
CAAGGATGGCGTTAAACTGAGGCTTCTGAAACGGGCCATTCCCGGTTCCAAAGTTTACGACATGGTCTGGAACTACCCTACCGGCGATGTTGCTTTCGGCGGCACCAACACCAAACTCTGCGACGAATTCCAGGAGATCTTTCTTAAAACCTTTGATTTTCATCTTCTGGCCATGTGCCCCTATACCCTCGGCAGTGGATTTCTTGAAAAAAAGGGCGAGTCCCCTGATCTCATTGACGGCCTCGTCCCTTCAAATATCTGGGAGGCGCCTTAACCATGCAGTTACTTGAAAAAGTAAGAAAGACGGAATTCCTTGGAAGAGAGTTTCTGGCCTGGCTGTGGTTCAGAACGGAAACGGAAAGGGGAAACTTCAACCTGGGCGACAAAGCCATCGAAATCTGGTTTGATGGTAAAATCACCCTCCAAGGCGAAAATGAAAGAGGCCTTGAAACCATTACCTGCAGCGGCGAAAGTCAGAACATGAAAGAGGCCCGTTTCGCTTTAGCTGAAAACAAAGAGGTTGTCCAAGCCACCCTGGTATTCAGTATGGACGACAACCAGTGGACGTTCGTTCTGGACTCCC
>JABGPV010000825.1 GCA_018644785.1 Deltaproteobacteria bacterium | reverse complement strand
GGGGTCAATCCATTTTCCGATTATCCGACCACCTGTCAACCTTACGTGCATTAATCTTAACTCCTGTCATCACCCATTTCGTTCAAGACTGCCAGACGTAACCTTAACTTTGATTGTTGGACGGATGATATTATTTCAGCACTCAAGTGCGCAAGCATTATTTTGGATCAGTCACTGGACATTCTGCCTTGTCAAATGACAGGGGCACGAAAAGATGGAAATGGAGGCAGTGTCGCCCCCCGACCACGGCGGACCGAAGCAATTTAACGCCCAGGTGATCGAGGGAACTGGCGGCTGCACAGCTCTTATCACCCGAAGCCCGGTCTGATGGTGCAGTCAGAATGGCCGTTTGCAAAACAAGCCTTCCTAGGTATTTCAGATCAGATGGTGGCCCTGAACTTGAATCCTGTCTGCACCTTCTTTACACCTTTTTGGGGCATGTATTTCCCATCAGCCGAATTATAGTGGATAGTGCCTGAACGAAAGCACGAACCCCAAAACATATGCTGAAGCTGCGTCAAAAAGAACAAAAATATCATATGGATCATCTTCTACAAAAACGGACTTATCATTTACTCGGATGGC
>JABGPV010000824.1:291-586 GCA_018644785.1 Deltaproteobacteria bacterium | reverse complement strand
ACTTCTTGGACAGATTAATGGTTTGAAGAATCATTTTGCATCCTTGCTTCGAGCGTTTAACCCTGTGTCCGCTGTTTTAATTTAAAACAGCGGACTTCCAGCCATTTAGTTTTTAGGGATCGTTAAATAACAACTTCACATAATCTTTTAGCAAATGGATCCAAGTGTTTCTCATTAGTGTCCAAGAAACACGTTGTCGTTAAAAAATAACTTTACTTAATCTGTTTGCAATAGGATCGTTAAAAAACAACTTCACTTAGGGATCGTACAATAATAACTTGGCATAATCTGTCCG
>JABGPV010000824.1:0-281 GCA_018644785.1 Deltaproteobacteria bacterium | reverse complement strand
GTCCGCAAAAGTCCCGAAAAGACCGGACATTTTACAGACAAAATGCCAGGTAATTTTTGAGCCGACCCTTAATCTGTTTGTAAAGGTCCCTAAAGCCGGACATTTTACAAACAGAATGTGAAGTAATCTTTTAGCCGACCTTTACTTATTTCATCCAGGGCGGTTTACGGAACTCACCTTCCTTGTACTTATTCTCAGGATAAATGAAGACGTGCTTTCCACCCCGGATCTGGCTCCATTCAACGGGATAAAACGCTTCACCATAAAGGGTTGTATTGTTG
>JABGPV010000823.1 GCA_018644785.1 Deltaproteobacteria bacterium | reverse complement strand
ATTGACGGGGAACCGATCCCCCTGCTCGGCGCCGTGGCATTCACATACCCCTTTAACCTCTCGGGCCATCCCGCCGCAACCCTTCCCATCGGGCTGACCGACTCGGGACTCCCGGCGGGCCTTCAGATCATCGGTCCCAGGCATCATGATGCCAGGGTCCTTCAGACAGCTTATCAATATGAACAGGCATCGCCCTGGAATGATCGCTGGCCTGATCTTTGAAAAGCTTAGGGAACTGGAAGAAATTCCCTTAGTGCCTTACAGATTATCTCTTTCGAAAAAAACGAGATGGTTTATGCCGCCAATTTCATAAGTTCTTGATTAGAAGAGGCTAATGCGACCTGAATGGCCGTGGTTATTTGGTACCTTATCGGCCAAAAGTCTGTCATGAAAAACAAGAAAATTGTCCCACGATAATCCGGGTAGGAAATGGCCTAAACGACCATCCCCTCCCGACAGAACGGCTCGTACCGACCAGGTAAGCCGCTCCTCGATCAGCAACTGAACATAGAACGTTCAAGAGGTTTCCTGGTGAAATCTGCAAGGAAAATCAGACCCTGCTCTTTGAACCATTTAATATTCATGGT
>JABGPV010000822.1 GCA_018644785.1 Deltaproteobacteria bacterium | reverse complement strand
CATTAGTATCACATAGAACAATCCACCTTGCTCCTTCATCAAATGCTGATTTAAGACATGATAAAGCGTAACTTGGATTAGCTTTGTAGCCATCAAAAAAATGTTCCGCATCAAACATGAATTCTTTATTCTCTTTTACAAAGTGTTTTGCTGTTTCTTTAATATTTTCTAAATTTTCTTCAACGATACATGCAACTGGATTTTCTTTAATATGTAAAATTAATGTTTTATGAGTTTGAATAAATTTTTCAGTATCTTCAATTTTATCTAAAGGCATGTTTTAGTGATTAAAAATTCATTAATTAATTTTTTAATAATTACTGTTAATTTTTTATTTGATTTTTTTTCCTTTTTAAAATTGTTTTTTACATTTTTTTCTTTTAACCTATTTGATGGTAATTCATCTGAATGTAATGAGGATCCACATTTAGGACAAAAGTTTTCATCATTAATTTCATTACCACAATTACCACAAAAGGAATTTTTCTTTGACTCTTTAATTTTTGATTTTATAACTTTGGATTCTTTATCTTTTACATTTTCATGTGAATTTTCTGATTCTTTTTTATTTTCAGGCTCTAATTTGG
>JABGPV010000821.1 GCA_018644785.1 Deltaproteobacteria bacterium | reverse complement strand
CCTGCACTGGGAAAACGCTATGAAAATAAAGGTGTATGCGCCGCTATTCGGAGAATCCGAACTATTGGATGACAATGGATATCTTGAACTACCGGAAGGTGCGATCCTGCGCGATCTCTATAAGAAATTGAAGATCCCTTTACTGTTGAGAAACGGTATTGTCTGCCAGGTGAACTATGAACGCTGCAAAGCCAACAAAAAGCTGGCTGACGGTGACACCGTCAGTTTTATCGGCCCACTGTCAGGGGGATGATTCAGGAGCAGGTTGGATAGTGCAGCACCTCGGTAAAGGTGGTTTTGTTAGGGATCGTACAAAAATAACTTGGCATAAGCTGTCCTCAAATTTATTGTGTCTGGCTCTATTAAGTAGGCGTTGAAAAACAGAATGAGCAGTATTATGTGTTGTATCTGTCATATGATCGCCTCCAGGCGGGGCAGCATGACCTTGGATACTTTGCAGATTTCGGCTGCCTTAACCAGCTCATCCATAGTCGCCTTACGGGATCGCCATACGTCTCGAATAGCTTCCATTGCTACGTCCATACCAACTTTGTTTCTGAATTTAAAACAATCAGCCACAGTTTTTG
>JABGPV010000820.1 GCA_018644785.1 Deltaproteobacteria bacterium | reverse complement strand
TCGTGCCGTTTTCCGTGGCAGGGGGTATCGGCGCCTTGACGGCTCTGGACTATTTGGGCTTTGGGTTGCCTGCGCCAACCCCCAGTTGGGGGGAGTTGCTGCAACAGGGAACAAATAACTTGCAGGCTATCTGGATTATCTCATCTACGGTGATTGCCCTGGTGGTCGTGATGGTCAGTATCACCTTCATCGGTGAAGCAGTACGGGAGGGATTTGATCCAAAATTACACAGTACGTATGAATAAGGGTCGGCTCAAAAATTACTTAGGATTCTGTCTGCAAAATGTTCAGTGTTGTTAGGACTTTTGCGGACAGATTATGCCAAGTTATTTTTGAACGATCCCTAAATGGATTAATAGTTTCACTTACGATGAGGAGTAGGGAATGAATTTGAAAAAACTATGGGTTATTATCATTATTTCGTTTCTGCCTGCTATGGCTGCGGAATTGTTGGCTATGGAGAAACTACCGCAAGGAATTAAATGGATTACCAATGATAGCGCTTCGTTGTTCGCTTCACTAAAGGCAAAGAAGGGAGGAACTTACCGGACTTATTTTACGACTTTCCCGATGACAATTCGTATGGTCG
>JABGPV010000082.1 GCA_018644785.1 Deltaproteobacteria bacterium | reverse complement strand
AAAATTGTCACTGCCCCAGGTGTCGACGCTGCCGCTGAAAACCACACCCCATCCGTCTATGGACTGCTCATATCCGGGTCCCTCGGCTTTGAGGCGACGGTATAGTCCGGCCAGCTCCATTTGAGTCCAATCGGGTTCATAGGAGAGTTTTCCAATGACCGCCGGAAACTGGTTTACCGGGTTGACGCCGGCGGGCAGGGTCATATCCGCCTCAGCATCTTCCACGCCCACCGTAAAAAAAAGTTCGCGCTTCTCCGCACCCGGGCGTAGCGGAATCTTCAGGCTCGCCTGGGTAAACCGATTTTCCGGAGCGGCATTGGGCCCCTCGAAATCCAGGGTATTCGGGATGGCGGCCTGGTTGAGAAACAGGGTATAATCAAGACCGGCCTTGAGCCAGCCCCATTCCCCATACGCTTTATAGACCTGGAATTCCGGTTCCGTTGTGGAACCAAAAAGATTCACATCGGCATAAACCTTAAACGGCCCCCAGGGTGTGTCGGTCTCAGCCCATCCGGTAAGATAACTCTGGTTGGGGCTGAAAGTCGTGCGGTTGGTGATGTCGGCAGCGGGTCCACCCACGGGAATGTAGGCGGTAATGAACTCCCGCGCCTGGCCATCGCCTGGCCTCAGTCCCACGGCGTTGAAATCATGAATCACGTCCAACTGGATGGCACCGGAGATCCCCACCCGGACCTTGTGCCCCGCGATATTGAGTGGTGCCGGGGGTTTGGCGCCCATTTCTTCCGGCTTTCCGTCTCCCGGTATGGGGGTTGGTTTGGCTGTTTTTTGGGCCTTGGCCGGTATTGACCGAATCGTAGCTCTTTTTCTCGGTTCAGGGGCCTTTGCCGTTGCATTTTTCTCAGGTTTGGACGCTGCGGGCGTCATTTCGGCGGAGGCTTCCGCCCCCCCGGTTTTCGTACGGTCCCCCTCGAGACGCTGTATCCGTTTCTGAAGTTCCAGTACCATCTGTTTAAGCGCCCTGATTTCATCCTGCATAGCCCTGTCAGACACCTCTTCCGCCTGAACCGGCATCGCAAACACCGCCACCATGACGAATACCCAAATAATCAATCGGAAAGTTCTGACATTCATTTATACCGCTCCCCCAGTCCGGTGCTTTGTACTTTCAGCCATCTTGCGTTTGAACTCCGTTTGATCAGATCGGCCTGAAAATGTCAACTTCTAATGGGTAATCAATGCGCGAAATTCTTGACGGTTTACAACAGGCAAGCCAGGAAAAGCGGTTCATCATCAAATACACTCCCCGGAATAAATGCAATGATTCGAAACCGGGTTTCACGGTACATTTGGTCTATTTCACCAAAGGCGCTGCACCTGATCAAACGGTATGTGGTGTTTTGTTTTCCGCTGGTTACAAATTGTTTCACGGCACCCATGGACACCGCTTGATTCAGGATGTTGTTCGGGGTCAACCGCAGAGAGAGAAGCAGCCGGGGACCCATTTGACCCAGAAAGTTGGGGATGAAATCCGCCACATAAAAGCCGGCATAATTCAGTAGGTTCTTTACGGAAGGCGTGTTTAATGGATGGACAGTGGATTTACGGACCCGGCTCCCCCGTTCCCACCCCAATATGGCACCGTAGGTGGAAAGAAGGGCGCCCAGACGATGACCGGAAAGCCTGTGATCCACCGCAACCGCCACCTCATAGGATGTTTTTTCCGCATCGTCGTAGGATATGGACAGGTCATAGGCGAGGACCTTCCCATCCCCGTCAAGGACGAGTGCCGGATAGCCGTGATGGATAAAGCGATACAAATCGTAAGGGCTGATTCCCTGAGCCGCCTCTTTGGAAAAACTCTCACAGGTTCGCTCATGGATGTTCCAGATATCTTCATGCCGCCCGAGTCTGAGGGTGAAGCCTAAGGCTCCGATAAGCCTTTCAATGCGGCTTTTTTCTTCCTTGAGTTTGGCGTGCGCCCTTTTCTCGTTGTTCGTTTCGGACGTATCAAATCGCTGGGTGCAGAGTTCTGTTGGTTTCATTTGATATAGGCGTGTTCTCAAGAACACTTTACAATGATTTGTCGGAATATTTTCCGAAATCATAACCGAAGCAGGTTATTATGAAAAGCCATCGTTTCCATATTGGGACTTTCAGTGAATTCAATCCGCCCCGCCCCACTTTTCTTTTTTTGTCCGCGTCCGCCTGAATTTAAAAAAATGTTGGCTTTCTTGTTGTTCGTGATGGTAAAATTTATCCAGTGGAAGTTAAATCCGGCACCGGCGTGAGTTTGCGAAGCCTTCATCTCATGCTCGAAAAATATCCCAATTGTCCTCGGGGGCTGGTCCTCTACAGCGGTATAACCAATAATCTGCCCGAGCAGAACCTTCTGTTTCTGCCGTTGTATGGTGTAACTACCATCGGTGACAAACGGCCCAATGTCGTATAAAAAAACTGTAACTGTCGAGGAAATACTTCTGGATTATCTTTTTCGAATGCTATAACACACTTAATGGAACTTACTGGAATTAACCATGTCTTTCAGAGGTCGACCATGGCAGAAAATGAGGTGAAAAATGATTTGACTGCGAAATCATCACCCCGATCCATTAAGAATTGGCCCGCCTCCGAGCGCCCTCGAGAAAAATTGCTTCATTCAGGGCCCGAAAGTTTATCTGATGGCAAATTACTGGCGGTTCTACTTCGCATTGGAACCTCCGGGTTATCGGCCGAAGCAGCCCAGAAAACCGAACAGACCAAAACGGATGTGGAGGCCATGATTCTTGGAACCAAGCCAATTCCGAATAATGAGCTTTGATTATGATTTTTCAGATTACACCGCCCCTTTGATGAACGGGAGACCTCCCCATGAAAAAACTTCCCATCGGCATCAGTAACCTTAAGGAAATCATTGAAGAGGGTTATGCGTATGTGGATAAATCCAAGTTTGTTTATGAGCTGGCTGAGAGTGGTAAATATTATTTCCTTTCCCGTCCTAGACGGTTTGGAAAATCCCTGTTCATAGACACCCTCAAAGAAGCATTTGAGGGGAACCGGGACCTGTTTCGCCACTTGTGGTTGCATGATCACTGGGACTGGGAAAAGCGGTTTCCCGTTATTCACATTTCCTTTGCAGAAGGGGTGCTCAGGAGCCGGGAAGAGTTGGACAGAAAGATTGCCACACTTCTTGGCGGCAATGAAAAACGACTTCAAATTGACTGTGAATATAAGGACAGTGTCTCTGATTACTTCAGTGAACTGATCCGAGGATCTAGGAAACAATACGGACGCCGAACGGTTGTCCTGATCGACGAGTACGATAAGCCTATCCTGGATAATATTGCTGAACCCGAAATCGCCGGAGAAATGCGGGAAGGTTTGAGGAACTTCTATTCGGTGATTAAAGGGCAGGATGCCAATATTCAGTTCACACTCCTGACAGGCGTATCCAAATTTTCAAAGGTGAGTCTGTTTTCGGGGCTTAACAACCTGGCCGATATTACCATGGATGCCGATTACAGTTCCCTCTGCGGCTATACAGAACCGGAAATGAGGGAGGTGTTTGCAAAACATCTGTCAGGAAAACCCCTGGCGGATATCCGCCGATGGTACAACGGCTATGCTTGGCTGGGAGAGAAGGTTTACAATCCTTTCAGTATCCTCTGCTATCTGCGAAACGATGAGTTTCGCAATTACTGGTTTGAAACGGGTACGCCCTCTTTCCTAATCAGCCTGTTTAAGAAAAAAAAATACTACATCCCGAGTCTTGAAAGCATCGAGGCTTCCGAGTCCATTATCGGCGCCTTTGACATTGATTTTATTGAGCCGGAAAATCTTCTTTTTCAGGCAGGCTACCTAACAATTGAACATGCCAGAAAGGTAGCAGGCAAGACGTTTTACAAACTGCAATATCCCAACATGGAAGTAAAAAGCAGCTTATCGGATTATATTCTGAACCGTTACGTCCACGACAATGTGTTGAAAGAAAAAACGCAGATCCAAATTTATCAGGCCTTACAAAAAATGGATATGGATTCTTTAAACAGGATATTTCATGCGCTCTTTTCGGCCATCCCTCACGACTGGTACCGCAAGAACCGCCTGGCCGAATACGAAGGATATTACGCCTCGGTTTTTTACTGCTATTTCACGGCCCTGGGACTGGATGTGACGGCAGAGGACACCACCAACCACGGTCGAATTGATATGACCGTGAAACTGGACAATCGAGTATATATATTTGAATTCAAAGTAGTGGATATCGATCGCACAACGGGAACGGCACTGGAACAAATCCGCAATCGGAATTATGCCGACAAATATCGTTCCACCTTCCTTGAAATCTATCTCATCGGTGTGGAATTTGACCGGACCCAACGCAATATCATCCGGTTCCAATGGGAAAAGGCCCTTGCATTTGGAAAAGGGAAGGAGATTAAACACCATTCTCTCACAGTTTGACATTCATAACATCACAATTTCCTAACCCGGCACCTTAAGGATTTCAAGTTCGGGAAACCGGAAATGGGGTCCAAATGCTGGACGGACGTCAACCGGTTGGCATTGCAGATGGAACCCACGCTCATGAAATTGGGCGTGCCGTAAACGTTTGCAAACCGCCAAAGGGTAGGAATCTCTTTTTTCTCTATCATGTGTCTCCCGTGAAATCGTCCGGCTATTTCCAGATCTCACCCATCTTGAGCCTTTTCCCATAACCGAAAACATCATCCATTTTCAGGTAGATGTTGTCGAATTGTGGAAGGTTTTTAACATGCCATCTGACAAAACTGTGAAGGGACGTGTCCGGTTTGTTGAATACGCACACCCTTATGCAGTTGGCGCAATCGCCCCCGTTGCGTACCCAGAACCCAAAACACTTTTCGGGATTGATATACCATTTGTGGATCCCGTGATTGTTAGACAGGGTAAGTCCCTTATCGGTCGGGTTTCCTGTGGAAATGGCGTTTCCCGGGCAGGCTTTGGCGCACTTGCCACAGACTTCGCACATTCGCCTGACGCCTATCCGGGTGGGCTTATCCGGAACCAGCGGCAAATCGGTGAACACCTTGCTGATCCTGACCCTCGGGCCGAATCGGGGGGTAATCAGAAGACCGTTACGCCCGATTTCCCCGAGGCCCGCATCAATGGCCAACGGAATACTCAAAGCGGTATCGTTTCCGGAGGGAATGGCTTTGTAACCTAAATCACGAAGGAAATGGGCCACGGATGAGGCCACATGGGCCATCACGGAATACCCCCTCCCCGTGGCCGCGTTTTCTCCATAGGCGGGAGCGGTTTTCATGAGGGTGTAATCCATCTCATGCACCATGACAATGGCCGTTGTGCAATCCTCGGGGATGTCGTCTATGGTGCCGTGGGCAAAGTTCCTGGGATCAAAGCGGTGGGAGTAGATCCAATCGGGATTCAGCTTGCAGATGCCGACCGAAGACGCGCCCAGATAAGTCGCAGCGGTTTTTACGATGCGGGTCATTTCTTCGGGATCAGACGTTTTCCACCGCTGGCCCTCAGGGATCCGGTCTCTCAGTGCAATTTGAGACTGATCCGGAAACCATTCATAGAGGCCTTCATTTCCTACGATGTTGCCGAATCCCCACCATCGCTCAAGGTGCCACGCCCCCATGGCAAAGGCCCAGTCCAGAAGCGTATAACCTTCATCATCTTTAAAATGACGCACCCCGTAATGCTTTTTGCCCATTTCCAGGATTTCGGGACTGGAGTTTTCCGGGTCCCTGGGCCTGTTGAACATGGTGTCTCTCTGATCAAATCGTGCCGCATCCCCCGACCCTATTTCACGCTTGTATTCCGGCATTGGCTATAGTCTCTCCATATGATGATTTCTCACCTCTCCACGTTGCCTTTTGATCATGGCCGTTCCGTTTCATGTTTGACATTAGCAGATTATGCAATCCACTTCAAAACGAAAGCGCCATGTGGTAAACAAATGTGTTATCTTTAGCATTGGTGGCGGAAAATATAGATTGGTCGTAAGAGTCAACTTTGTGGCACAAAGGATGTGGATAAAGTAAGCGTTACCTCACGAAGAATATGACAAACTCGATCTGAAGGAGGACTCAATATGCCAACCATAGATCGAATGGATTCCAAAAATTTGTATTCCCTGAATGTTATAAGAACTACCAATGACTACGAGAAGGCACTCAAGTCAATGGAGGTCGTTTTTGATGAAGAAACTGGTCCCTTGGCAGATTATGCAGAAACACTCACGATCCTGATTGCACATTATGAGGAAAAAAATTTTCCAGTGGAGAAGAAACAAGGTATCGAAGTTTTGAAGTTCCTTATGGCGCAGAATAATCTCAAGCAAAAAGACTTAGTCGGGGTCCTTGGTGGAAAATCTACTGTTTCAGAGATACTCAATGGGAAACGGCCCATGAATCTTCAACACATCAGGGTTCTGGCCAACAAATTCCATGTTGAGCCGGCAACCTTTGTTTAGCCGCATAGCGAGCCGGTCCGGCGGGAACCGGTTCACCAGTAAAGCATCCATCAAAAACACCCTTCCCTTCAAAACCCCTTCATCATTCCCTTGATCAGATACGGCACTTCAATCCGGCCGGTGGGGGACAGGATACGACTGCTGAAATTGGTGGTGTAACGCTTTTTCAAGGTGCGAGCAAGTTTCCGGTACTCGGCGCTGTTAACAGCCTTATAGATATCCACTCACCTATTTTTTTAATTGCATAAGATCTTTCAATACATCATTGGGCGCGATCAACTTGCGGCCGCATTCCAATGTTTTGTAATGGCAATTTCGCAATTTTTTCCCTGATCCACAAGGACATATTTCATGGCCTTTTGGTTGGTTTTTCCTCGCCATCAATTTCATGAAGCCGATAATAGTTTCATCCGCAGGCTCTCCAATAAGATCTGCGTAATACTCGACAATACCTTTCTTGCCATGTGCTCTTTCACCCCATTCAGGCGGCTCACCGAACGCATCATAGTACGCTTGCCAGGCTAAAAACGGTTCAACCAATCTATCCAGGAAGTCGACAAGGTTGGAACCCTGGGGCCAGCGTCTGTTAATTTCCGGGAATACTTCTAAACAAGCTTGCCCATTCTTCAGAATATGACGGTCGATGTTGTTGCTGGGCAATTTGGGATCGTTGCAGAATAGTATTGGCGGCAATTTGGGATACTTTTCCGGAAGCCACAGGGTAATGCCGTACTCGACCTCCCCATGAACATCTGGCGCGCTACGGATATAAACGCCGTGGGCCACGGCACATTCGGTTTTGGTCATTAGACTTGAATTAATGGAAAATTCCGGGCCGAGCACCGAAAGCATCATCAATGGACATGCATCCGCAAGCGCCGAGCGCTCTTCACGCAGCAGGCGGTGATTGTGTTGATACCACTGCGCCATTATTGCCATCCCCACGGTTTGGGCGGTTTTTTACCGGCGTGATATCCGGCAATGCCGGCCGCCGCTTGTTTTTTCCGTCCATTGCTCTCTTCTTTTGCCACCAGCGGAAATCGGCCGCCAAACTGCTTCCGCCAGTGTTTAGAGGCTTCGTGGCCGTCTTCCGACAACACCGCCGCATTTGCGTCTTCTGCGGCAGCCGTCACCGCTTCCTGAAAACGCGTTTTCTGAACATCGGTTAGCCGCGCCGTCAACTCCTCGCTGACATCAACAGGGTTGAGAACAAAAAAAATGGCATCTACGGCATTTGAAATGGTCTGAAGCGTGTTGGCCAAGGCGACATCATCATTTTTGTGGCTCTGAAAATGGTTGGCCGCAAGGACTGTAAGAATTAATCCGCTGGGCATTTTTCCGCGGCGATGGGATTGAAAATCAGCCCAGGTTTTCAGATACCGCACAGTCCTGCGTAATTGCTCCCCATATGACTTCACCTGATCGATGAACCAATCCGTCAACGCAAGCGGATCGCTGTGAGGCCACGGGGTCTCCCCTTTTACCGCCAGTAAATACTGTCCATTGAATTCTCCGTAGGAAGGAAGATCCACGTGATATTGTCCGACGTATCGAACCCGCACACAGGTACGCTTGTCCATGGGTTTTTCACTGGTATGGCCGTCAACGGCATTCACCAACCATTGATGAACGGTCGTCGCCGCCGGCCATGCGCTCGCATCCTCGGTATCCAAATGCTGAAAATATACCCCGTCGTCGATGTCATACTCGCCGTTAATAGGGTTTACCGTGGTTCCCATGGCATAGGAGCCCTGACCTCGAAATTTGGGAACCGGAAAATTCAACGTTTCTTGAAAATGATTCCTTATCCTTTTTCGGACGGCATCTCGCGATCTTCTAAGGGAGGCTTTTTTGCCGGATGTCAAAACAATCGTTTTATGAAAAATCTTGAATTCCCGTGTTAAATCAGCCATTCGGTTCTTTCTCCTTTCATAGCTTCAATTTTGTTTTTAATGGGGTCAACGGTGCTCTGTTCAGGGCTTGTCCATGTGAGGACCAATAACGCCAACACGATGATGCAGAGCCACACACACAACGTATTGAAGTGATTGCACCATCTTTCTCTGGGGGTTGCGTATGAAGCGGGCAGCAGGGATTCATTTGAAAGGTATAATCCGCTATCAAACATCCCCAGCGCCCGTTCACATGTGATCATGGTTCGGTGGTTGCCGTTAAATCCCTTGCGGAGCCCCAGAATAAAGACTGCGGCAACGCCCCATAAGGCCAGAATCAGTATTCTCAGGGTAAACAATTGAGAATAGGACAACTCTTTGCTGCTGATGAGCAGCCATGCCAGCCCGATAGCCAGGCCGGAGAGCCAAATGGCAAACCGGGTGCTCCGTTCTCTGATCTTATGGGAAGCACCGTAACGCTCTTGCAGCTCCGCGACCACAACCTGCACCTTCTGATCATCATTCAGATTCATCAACCATCCTTTCATTATTTTTGCAAGATACCCAATACTGTAACCACACAATTCATGATGTCAATATATTTTCTGCAATATATTCCATACTGCGTAATTTTATTGTGCCTTGCCATTGTTTTATTGCGGTTATGACGATACTGTGGTATTTGGATGAGACCATGAAACTCAAAACCATCGCCGAAATCCAGAGCGGTCATATCACCCGGGGCCGAATTGAACCCCGGGCAGATGGGACCTATCATCTGCTTCAAGCCAGGGATGTGGATGGAGAAAGCCTGTCTTATGAGGCCAACGCCATGATCCGCTTCAACCCGGTGAAATCGGAAAAGGATTGGATTCTAAAACCGGGGGATCTCCTTTTTATGGCCCGCGGCGCACGGAATTTTACGCTGTTGATAAAAGATCTACCGGATGATGTGCTGGCGGCGGCCTGCTTTTTCATCATCCGGATAAAAAACCGACAGATGATGCCGGAGTATCTCCATTGGTATCTCAATCAGGACCCAGTTGCCCACTATCTGCACCGGCACAGCGGACGAAGCGTGCATATGCCGGTGGTAAGACGCGCCGTATTGGAAAGCATCCATGTGCCCACTCCCCCCTTGAAAACTCAGAAAATGGTGGCACGCACGGTTGAGTTGATGGACGAGGAACAGGCCCTGCTTCAAAACCTGGCAAAAAAACGAAGGGCGCTGATAACGGCGACCTGTTTAAAAACCATTTCGAAACAACGATTGATGAAGGACGACAAATGAACGATCAACAAAAACGAGATGTAATTTTTAATACGGTTTGGCGGGCATGCGATACGTTTCGCGGGGTCATCGATCCAGCCCAATATAAGGATTACATCCTCACCATGTTATTCGTGAAATATTTAAGCGATATCCACAAATCAAAACTGGCTGAATTTGAAAAAAAATTCAAAGACAATTCATTGCGCATTGAACGCGCCATGAAACTGGAGCGGTTCTTTATTCCGGAAATCGAGTTACGGGACAGCCAAAACGAGGTTGAAGATGCCTTTCCGGCCACCTTCGACAGCCTCTATGAGCGCCGAACGCAACCCAATATCGGTGAACTCATCAATATTTTGCTGGAACACATTGAAGACGCCAACAAAACCAAATTGCACAATGTGTTTCGCAACATCGATTTCAACAGCGAAGCCAACCTGGGGCAGACCCGACAACGCAACACCCGTCTGGAAAATCTGCTGGAGGATCTGGTGGGTTTGGATTTGCGCCTGGAGTCCGTGGGCCACATGGACATTATTGGGGATGTCTATGAATATCTGATCGAAAAATTTGCCGCCAGAGCCGGAAAAAAAGCGGGTGAGTTCTATACGCCTGCCTCCGTATCCGAAACTTTGGCCAGGCTGGTGGCGCCGAAACCCGGCAGCCGCATATGCGACCCCACCTGCGGATCGGGGTCCCTGCTCATCCGGGCCGGCAATCAGGTGGGCACGGACGATTATGCCCTCTACGGTCAGGAAATGAACGGCAGTACCTGGGCCTTATGCAAAATGAACATGTTTTTGCACGGTGTGGACGCGGCCCACATCCAATGGGAAGACACCTTGCGGCATCCCCTGTTTTTGGACAAGCATGGGGCTTTGATGAAGTTCGATGTGGTCATTGCCAATCCCCCTTTCAGCCTGGACAAGTGGGGCCAGGAGATGGCGGCCCAAGACCGCTACGGCCGCTTTCAGCGCGGCATCCCCCCCAAGAGCAAAGGCGATTGGGCATTTATTTCCCACATGCTGGCAACCGCCCTGGATGGCACGGGACGGGTCGGCGTGGTAACGCCCCATGGGGTATTGTTTCGCGGCGGGCAGGAGGGAAAGATACGAGAGGCGGTCATCCGTGAAAATCTGCTGGAGGGCGTCATCGGTCTTCCGGCCAATCTTTTTTTCGGCACCGGCATACCCGCGGCCCTGATGATTTTCGACAAATCACGGCCCATCAACCGCAAGATTCTTTTTATCGACGCCAGCCGTGAATTCGAACAAAGCACCAACCAGAACAAACTCAGGCCCCGGGACATCGAAAAGATCGTTGCCACCTTTAGAAATCGTCAAGACATCGATAAATATGCCCATGCGGCTACTTTTTCCGAAATCGAAGAAAATGAATTCAATCTCAACATTCCCCGCTATGTGGACACCTTTGAACCGGAACCGGAGATCGACATTAAGGCCGTTCAGGGCGAAATCGAGGAGATTGAAGCCGAACTCGCCAAGACGCGGGGAAAAATGAACGGATATCTGAAAGAGTTGGGTTTCATCAAATAGGAAGAAGAGGCTCTATGACCGACAACTTCCCCCAAACGCAATCCCATATCCTGATCTATCAAACCGAAGACGGCCGGACGCGCATTGATGTGCGGTTGGAGGATGAAACCGTTTGGCTCAGTCAAAGGCTGTTGGCAGAGTTGTTTCAAAAAAACGTTCGCACCATCAATGAACATATCAAAAATATCTATGCCGAAGGCGAATTGGGACCACAATCAACTATCCGGAAATTCCGGATAGTTCAAACCGAGGGGAAACGGCAGGTGGTGCGGCAGGTGGATTTCTACAATCTGGATATGATCATCTCCGTGGGGTATCGGGTCCGATCCCATCGGGGCACCCAATTTCGTATCTGGGCCACCCAGCGGTTGCGGGAATACATCATTAAAGGGTTTGCCCTTGATGATGAACGCCTGAAGCAGGCCGGCGGCGGCATTTATTTTGACGAATTGCTGGCCCGCATCCGGGATATCCGGGCCTCCGAAAAAGTGTTCTGGCGCAAGGTGCTGGATATCTATGCCACCAGCATTGACTATGATCCCAATACGGAAATATCCCGCAACTTCTTTGCGGTAATTCAGAATAAAATGCATTGGGCCGCCCACGGCCATACCGCCGCTGAAATAGTCGCCCGACGCGCCGATGCCGAAAAGCCCCACATGGGCCTGACCGCATGGGCCGGGGACAAGCCAAGAAAGGCCGATGCGGAAATCGCCAAGAACTATCTCACGGAAAAGGAACTGAACGTCTTGAACCGCATTGTTACCACCTATCTGGAATTTGCGGAACTCCAGGCCCTGAACCGCAAACCCATGTACATGCAGGATTGGATCGCCAAGCTGGATGATTTTCTACGCATCAGTGATCGAGCGATCCTCACCCATGCCGGACAGATCAGTCATGATGAAGCAACGGACAAGGCACGGGTGGAATTTGAAAGATACCGAAATTTACATCTGAATGACCCGGCACCGATTGAACGGCATTTCGAAAAGGCGACCAAGGATATAAAACGGATCGAGAAGAAAAGAAAAACATGAGAGACCGGAACGAGAACAGGCCAGGCTATAAAAAAACCAAGGCAGGATGGATTCCGGCAGAGTGGAATTGTATTCCACTTGAAGAAGTAGCCTGCGTGCAAACGGGCTTGGCAAAGAACAACAAAAGAAATCAAAAAAACCCCATTGAACTTCCCTATTTAAGAGTGGCAAACGTTCAAGACAATTTTTTGGATCTGAGGGAAATTAAAACAATCGAAGTTGAAAAATCGGTCGTTGAGAGATCACTCTTAAAGTACGGTGATGTGCTCTTGACGGAAGGCGGAGACTTCGACAAGCTGGGTAGAGGAACAATCTGGAAAAACGAAATAGCGCCATGTTTGCACCAAAACCATATATTCGCAGTTCGGTGTAAGAAAGATGAATTGAACAGTTATTTTCTCGCAGCGCTATCATCAAGCAATTTTGGGAGACGCTATTTCATTCTAAGTTCAAAACAATCTACGAATCTCGCGAGCATTAATTCGACTCAATTGAAGAAATTTTCATTGCCTCTGCCAAAATTAACGGAACAACAAAAAATCACCACAATCCTCTCCACCTGGGACACCGCCATCAGCCAAACCCGCAAGCTTATTGACGTGAAAACACGTCGCAAAAAAGCCCTCACGCACCAATTACTGTTTGGGAAGGTCCGATTAGTGGGATTTCAAGATTCTTGGAAAGATTTTTTTCTCGGGGATCTTTTCTTCGAGCGTAAAGAAACCAACGGTGACCATCTACCCTTACTGGCGATTACCGGGAAACGTGGAATTATTCTTGCCTCTGGAATTGACCGAAAAGATTCTTCGAACACGGATAAGTCAAAATACAAACGCATTGCTCCCGGCGACATCGGTTACAACACAATGAGAATGTGGCAGGGTGTCTCAGCCGTCTCAGATCTTGAAGGGATTGTGAGTCCCGCCTATACCATCTGCCGGCCAAAAGAAACCGTAAATGTCCTTTTCATGGGATATCTCTTTAAGTTTCCATCTGTCATACATTCGTTCTGGCGTCATTCTCAGGGGCTTGTCAGCGACACATGGAATTTAAAATTCCATCATTTCGCCCAAATCAAGGTCAAAATCCCCAACGTTGAAGAGCAGAAAGCCATCGCCAGATTTTTGACTGCCGTTGATGATGAAATCAAATCCTATGAAAACAAACTGGCCGCCCTTGAAAAACAGAAACGCGGTCTCATGCAAAAACTACTAACAGGCGAAGTGCGCGTCAACACTTAAGGAGCCTTCCATGGAAGCGGAAACCCCATACGGCGACCACCCCCATGAACTGCCCAGTTATCTGGAAAAGATTCAATCCCAGCTTCCGGCATTGCACCTGCTCATGCAGTTGGGCTGGGAGTATCTGACGCCCGATGAAGCCAATCAGTTAAGGGGCGACCGACTGGGCAACACGATCCTCGAACCGCTGTTGGCGGACCATATCCGCAATCATTGCCGTTTCACCTTCAAGGGGGCCGTTCATCCTTTTACCGAAAACGCCATCCAGGGAGCGGTTCAAAAATTAAAAGATTTTCGGGCCACCGGAGCGCTCCACCAGAACGAACAAGCCTATGATTTGCTCTGTCTGGGCGCCAGCGCACCCCAAACCATCGAAGGGGACACCAAAAGCTTCACCATCAACTATATCGACTGGAAATATCCGGCCAAAAACCGCTATCACTGCACGGCCGAGTTCAAGGTGGAACGGGTGGGGTTTGACAAGCACTACATCCCCGACATCGTCCTCTTCGTCAACGGCATCCCCCTGGTGGTCATGGAATGCAAACGTTCGGCCTATCAAACCAAGAAGAACCCCATTGAGTCCGCAATCAGGCAATTGGCCGACTATCAGGCCAGGGACGGCATCCCTCAACTATTCCTCTACAGCCAACTGTTGCTGGCCATTGCCCGGGACAAGGCCCAATACGGCACCACCGGCACGCCTCGAAAATTCTGGTCTGTCTGGAAAGAGTCCGACATTGATAATCCCATCCGGCAGTTGATTAGCAAACCACTCCCCGAACCGGACATGAATCACCTGCTTTCCGCCCATTTTTTGGAATCTCGCGGCACATTTACTTCCATGCTTGATCAGGGCCGAGAGATTTACGAACAGGACCGGTCCATCTATGCCCTCTGCCGGCCCCAACGGCTGATGGAATTGATTTACCGGTTCATCCTCTTTGACAACGGCGCCAAAAAAATTGCCCGATACCAGCAATACTTCACTGTCCGCGACATCATTGGGCGCGTATTAAAGGCCCCTCCCGGCAAACCGCGTCCGGGGGGCGTGGTGTGGCACACTCAAGGCAGTGGCAAATCGCTGACCATGGTGATGCTGGCAAAATCCCTGGCATTGCGCCGCGATATCGCCAATCCCAAAATCATTCTGGTCACCGACCGCATCAATCTGGACGACCAGATCTGCGGCACTTTTCGCGCCTGCAATCTGGAGCCGGAACAGGCCAATACGGGCAAGCACCTGGTGGAATTGCTGCTGGACCATCGCACCCACATCGTCACCACACTTATTCACAAATTCGCTACGGCATCAACCCATAAAAAGCTATCCAAAATCGACCGCAACACCTTTGTGTTGGTGGACGAGGGGCATCGCAGCCAATACAGCGAACAACACGCCCGTATGCGCCTGGCCCTGAAAGGCGCCTGCTTCATTGCCTTCACCGGCACGCCCCTGGCCAAATCGGCCAAAAGGAATACCTTCGCCCAGTTCGGCGATCTGTTCCGTCCGGCCTATACCATTATGCGGGCCGTGGAAGACAAAGCCGTGGTGCCGCTGCTCTATGAGGCGCGCCATGTCCCCCAGACCGTGGAAAAAGGGGCCATAGACAATTGGTTCACCAAGGTCACCCGCGGGCTTACCAAGGATCAGAAAGCCGATCTCAAACGAAAATTCTCCACCGAACGCCAACTTAACAAAGCCTTACAGAAGGTTCGTATGATCGCCTGGGACGTGAGTCTCCACTATTCTATTTTTTATCAGCACACCGGTCTGAAAGGGCAGTTGGTGACACCCAGCAAGGAGACCGCCCTGCAATACAAACAGTTCATGGACAGCTTTGATTTGGTAACCTCCGAGGTATTGATCTCAGCCCCCGCCGATCGCGAAGGCGAGGACAAAGGCGTTGGGCCGTCGGAAACGGAAACCGACTTTTGGCGGAATACCATGGACCGTTACGGTTCTGAAAAAAAGTACAACCAGCAGCTCATCAACGCATTTAAGCACGGCGACAACCCCGAAATCATCATCGTAGTCGATAAATTGCTCACCGGTTTCGATGCCCCGTGCAACACCGTGCTCTATCTGGCCCGCAAGCTCAAGGAACACACCCTGCTGCAAGCCATTGCGCGGGTTAATCGCCTTCACGAGGGGAAAGAATACGGTTTGATCCTCGATTACAGCGGCGTGATCGAAAACCTTGACGAGGCCTTGGATTTTTACAGCCGTCTGGCGGATTACGACCGCATGGATCTGGAGGAGACCGTCACCTACATCAGCGACAAGGCGGCCGAGTTACCCCAGCTTCATTCCAGTTTGTGGGAACTGTTTGAACCGGTGAAAGGATCACGTGATCCCGAAGCCTATGCCATCCATCTGCGGGATGACGATTTGCGCAACAAGTTTTACGAACGTTTCAGCCGTTTTGCCCGCACTCTGGCATTGGCCCTATCTTCCAGTAACTTCTTGGAGGAAACACCGGCCAAGACCATTGACCGCTACAAGAAGGACCTTAAAACGTTCCAGAACCTCCGGGCCGATGTGTGTCAACGGTTTCAGGAAACCATCGATTTTAGAGAGTACGAACCCAAGATTCAGAAGCTCATGGATATGCACGTGGGAGCCGACGAAGTCCAACAACTGTGCAAGCCCATCAATTTGCTCAATGCCGGTGAGCGACAAAAGGCTCTTGAAGAAAACGGCAAAAGCAGGGATGCCAAGGCGGATATGATTGCTTCAGCCACCCGGCATGTGATCGACCAGGAAATGGCCAAAGACCCGGCCTTTTACAGAAAGTTCTCAAAACTGCTTGAAGAGGTCATCGAAGCCTACCACCAGGGCCGCATACAGGCTTTGGAGGCGCTCGAAAATATCCAGGACATTTCCACCAAGGTCGTGACCCACACCGAAGACGATATCCCCGAGGCACTTTACGGCAAGGACATGGCGCGCCGGTACTATGGGCAAGTTCGGGAAAAGGTGGCCGAATACGGTTCTGATATCGAAAAGCCGGTCACCGAGGTTGCCCTTCAAATTGTGGATCGCATCGCCCCTTATAAAATTCGCGACTGGCGCTCCAACCCCGATGCGATCAACAAAATGCGCGGCGGAATCGACGATATTTTGTTTGACGTCATGGAAAAAAAAGGCATCACACTCTCGCTGGATGATCAGGACGCCATCATCGACAAATGCATTGAAGTGGCCATCGCCAATGAAGAATAAGCCTGAAAAGAACACCCTCCAATTCGGCTCCCGCCGGATTTCATTCAACCTCCATCGCTCAAACCGCAAGACCCTGCGAATCGTTGTGTCTCCGGAATTGACCGTTGATGTTTTTGCACCTCTTGATGTTGATGATGAAGAGATTCATTCAGCAGTAAAGAAAAAATCAGCCTGGATTGCAAGAAAACTGGATGAAGTCGAAACCTACCACCCCTTGCCCTCGCCAAAGCGCTATGTCAGCGGTGAGACCCTGGTGTACCTGGGGCGACAGTATCGTCTGAAGGCGGTGCAAGGGAAAAAACAGCCAGCCAAGCTGATGGGCCGCTACCTTTGGGTGCAGGTACCGGACAAGAAAGACGCCCAAAGTGTCAAAAAGGCTGTCGATGCTTGGTATCGCATACGGGCCTTTGAAACCCTTAACCGCTACCTGCAACGTTGCCGGGCGATCACATCCCGGCATGGAATCCCGGAGCCGCTTATCACCATACGTGCCATGCGCAAACGCTGGGGTAGCTGCAGCCCCAAAGGCTGCATCACATTAAACAGTAAGTTGATTCAAGTGCCTGTGCATTGCATCGAATACGTAATCATACACGAGCTTTGTCATCTCAAACACCACAACCATTCAAAAGCCTTTTATTCGTTGCTGAGTCGCTGCCAGCCGGACTGGCGGAAACGCAAGGAAACCCTTGATTGTGTTCGATTGTCGTAGCCAGCATAAGCGTCTGGAAAGCATCCATCACAAACACCCTTCCCTTTAAAACCCCTTCATCATCCCTTTGATCAGATACGGTACTTCGATCCGACCGGTGGGGGACAGGATACGACTGCTGAAATTGGTGGTGTATCGCTTTTTAAGCGTGCGGGCAAGTTTTCGGTACTCGGCGCTATCCACGGCACTGGCGATGTCCGCAAAAGACCGGGCCGTGCATTCCGCAAGGATTCTCGGACCCGTACCCACGGAAAGACGCCAGCCGTGGGTCACCGGGACTCCCAGTTGCTTCATCATGGGAATGGCTTCATCCCTCACAAAATCATTGTGTTCATCCTCCATGCCGGGCACGCTGTCGTAATACTGATCGAATTTCCAGGCGCCCATTTCATCCATAAATTTTTCATACCCATCCACGGAGATGGCAAAACCGGGGGGCACCCGCATGCCCATGTGCACCATCTCACCCAGGTTTGCGCATTTCTTGCCCACCCGATCGTTGTCTTTACTACGGAGTTCTTCAAGCCTGTAAATCCATTTCTG
>JABGPV010000819.1 GCA_018644785.1 Deltaproteobacteria bacterium | reverse complement strand
GCTGGTGATCTTGGGGGAATTGAGGTTTCGAGAAACCGTCTGGTTGTTACGATTGGATTGGGGACGATTACATATAATCCGGATGTGGTGGCTTTGATTTTTGCTGCCGGAGAGGCTAAGGCGCAAGTGATAAAAAATGCGCTGGAGATGCCACCTGATGTGAAGTATCCGGCTACTGTTCTGCAAAGTTTGAAGAATGCGCGTTTTTACCTAACGGATGGAGCCGCTAAGTTGCTGCAGGATGAGGAGCACAAAATATTTAGTTCTGGGGATTGGGGGGTTGATAAAGATATTCGGGCTTTGCTTAAATATTGTACCGATGAGGATGTTTATTCGCATCGAATCGAGGAAAGTTTTCAGTTATCAGTTATCAGTCTTCAGCAGGAAAAGAAGAAGGAAAAGAAAAAGGATCTGAGCCTTCCATTTATGCACTTGCCTGGACTACTACTCCTTGGACTTTGATCGGCAATGTTGCTTTAGCTGTTGGTGCAGATATTGATTATGTAAAAATTGGACCTCGTGTTGAGGGTATTGAAAAAAGTAATTTTGTAGATGTTCATGATCCAAATGCAAAAAGTAATGTCGCAGAC
>JABGPV010000818.1 GCA_018644785.1 Deltaproteobacteria bacterium | reverse complement strand
GCTGGTTTCTTGAAAATGTTACTCCAATAAAGCCTTTCCCTGTAAAGGGGCAGCTGGGATTATATGATGTGGATTATGATACTTAGAAACGGAGGGAAATTCCATATTTTCAAGTTTAGTAGAAGCATGTAAGACCGGGTGTAAATCAAGGCTGTTGGAGAGAATGACAAATTTCGAGTAAGTACAAGACATTCTGCGCTTTCCCTCGTTCCCATGCTCCGCGTGGGAACGCACCGTGGACGCTCAGCGTCCGTTCTCTGTTCCCACGCAGAGCGTGGGAACAAGGGAGTAGCATTCTGATGGTGATCAATAGTCAACCGGATACTATTCCAATCGGATATTGCTCATTTGTCCTCCGGCAATTCAAAGGCCGCCTCAATAAGCCTGCGCTCTCATGGCCTTGGGATGCTGGCTTTTCAACATACGCTCGTAATACTGAGAATGAATATGTCGCTCCAGCGTCCGCTTACCCCAGCCACACGCTGCGGCTTCGCCCTCGTAAAACCAGCGGGCGTCAGCATTGCCAACCCGCATCAGAGAGCGATAGTGTGACCAGGAAAGTTGCGGGAAAAAGCCCTGTTGTGATGCAC
>JABGPV010000817.1 GCA_018644785.1 Deltaproteobacteria bacterium | reverse complement strand
TCAGGAAGACAATCGTGGGGATGATAAAGATATTCCGGATGCTTAAGTCACTCAGACCGCTTTTCACCAATCTGTTTTGATTGGTAAACCCGCTGTTTGCTATTTCACTAGCCATCACATGTTCCGCTTTACATTTGTTAAAGGAAGGGAAAAGAAACCATCTTCTTTTCCCATGCATTTATTGCTAAGGGTCGGCTCAAAAATGAGTCAAGTGTTTCTCATTAACGTTAAAGAAACACGTCGCGTTCACATTCTGTTTGCAAAATGTCCGGCTTTTGGGACTTTTGCAAACAGATTAAGTGAAGTTATTTTTTAACGATCCCTAAGTCAAACCACCGGACGTCTCCCGGATGACCGGGAGAGTCACAGTCGGATCATCTGTAACCGTACTTCTTGAATATCTTCTGCCAGTCTTTTGAGATATTATCCATAGCCTGCTTGGCCGTTCCCTTGTCTTCAACGATGAATCGACTCCAGTTCCGTTGAGGAGATTCCAGCAGATCACCAAATTCGGGAATGGCCCAGAAATCCTTCACCATAAACATACTGTCTTTAAACGCCTGGTTGTATGGTGTTGCATTCAAAAAAGAC
>JABGPV010000816.1 GCA_018644785.1 Deltaproteobacteria bacterium | reverse complement strand
ATTAAGTCCATATTTTGCTCTAATTTTATTAGGTTTGATGCTTAAGTGAAAAATGCAGCATCGTAAAAAATTCACCACAGAGTCACAGAGGTCACAGAGAAAAAATAATAAAAACAGCTACATCGTTCCCATGCACGTAGAAAACACTACATCGTTCCCATGCTCTGCGTGGGAATGCCTTAAGACAGGACGCTGAGCGTCAAGCAGGTAAGCGTTCCCACGCAGAGCATGGGAACGATGTAAAAAAGTGCGTTCGAGATGACATGTAAAACTATTGACTGCCCAGTTTGTTCTCAAATCTAGCAAAAATTTCAGTCCTTGATATTGAGGACGGTACTGTGAAAACGTTCCATCAGGTGCTTTCCAGAAGTTAGCAGCGGATACTTCGCAGAACCATCAGGATCGAGGCAAGTGGGCAGACACTCAATTTTGGCATCCCAGTCCGGTTGCTGAAAAAACGCCAGTGACATTCTGGATTGATTTTGAGCTGTTTCGGTTGCTGGAATATTTACTCGATGCAGTGTAGAAACCCAACGTCCGTTGGTCCAGCGTTCCATCAAATCACCCAGATTGACAATTATGTCTGGTTTG
>JABGPV010000815.1 GCA_018644785.1 Deltaproteobacteria bacterium | reverse complement strand
AAAGCCGTCCATCACCCACGCCAGTTCCTTTTCCCGGCAGCGCAGCTCGAACATCATTCCCAGGCCGGTCAGCATATCGGTCAGATCAAAGTCGGTCGGTCTGAGTTCCAGTCGTCCGGCCTCGATGGTGGCGAGGTCCAGCACTTCGTTGATCAGGCGGAGAAGGTGTTCGCCGCTGCGGCCGATGGTTTCGACCGCTTTGCGGTGGCGGTCATCCAGCTGTGCTTCGGCTTCTATGATCTGGGCGTAGCCGAGGATGGCGTTCATGGGGGTGCGGATTTCGTGGCTCATATTGGCCAGGAAGCTGCTTTTGGCTCGATTGGCGCGCTCGGCTTCCTCTTTGGCCAGGGCGAGCCGGGCGTTTTGATCCTCGAGCTGGGCGCGTGCCTGGTGCTCCTGCTCCTGCATCTGCAGACGCAATTGGGCAGCCTCCTGTCGCTGTCGGTAATAGCGCCAGCTCGACCCGAAGGAAAAATAACCAAAGAGGGCGAGCGCCAGGCTCAGCAAGACAACCTTCCCCCCATCTTTATACCAGGGTGACAAGACGGTCACGATCACCTGCACTGGAGCTGAATAATTCAGATCGAGGTCG
>JABGPV010000814.1 GCA_018644785.1 Deltaproteobacteria bacterium | reverse complement strand
CGGGTTGATTCTGGCTGGACAGCGGTCGTTTTTTTAAAAGGGATTGACAGATCTCGGCGGACTACTGAGTAATTCGAACCTTTCCGGATGAATGTCTGTTATTCTGGCTAATCTTCTAAATTAACATTTGGTCTGTTTAAAGTCCAGCTCGACTATCTTGCTGTATTACTTGGATTAATGTGCTCGCAATGTCATGATCGTCAGATTATAATACAATTAGAGGTGGAATTTCGGATGGGTATGCAGGATTCTGTGGAAACTAAAAATAGTGGTTGGATTTTGCCGCTATCATGGCTACAGTTGAGTCATCATCTGTTACAAACAGCTAAGGGTTGGCTCAAAAATTACTTGGCATTTTGTCTGCAAAATGTCCAGTCTTTACGGGACTTTTGCGGACAGATTATGCCAAGTTATTTTTGTACGATCCCTAAGTGATACGGAATCGAAACCGGGTAGACGATGAAAAAACTTATTGTTTTGCTACTTTGCTGCCATCTGCTTTTCATGCTGCAGAATGGTTTTGGATTTGCGGAAGCGGATCTGGAACAGCTTAAGAATACCAAAAAATGTCAAGGTTGTGATTTGAAAGGTG
>JABGPV010000813.1 GCA_018644785.1 Deltaproteobacteria bacterium | reverse complement strand
TCCCACCCTGAGAAACATATATTAAACAACATTTTTTGAAAATGGCTATAGCACTGATAATATGTCTTTTAAAAAAATTACTAGGCCATGATTTGCTATATATGATATATCAGCAAAACAATAAGGGATCGTACAAAAATAACTTGGCATAATCTGTCCGCAAAAGTCCCATAAAGACTGGACATTTTTCAAACAAAATGCCACAGCAACGTGTTTCCTTTTCGGCAACGTGTTTCTTTGACGCTAATGAGAAACGCTCGACTAATGGGAAACACTTGAGTAATTTTTGAGCCAACCCTAAGCCAGTTATCACTGTATAACGCCAGATGAGCAACAAGATATAGTGTAAAATGGTTCTGTCACCAAAAAGCAGTATCACGCAATGACTTCAGGACAAGGGGTCCTTGCCAGGCTAAACAGTACAACAAAGGAGAATAAGAAAATGAATAACCTCGAATTATCCGATAAATACAAACCGATTCTGAAGCAGGTCAAAGAATTCATCGCCAATGAAATCGATCCGTTGACACCTGAATTTTACTCAGAAGTGGGCTTAGCCGGCGGCGATCGCTGGAAATATACCGACAGAATG
>JABGPV010000812.1 GCA_018644785.1 Deltaproteobacteria bacterium | reverse complement strand
ATCGTGGACCGATGCCCAACTGTTTGTTAACGCGCTGAACCAGGTCGAAGGAGAGGACGTTTTCCGCTTGCCGACCGAAGCGGAGTGGGAGTATGCATGTCGTGCGGGAACGACGGCGCGCTGGTCGTTCGGCGATGAGGAGAGCCGGCTGGGAGGCTATGCATGGTATTCTGGGAATGTCTGGGATGTTGGGCTGCAGAATGCACAACCAGTTGGCCAGAAGTTACCGAACCCGTGGGGATTGCACGACATGCACGGGAATGTGTGGGAGTGGTGTCAGGATTGGTCTAGTCCGTATACAAGTGAAAGCCAGGTAGATCCCACGGGACCTACAATAGGCCCCACCTCCTCGCGGATCGCTCGGGGTGGTGACTTTAGTCCCGATGCTCGGAGCAACCGATCTGCAACTCGCGGCAACCTGTATTACGCTGGTCGTAGCAATGATGTTGGCGCGCGACTATTGAGGATGGCAGAACCTGTGTCTCCGAACAGCCCACCTGTGGACCACACCATAAGAGTACCGGAAGATTTCCCATCGATCCAGGCTGGGATTGACGCAGCAAGTAACGGAGATACTGTTCTCGTGCAGCCTG
>JABGPV010000811.1 GCA_018644785.1 Deltaproteobacteria bacterium | reverse complement strand
CTCAAAACGGCGGGTTCTAAAAAAACGGCAGCCAACAAACGAACTAACTGTTTTTTCGGAACTAATATGCGGAAAAATTCCTGTCGATCCAAACCGTGATTCTTAAAAAAAGAGGGGCATTTTTCAAGAAAATCTTTGAAAAATTGGGTATAAATATCCGTCAAACCGTTACCGGTATACGCCTGGCTGATTTGATCCTCAAGCATCACGATATCCATAGCTGCTCCAGTTGCATGCCCGATAATGTCGTCACCGTTTATTTCCCATATTGGAAAACGCTAAGGGTCGGCTCAAAAATTACTCAAGTGATTCCCATTTGTGTCAAGGAATCACTTGAGTTATTTTTGTACGATCCCTAAGGAAGGTGTTTGTAAAAACTATCAAAAATGTGCCAGGTATGAATCTCTTTCTTGTGTCAAGTTGGCTTACATGTCATCTGATCCCAACAAAAAATCAATATCCGCCAGATCCAGGAATTTTGAACTGGTAGAATCATTAGAGATAATATCCTCAAAAAGTGCCCTTTTCTGTTCCTGCAGTTTGACGATCTTCTCTTCAATCGTCCCTTTTGTGATGAGTTTATAACTAAAAACA
>JABGPV010000810.1 GCA_018644785.1 Deltaproteobacteria bacterium | reverse complement strand
GAAACCCTTCGAGAAGCTGGCCGTAAAATGCTGGATGCATTGAATTGCCGGTCTGTTTTAATTACACAAGGCAAAGACGGAATGACCCTTTTTGAACGTGAAGGGGAAATTACCCACATTCCCACCGTGGCCAAGAAAGTCTTCGATGTGACCGGCGCCGGGGATACGGTGATCAGCGCCATCTCCCTGGGGCTGTCTGTGGGGATGGATTTAAAGACGGCGGCTCATGTGGCCAATGTGGCTGCCGGGATTGTGGTGGGTGAAGTGGGAACCTCCGCGGCAAAGGCGGATGCAGTGAAAACCGCCATTATGGGGTAGAGGCGAAAGACCCAATTTTGAACTGGGCGCCCGTACCCGGAATATCATTCAAATTCAGGAAAAGCAGTTATGAGCCGGCCGGAAATATCAGATGATGTTAAACTGATTATGAGTCTTTTTTCTCCTGAAAAAGAGCTCGTTCCAAACGTTATTGAACAGTTGTCGGATATCTATGGCGAAGCAGATTGGATCAGCCCCGAAATTTTCTTTGACCGAACCCGCTACTACGAGAAGGAGATGGGGTGGCCCCTTTACCGCAAATTTGTCTCTTTTAAAA
>JABGPV010000081.1 GCA_018644785.1 Deltaproteobacteria bacterium | reverse complement strand
CCTGATCATTCCCAATCCCTTTTTCCCGAGCCCGGGTCAATGCCGCGCCACCCTTCCGGTTGGCATAGGCAAACAACCATACCCCCAGCAGCAACGCCACACAGCCCACAAAGATGAGGTTTTTAGAGCCCATGACGGACGCCAGCTCCGAGGTCAGAACGCTGGCCACAATACCACCGATGGAACAAGCGCCAGCCAGAAATCCATAGAGGATCTTCGCCCGCTTTTCCGAGAATGTGGTGTCACAAAAAGTCCACAATTGCTCAATAAGGATAACCACATAGATGTCTTTAACAATAAAGGCCATCAGGGAGAATCCCCTGTTTTGCGCTGAAAAATAGATATAGAACAGGAGAAAAAAAGCGACCGCCAGGAAATTGCTCACCGCAAAAAGCCAGGAGGGTCGGGCGGAAACCACGAATTTGTTGTAAACCCAGACCACCGCAGCCGTGGCTAAAGCCGATATGATCCAGACGTGGGGCATTCTGGAAGCCCCCCATGATGACAGGAAGAGAGATTCGCAGACCGGCCTGATGAAACTGTAGCTGAACAACACCAGAAAAAAGCAGCCGAAAAGCGGCAGAAAAAGGCCTTTGTTTTCTCCGGTTGCTGCGAGAAAATTTTCAAACAATCGTTTTATGGGAGCCATTTTCAACCCTCAAAAATAACCATCCCGCCATGTGGGAAAATGGCGGGATGGTCAGAAAAATGATAATTGTTCACAGAATCCAATTGTCAGGGTGCAGGAAAACCAGTCACAAAATAAATCACGGCTGCCACTTGACTTTTTCATCGAGGGAAAAGGGTTGACCTTCTTTTTCTCTAACACCTTTGTCCAGTGCCGCAAGGGCCGGCAGATTCCTTAGATCACTGTTCCCCACAAAGGGTCGGGTTTGAAAAAGGTAAAGTTTTCCGCCCACAAAACCATATTCAATATCCCAGGGCAACAGATCCCCACCTGAGCCCTTTTCAGGCGTGAATTCCCTTTTGATCTTCTCGGCGGATGCCACCAAAGCGCTGAGTTCTTTTTCCGTTAACACTCGCTCTGCGCCGGTGGAGGGCACCATCTGGCTCCCGCCCTTCCCTTCCAGGATGAGCATCTGGCGGGTGGTCGATTTGAACTGGTTTAATAATACGATCTCGTCAGGACCGTACAGCAGAGTCTCAGCGGGGGACCCGTCTACCGTGCCCCCTACCCCTTCCGCCGTGGCAATGGTCATTTTGGTGGCATCGCCGGTGTCCACATCCGCTGTAATCAATACACCGGATTTCTCGGATGGCACTGATTCCAGCACAACAATGGACGGAAACACCAGATTTGGATCGCTGATGACGGTCTGGCGCCAGGAAAATGAACGATAAGTAAAGGGAGAGGCCCACACCCTTTTGACACCTTTCAGTACGTCTGAAAAAGCCATAAGGTTGAAAATAGTCAAATTAAGACCGGCACCATTAAAATTGGGCATATCTTCCACATTGGTGTCGGAACGTACAAAAACACCTTTTAACCGTTCCTTTTCAGGGCCTGCGAAAAGACCCTCAGCCGCAAGCGCCTCTCGAAGATCCTTCACAAAGGACGGGTCCAGAGAAATTTTCCCAATGGAATACCGAATAACATCCAACCTCGGTCCGATCCATTGGGCCAACTGATCGGACGACATTTTAGGATCCTTGAGCAGTTGATTGAAGAAGGTATCATAAGTACGCCGCACAAATCCCGCCAGGGGCTCGCCGGCCTTGGCAATCCCTTTACCCTTAAGCTTCTTGGGCAAAACCACTCTGGCTTTTTGAAAATGCGCATTATAGATGCCGAATGGAATCACCACCCCGCGGGCCACATTCTGGGGAAAATGGTATTTCAATTCCCCCAGGAAGGCTGCCTTGGGCCCGCAGACAACACCCGAATCTTTTCGCCTGAGATCATCCAGACCCAGAACTCCGGTTTCTTTGAGATTCAGTCTTTCGGCATCTATGGCCAGTTTGCTGGACTGACCTTTGATATCCGCATCATTTGTCCGCTTAATGTTTTTTTCATATTCCGCCAGGATCAGTTTGTCCACCTGATCCATCTTGCCGGCTTCCTTAAGGATAATGCGGCCCACCGGCGTAACGGCATAGAAAAGGGATCGACCCTTAACCGGGGCCAGCTGCCGGTACAACCCATCCAGGAACACCGCATTGGGAACGCCAAGGGCACGGGCCAGCAATTGCACATGAGATACCACGTTCCCCTCATCCTTGGTGATAATCCCTGCCACGGGCTCAAGCTCCGCGTTGGTGGTCTCAAGGGCCAGAATATTGTCACGGGTGTAGTGCTGATCACCAAAAAAAGCCAGCGGCCCCATAGCCAGCCCGGGATTCAACGCCCTGACACCTTCAATAACGGTCTTCCCCAGAATGTGATGCTCAAGCCCCAGCTTGGTTAACAAATACCCTCGCAGGGATTTGAGGATGGTGGCATAGCTCATCAGAGGGGAGGATCGAATAATGTCGTCGTTTATCCACTGAACATCCGGAAAAAGATACACCCAGGGTTCCCACACGTCTGAAAATGCCGTCCGGATGGAAGCCTGAGCCCATTCTACGGCCAGATTGGCGCGATTGAGGGAGCGATTTGCATCCCCTAATGTCAAATCTTTTTTGTTGAGCAGCTTATCCAAAGATGAAATCCCCGACTCATATTCCCGGTGACTCATAAGTCCGGCGCCATAACTGCCGGCCAGCATATCCTTAAGCATATCTATGAGTTCCCTGGCCGTCCAATCCCGATCCAGCGCCACAAGCCGGTTGGCCGTCATGAAGAGAAGCAGGTTGGCGGATACATTGAGGTTAATCAAAGTAACGGCTTCTTCCGGTTTTATTTCTTTGGCTGCCACGGTCTCCCGAGATACCACCACCAGATCCGCCAGACTATGGAGCAGCCTCAGGGGTGCATTCTTGGGAATATTCAATATATTCTTGATCAGATCTTGAATGCCTTTGTCTGATATGCCCTTGAGATACCCCTTCAACTGGCTTTGATCCACATAGGTCAGACTCCGGATCATTTCAATCAAACGTTTATAATTTTTAGCGTTTTTCCGGTCCTGGGGATGTTTTTTCTGAAAAGATTCAATGAGCGGAATCAAGCCTGGCGACAGGCGATTGTGGACCAGATCTTTTACCGGCTTAAAGGGTTTATAACTGCGGTAAATGACCAGAGACAGGTTCCTGATGTCGGCGACCTGGTTTAAATCACTTTTACAGAAGAAACGCCTCTGCAATTCATATTGCAGCAGGTAATCATGAAAATCATTCCAGTCGGCAAGGGCATAAAATTTAGCAAAAAACAGGGGCGCATATTTAACCTCAAACTCGGTGCCGGAGATCCCCCCGTATGCGCGGGCCATGGTCAATTTTGAATCCGGATGGGTTTCCATATAATATTTTTCCAGGATAAATCCTTTGACCAGGCGATGGTGATCCGGGTTTTTATCCCATAAAATCACCTCATTTGAAAAAATATTGCCCACATAAACCCCGTGCTGGGCGAGGGTTTTGGCGAACTTGTTTCGGTAAGCCGAACAGAAAAGCTGCCCCACCCCCTCAAGTTCCCGGCAGGGATTGGGACGAACCCGCATATTCTTGTCCGCCACCCGCGCCAGCTTCCCGTTGGTACAGGTGCAGGTGTTCATGGCAAAAGGACCTTTTCTTTTGGCCGAGATGGTCTTGTAGGCCTTCCTCAACGAGTTTTTTTCCTTTGAGGAAAGTTCAGCCCAACCAAGATCACCAAAAAACAGTACACATAACGGTATCAGCGCCCACCATAATTTTTTCATTGATCACCCTTTTAAAAAAGATATAGACTTTAACGGTTAATGAATCCCCAATAGAAGCCGGACTATAGCATTGACCCTATTCCATTGCAACCCAAACAAAGGCCTTTGTGAAATGGCATTCACGCCCATGAGAAATCGAAAAATCGCAATAACCATGGGGCTTCTACTGGCGATCCTCTTTACTTTTTCACCTGCGCACTGCCTCCCCCCGAAACATAACGCATCAAAAGACCAAAATCTTCATCGCCTCACCGTCCTTTTCACCAACGACTTTCATGGGCATCCGGTCAAGTTTTCTAATCTTTCCGTACCGGATGTGGGAGGTCTTCCTGCCCGTGCCACACTCGTAAAGGAAATCAGACGTAAGCATCAGAACGTGCTGCTTCTGGATGCGGGGGACCTGAACACCGGGCAATCGGTATCCAATTTTTTCAAGGCAAAACCGGACATCCTGGGGTATAACCACATGGGGTATGATGCAATGGTTCTGGGGAACCATGAATTTGACAATCCCATCCATGTTCTCAGGGAACAGATGGGCCTGGCAAAGTTTCCCTTCCTCTCCGCCAATGTGAAGACAAAAACCGGCGACCACTTGGTAATCCCTTACATTATTAGACAGTTCAGTGGCTTTACGGTTGCCATTTTCGGGCTTACCACGGCAGAGACGAAGATTACCGGAAATCCCGACCATATCAAAGATCTTATCTTTGAAGATGAGATTGAAGTGGCGAAACAACTGGTACCCTATCTCAGAAAACGCGCGGACGTGATCATTGCCCTCACCCATCTGGGGATTTATGAAGGCCTGAGCCGAGGCTCCAAACGGTTGGCCGCCCGGGTCAGGGGAATTGATCTGATCGTCGACGGCAATACGGATACAAAACTGGAGGCCCCCCTGATTATCATTGATCCGGATTCCACTCATCAAACTTTGATCGTTCAGGCATGGCACTGGGGGCTCGTCCTGGGAAAAATGGATCTATCGATCCGGGACAAAAGGGTTGTTGACTTCAATATGGAACTGATCCCCATCAACCTGAAACGGATCGTCAAAAACCCCGACGGTAAAAAAGCCTTTCATTTTATCGGAAAACCGATTAAAGAAGATCCTGAGCTTCTGGCATTGCTTCAACCTTACGCGGACAAAGTGGATCGATTCCTGGATGAAACAATCGGATACGCCAAAGCGCCCTTCGAAAATAATGATGGAAGATACCGCGAGACGGCCCTAGGCGATCTGGTTGCCGATGCCATGCGCTGGCATTTGAGGCGTTTCAACCCCGATTTCGCTTTGACCAACAGCGGCGCCATTCGGGGCGGCATTTCCGAAGGACCACTGACCCGGAAATCCATTTACAACATCCTTCCCTTTGACAGCTCCGTGGTTTTTCTGAAATTGACGGGCGACCAGGTTCAAGCCCTTTTTGATTACATCGGGACCATTCAACCCGGTGAAGGCGCTTTCCCACAGGTCTCCGGCGGCATTCGTTTCACAATGAACGAAGAGAAAAAAACCTGTGAAAACATTCTGATCAATGGCAGCCCCATTGATCACGGCAAATCATACGGGATCGTAACCAATTCATATCTGGCAAAGGGAGGAGACGGCTATGGCGCATTTCTTAAAACCATTGACCCGTTTGATTCATCCACTTTTCAAAATGACGCCCTGATTGCCTATATCAAACATCTGGGTGGAAATCTTGTACCGGAAGTCAACGGCAGGATCACGATCAACCACTGAAAAAAGCTCATTTCAATCACAGAGGCGCTTCCATGACACATAATGCCCCTCAAAAAAAGACCGCTCCCGACATTCATCAGATTGAATTCTTTCGTCAGGGGATGGCCCTGCTGCCGGAACCTTCCGACAAACGGCCGGGGGTTGCATTTTTCCTTCAGGGAAATGATTTCCAATTAACCCAGCGTTTCTGCACCTGCACCTTGTCTGACAGCAGAACCTGTCCGCACATAAAGCAACTCTCAAAGGCCTTCAAGGCCATGGGTCAAAAATCTGGCCAGACTCTTTATGAAGATCGTTTTCGTGCCGGCATCTGGTATCGTCTGGCGGTCATTTTAGGGGAAGCATCCGCCCAAGACCCACAGACGGTGAACTTTCAAACCCAGACAAACGGAGATCAACGCATCATTAAGGTCAGGGGTTCTAATAAAGAGACCCTGGTGCATTACTTTTCGGCCGGTGCAAGCCATATCCGTTTCCTGGAACGCTGCGCATCAACCCTTCCTGATGGGGGCATACCACACCGTGGCTGGGCCCTTTCACGCCTTTCCGACATCACGCGCACCGACAACGAAAAGAACATGAACGCTCAAGGGTTTAAAACCCGGAAACAGGTCCTTGAGGCGAGTTTCTGGTTCAAATGCGCCTATCACTGCCATCGGGAATTTGGGGAGGCCGGCCCGCAAAACAACGGCTGCACATTTGAGCCGGCCATTTCGGAAAAAACCGGCATTTTCACAGTTTCCTGCCTGGCGCCTGACGGTAAGCCCCTGATCCGACTCTTCATCCCCAGAAACAAAGTCAGGAATCTGCTTTCAACCTTTCAGGAACATCTGCCCAATCAGCATGCCCTGGCCATCCATCCCATCCCCCTGAAGTCCATTTTCAAAGTCTCCCGGAATACGGAATTGGATCTGGAAATCAGACCCCAGATCCAGTTGATCCAGGAGAACGGGGAAGAAAAGTTTTTTGAAAACAATGACCTTAAAAAATTCACCTATGGTCCCTTGATTTACATCAAGGAGATGGGGATCATGGCTCAATTGGAAATGCCGGGAAGATCCAGAAAATTCAAGGCACCGGTTAAAATGGTGCTCAAGAAATCCCAGGTGCCCGTTTTTCTAGAGGAATATGAAGAAGATCTCAAAGATGGCCCCTTCGTGGTAGAGGAGACGATCAAAGGGCTCAAAATCCTGAAAACCTTTGACCGCATCGAAGTGACACCCGAGGCCCTCGAACGGAACTGGTACTGGTTGTCGGTCCAATACGGTTTCGGCAACCAGAAGATTTCGCTCGCTGAGATACTGAAAGCCCGAAGCGCGGGGCAGCGGTATATCGGCACCGATGACGGTTGGATCGATTGCGCTTCGGAAGCATTTCAGGGCCTGGAGGAGATTTCGGAAAATATTCAAATCAAAAACCATTCAGGCTCGGGAGACCCGGTCCGGATCTCTCGCCTGGACCTTTTTCGTCTGCAGTCGCAGAGCCGTGAGCCCTTTGACATTGCGGGCCAGGACAAATCGGCCAGTCTGCTCAAAAAAATGCTCGCCCTCAAGCCCGCAGAACCGTTGTCTGATCCAGCGGGGCTCGGTTCGATCCTGCGCCGCTATCAGGCGCTGGGGGTGGAATGGATCCATTTTTTGTATCAGAACGGGTTTGGCGGTTTGCTCTGTGACGATATGGGTCTTGGAAAAACCCACGAGGTCATGGCCTTCATGATGGGGTTGATGGAACAGGAAACCACTCCCGAACCCTTTCTCGTGGTATGCCCCACAACGGTTTTGAGCCATTGGAACAACATTGTCCGCCGATATGCCCCCGCGCTCAAACCCGTCATTTACCATGGAAAACAAAGGGATCTGGGCGAGGCGCTGGGCGACCACCCTCTCCTTCTAACCTCTTACGGCATCCTCAGGCGCGATATCGCAGCATTGGAAACATTGAATTTTTCGGTGTCGGTGTTTGATGAAATACAAAACCTGAAAAACACACAAACACAACTCTACCAGTCCGCAAAGAGAATCCAAGCCCAAATGAAACTGGGGCTTACCGGTACGCCCATCGAAAACCGCCTGGGAGAACTGAAAGCTCTCTTGGACCTCACGCTTCCCGGATACCTGGGAAAAGATTCGTTTTTTGAAAACCGATACGTGAAACCCATTGAAAACCATGCGGATGAAGAGAGGAGAGCACAACTTTCCAACCTTATTTCACCCTTTACCCTGCGCCGAAAAAAAGAAAGCGTACTGGATGACCTTCCTGAAAAAATCGAAGACATCCGGACCTGCACACTTTCGGAAGATCAGGTGAAGCTATACCGTGATGCGGTTTCCGCCAAAGGAAACGAACTTCTGAAAAACCTGAGAGAGGAAGAAAAAACCATTCCCTATATTCACATCTTTGCTCTCCTCAACCTGCTGAAACAAATCTGCAACCATCCAGCCCTGGTAAAAGGCAAAATCGACGATTATCAAGGCCTTCAATCCGGAAAATGGGATTTATTCAAGGAACTCCTCGAGGAAAGCCTCCAAAGTGATCAGAAGGTGGTGATTTACAGCCAGTTTTTGGGCATGATCAACATCATTGAAAAATATCTCATCGCAAACGCCGTTGATTTCGTATCCCTTACCGGGAAAACCACGAACCGTGAAAAAATCATTCGACGGTTCAACGAGGACCCCGCCTGCCGCGTATTCGTGGGCAGCCTCAAGGCCGGCGGCGTGGGCATCGACCTGGTGGCCGGTTCGGTGGTCATCCATTACGATCGCTGGTGGAACGCTGCAAAGGAGGATCAGGCAACGGATCGTGTGCACCGCATCGGCCAGAAAAGGGGTGTGCAGGTTTTCAAACTGGTAACGGAAGGGACCCTGGAAGAAAAAATCGCCGCCATTATTTCAAAAAAACGAAACCTGATGGACCGTGTGATCGAAGAAAGTGATCCCACCGTCATGAAAAGTTTCACCCGGGAAGAACTCATTGATTTGCTGGCTATCCCTCAACTTGAATCTTCTGAAGTGTTTTAAACAGCCCAAAAGGAAACAGGCTATGAAATGGATGGTTTCCGCAGCTCTGGCAATTGTTCTCGCAATGGGTCTGAGTGCTCCCAGCCTCTCGGGGGATGTGGATGCCGGGCTTTCGGGCCGTGTCACGGTTCAAAACCTGATCGCTTATGCATACCGGAACAACCCCTCTATCCGGGAAGTCCGTGAAGCCTGGCGGGAAACGGTTGAACAATACCGCATTACCACGGGGTACCCTGATCCCGAGCTAAAATTCACCTATTTTCCCGAACCCATCGAAACCCGTTTAGGACCTCAGGACTGGGTTGCCAGCTTGAATCAGAGGATTCCTTTTCCCGGAAAGCTTTCCCAGGCGGGGAAGGTGGTGGAGGCGGAGGCGCGGGTGGCGCATATCAAGCTGGACAGGACCGTCAAAGGGGTAATGGCATCGGTTCGCCAGTCCTTTCACGAACTGCTCTATATCCGTACGGCCAGGAAGGTGGTAACGCAAAACCTCCGGCTCCTGGTACACCTCCGGAAGTTAGGAGAAACCGCCTACGCCAGGGACCGGGCCGCATTGATGGATATGGTCAAGGCACAGTCCCAGCTGGGACAGATCCGCTACGACAGGATCCTTCTGGAGGAACTGGAACTCACGGAAAAGACCCGGTTGAACGGAATTCTGAACCGGGCCCCCGACGCAAGAATCGGAAAACTTGTGGATGAGGGGTTTCAACCCGTTGTTTTCACTCTTAAAGGGCTTTACAAGCTGGCCGAGGCCAATCAGGAAGACCTTCGCATCGCCCGTGCCCTTGTGGAGCGGGCGGATGCCAGGGCCGAACTGGCGCGCTATGAAAACCTCCCTGATTTCAAAGTGGGGGTATCCTACTCCGCCGTCGGCCACCCCGATGTGCCCGAACGGCCCGAGGATTCGGGGAGAAACGGGTTCGGTTTCCAGGTCGGCATGACCATCCCCTTGTGGTTTGATAAAAACAGGGGACGGGTGGCCCGCGCCGAAGCGGGGGTTCGCAAAGCCAAAGCGGCCGAAGAGGTTTCCATCACTGACATCCGGACCCGGGTGCACGACCTTTTTTTCCGTTTGAACAATGCACAACGACTGATTGCCCTTTACCAAAACGATCTTCTGCCCCAGGCCGAGAACGCCCTGGGAATCGCCGAAATCTGGTACCGAGAGGGACAAGCCAGTTTTTCCGATTTTGTGGAAACCCAAGGCGTCTATTATAATTTTCAGCTCTCCCTGGCCAGGGCCAGTGCCGATTATGGAAAGGTTCTCGCCGCCTTGGAGCAGTTGGTGGGTCAAGCCATTACAAAAGCCTCCGGCGAAGGCGAGGGAAAGGCCCTGGGGAAAATCAAATGACCGGACGATATTTTTTTCCATACGCCCTGCTCCTCCTTCTGTTTACAGGCGGCTGTTCCACCTATTCACAGCTTGACAAAGACCTTGAACAATACCAGCCACCGGTGTATGCAACTCCCCCGGCCTTTGAAAAAAAAGAGCCAGCCGGGACTTCGATTGACACAGAGTTTGCCCTGGAAAAGAAGAAAATCAGCGAGGCAAAAGCGCGCTGGGAAAGAGCATTGAATGCGCCCCGAAGCGAAACGGCCTTTTTTCGCCCCCCTGCCCTTCTCGTTAAATCGCTCAAACCCGCGGCGGCGGATGACAAAACCACTGCTGCCACTCTTAACCCCCGATTCTCCCTTGACACCCTTGAAACACTCGCTTTTCTCCGAAACCCCGGGATCAGGGCCGCTGAAAACAGAGCGCGGGCCGCCATCGATACCTACAGCCAGGTCATGGCCCTGGATGACATCCTTCGAAGATATACGGCATTTACCGAAGGGTTGATGACCGGGGTGGGGCCTTTGAAGGGAAAAAAACCCATGAAGACGAGATTTCCCTTTCCCGGGGTGTTGTCCCTGAAAGGGGAGATTGTGAGCCAGGAGATCAAGGGGACGCTGGAGGGGCTGGAGATCGCAAAGAAAGAGGCGGTTACCCAGGCGCGAAAGGCCTATTGGAATCTTCTCTTTTTCTCTAAAGCTGAAAAAATCGCCAGGGAAACCATCGGGCTTTACCGGCATCTGGAACAGGTAGCCGCCATCCGATACGAGACCGGGGGCACCAGCTATCAGGATGTGATCAAGGTGCGCATCCAGCGGGAAATCCTGGAAGAGGACCTGGATACCCTGCTGGAAAAGCAGCAGAACGTGAAATCAAAGATGCTTGAAATCCTCAACCTTCCGCCGGGAACAAGGATCGGTATGCCTGAAGACCGCACCCCCCCCAGGATTGTGCCGCCTTTAAAGGGTCTTTACAAACTGGCCCGCCAGCGCAGGCAGGAGCTGAGGCGCATGCGGGCCCGGGTGGGCAAAATGGAAAGGCTCATTGAAATGGCTGAAACCCTGATCCTTCCCCCCTACACCCTGAATCTCTCCCTTTATGAAGATGAAGCCGTAGCCCAGGTGGGCACCATTGCGGTCAAGGATGATTTTCCGGTTTCAACCCGAGCATACAGGGGCTCGGGACTGCCCCTGATGCCATGGTACGGTATTGAAGACGCTTACCTGCGGCAGACGCGACAGGAACTGGGCGCCCTAAAAAATGAGCTGGAAAAGGCGGAGGCCGGCACCAACACCCTTGTTCGAAACGCGTGGTTCCGCCTGGATCTGGCAAACCGGGAGGAAGCCCTGTACAGGAAATCCATCCTGAAGCTTTCCAGAGATGTCCTTGATGTCTCCACCCAGGGATACGAGGCGGGGAATGTTTCTTTTGCGGACGTGATCTCCTCGTACAGTTCATGGCTGGATGTCAACCTCGCCGCCGAGCGGGAAGAGAGCGCCATGGGCATCGCCTGGGCAGACCTTGAGAAGGTGGTGGGGGCGCCTGTTCATCAGGGACGGAAGGAGGAGAGAAAATGAAGGCAGATGGATATGGCAGGAAACCCGGTTCCCTTCTGGTGATTGTTTTCCTGACCGTGATTCTCACGCTCCTGCTGGCAGGCGGAACTGCCTATTTCATGGGCTATCTGCGGCCGTCTGAACCAGGAACTGGGGTCAAAAAAGCCGCCTCATCTCACACAAAAAAGGAAAAAATTCTTTACTGGCGGGCCCCCATGAACCCCACCGAAATCTATGACAAACCGGGGAAAAGCGCCATGGGCATGGACCTGGTGCCCGTTTATGAAGACGACATGACCGATCCGGAGGCGGTGAAGATCGACCCCGTCACCCAGCAGAACATGGGGATCCGCCTTGCAAAGGCCACCAAAGGGCCGCTTATCCATACCCTTCGGACCTACGGACATATTACCCCGGATGAGACCCTGACCGCCCAGGTTAACCTGAAAACCAGCGGATGGATTGAAAAACTCCATGTGGATTTTACGGGGAAATATGTCAAAAAAGGGGAGCCCCTGTTTGACATGTATTCTCCCGAGCTGGTGGCGGCTCAGGAAGAATATCTGGTGGCTTTCCGCACCGTGGGGCAATCCCGTAGCGTCGGGAGGAAGAGTCTGCTGGGTTCTTCCAGAAACAGGCTCCGGTTTTTTGACGTTCCGGAAAGCGAGATCGAGGCCCTGGAAAAATCAGGGAAGGTCAAAAAGACCGTGATGATCCGGTCCCCTTTGAGTGGATTTGTGATCCGGAGAAATGCAGAGGAAGGCGCCTACATCAAAGCAGGGACCATGGTCTTCCGGATAGCCGACCTTTCACAAGTCTGGGTGGATGCCCATATTTATGAATATGAGCTTTCCACCATAAAAAAGGGCCAGCAGGCGGAGATGACACTGCCCTACCTGCCCGGCAAGATCTTTTCAGGCACGGTAGCATACGTGTATCCCTATCTGCAGCCCAAGACAAGGGACCTGGTCATTCGCCTCGTGTTTCAGAACCCCGAAATGGAATTGAAACCGGAGATGTATGCCGACATACGGATCAAAACCGTCTTAAAAGGGGAAGGATTGACGGTCCCTTCGGAAGCGGTCATTCGAACGGGACGAAGAAACGTGGTATTCATCAGCTCGGGCAATGGAAAATTTATTCCCAGGGATGTGATCCTCGGTCCTTTGCTGGACAATGAACGGGTGCAGGTTCAGGCCGGGCTGACCGATGGAGAATCGGTGGTCATTTCGGGTCAGTTTCTTCTGGATTCCGAAAGCAATCTCAAAGAGGCCGTGCGGAAGATGCTGGATGCGAAGGTTATAAAGAAGGCGAAGCAGGAGGAAGCGGATTTTTTTGAGGATATGGAATAAAGGGGCATTGGATAAGGCATGATCGAAAAGATTATCACATGGAGTGTACAAAACAGGCTTATGGTGGTCCTGTGTACCGTTTTTGTGATTGTGGCGGGCATCCTTGCCATGGGGAAAACCCCCGTAGATGCCATACCCGACCTTTCCGACGTCCAGGTGATCATCTACACCGAATATCCGGGGCAGGATCCTCGGGTGGTGGAAGACCAGGTCACCTACCCTCTCACCACGGCCATGATGAGCGTGCCCTTCGCAAAGGTGGTCCGTGGATACTCCTTTTTCGGCTATTCCTTCGTTTACATCATTTTTGAAGACGGGACGGATCTTTACTGGGCCCGTTCACGGGTCCTCGAATATCTTAATTTTGTGGCAGGAAAACTCCCCCCGGGTGTAACGCCGAGCCTTGGCCCCGACGCTACGGGCGTCGGCTGGGTCTATGAATATGTATTGAAGGACACCTCCCGTACCCACGACCTCCAGCAACTCCGGAGCATTCAGGACTGGTTTCTCCGGTACGAACTGGCATCCGTTCCCGGTGTTTCAGAGGTGGCCAGCATAGGCGGTTTCGTGAAGCAGTACCAGGTGGAAGTGGACCCCAACAGGCTGCTGGCCTTCGACCTCTCCATCGAAAAAGTGAAAACCGCCATCCTCAGATCCAACAGGAATGTGGGCGGCAAGCTCGTGGAGATGGCTGAAACGGAATTCATGGTGCGAGGTCTGGGTTACATCAGCTCCCTACAGGATCTGGAGCAGATTGCCCTGGGTGTGGACCGGCAGGGAACGCCCATCCTGCTGAAACATATCGCCCATATCCATCTGGGACCGGAATTGCGACGGGGCATCCTGGAATGGAACGGCGAGGGAGAAGCAGTGGGCGGCATCGTAATCATTCGCTCCGGCGAGAACGCGCTTGGGGTCATCGAAAAGATCAAAGGAAAGCTGAAGGAACTGCGGCGGGGACTGCCGGCGGGCGTGGTCATTGAAGAGGGGTATAACCGCGCCGATCTGATCAGAAGCGCCATTCATACCCTGAAGCGCAAGCTCATGGAAGAAATGACGGTGGTGGCCCTTATCTGTCTCATCTTCCTGCTCCATTTCCGCTCGGCCTTTGTGGCCATTTTCACCCTGCCCGTGGGCATTCTGACGGCCTTTATCGCCATGAAGATCCTGGGGATCAATGCCAACATCATGAGTCTCTCCGGTATTGCCATTGCCATCGGCGTCATGGTGGATGCCTCGGTTGTCCTCGTTGAAAATGCCCACAAACACCTGGCCCGGGACGCGGATAAAAAATCCCACACCGCCATCATCCTGGATTCGGCAAAAGAGGTGGGGCCGGCCCTCTTTTACAGCCTCCTGATCATCACGGTTTCCTTCCTGCCGGTGTTCAGCCTGACGGAAGAGTCCGGCCGGCTGTTTAAACCGCTGGCCTACACCAAAACCTTTGCCATGGCCGCATCCGCCGTGTTGGCCGTCACCATTGTTCCGGTGCTCATGACCTTCTTCGTACGGGAAAAGACCTTCCCGCCCGAGACGAGCCGACGCCGAAGGCTGGGCATATGGATTCTTTCGGTGGCGGGCGCACCCGTGCTGGTGGCCGCAGGGGGAATCGCGGGATTGGCGCTTCCTAACTGGTCTCTGGCGGCAGCAATGGGCGTTTCCCTGTTTGCACTGGTGAGTCTTTTGCCCCAGCGGATCATCGAAGAATCAAAAAACCCCCTCAGCCGGTTTTTTATCCGGCTCTACCGGCCCATCATTCTCCGGGTCCTGAAGTGGCCCAAAGTCACGGTTCTGATCTCCCTGCTGCTGCTGGGGATCACCATCTTCCCCCTCTCGCGTCTGGGCAGCGAGTTCATGCCGCCGTTGAACGAGGGAAGCCTTCTTTACATGCCCACCACCCTCCCGGGTATTTCCATCACCAAGGCCAGGGAACTGCTCCAGCAAACGGATAAAATCATCCAGAGTTTCCCTGAAGTCCAGCATACCCTGGGCAAGATCGGCCGGGCCGAGACCGCCACCGATCCGGCGCCCCTTTCCATGATCGAAACCACCATCACCCTGTGGCCCGAGGTGGTGCATGAACAAATTCCCGTGAAACGGTTTTTTTCAAACTGGCCGGGCTGGCTGAAAGAACCGTTAACCTGGGCCTGGCCGGAGGTTACAAACGGAAAAATCCTTCACCAATGGCGCCGGAAAAAGATCGAACGTTTTTTCACTTCCTGGCCCGACTGGTTAAAAAAGCCCCTCTCGTGGATCTGGCCTGAAGAACGCTATATGACCATGGATGAACTGGTGGCAAAACTGGACCGGGCGGTTCGTTTCCCCGGGCTCACCAACGCATGGACCATGCCCATTAAAACCCGTATCGACATGCTTTCCACCGGAATCAAGACGCCGGTGGGAATCAAGGTTATGGGGCCGAACCTTCAGGTCCTTACAGATCTGGGGGCAGAAATAGAAGCGGTGGTGGGTCAGATCCCCGGGACCCTTTCCGCCTATTCCGAGCGGATTACGGGGGGAAACTACCTGGATTTCAAGATCAGGAGGGATCAGATCGCGCGATACGCCCTCACGGTTGCCGACGTACAGGATGCCATTGTCACGGCCATCGGCGGAAAAAATATCACCTATACGGTGGAGGGCCTGGAGAGATATCCGGTGAATCTTCGCTACAGCCGGGAATTGCGGGACAACATCGATCTGTTGAAAGGGGTCCTGGTCACCGCGCCTACCGGAGCGCATATCCCGTTGGGACAACTGGCCACCATTTCCATCCACAAGGGGCCGGCCGCCATCAAGACGGAAAACTCTCGGCCCACCGCCTGGATCTATGTGGATCTCACGGGTGTGGACGTGGGAACCTACGTGGAAAAAGCCAAGCGTATTGTATCCCGGCAGGTGACGCTGCCCGTTGGTTACTCCGTGGTATGGTCCGGGCAGTACGAATATATGGAAAAAGCCCGCAAGACGCTCAATCTGGTCGTACCATTGACCCTGGCGATTATCTTTATCTTACTCTATATGCATTTTCAAAGCTTCAGCGAGGCGTTCATTGTCATGGCAAGCCTTCCCTTCGCCCTTGTGGGGGGCGTATGGCTCCTTTATCTGCTGGATTACAACCTCTCGGTTGCGGTGGTGGTGGGCTTTATCGCCCTGGCGGGCCTGGCCGCGGAAACAGGGGTGGTCATGCTGGTCTATCTGGACCAGGCATTTGACCGCGGGAGTCGGGAGGGAACCATGGCATCCTCCGGGAGGCTGCGGGATGCCATTCTGGAGGGGACAGTTGAGAGAGTGCGGCCCAAGCTCATGACCGTGTCGACCACACTCATCGGTCTTCTGCCCATCATGTGGGGCATGGAAACCGGATCGCAGGTCATGAAACGCATTGCGGCCCCCATGGTGGGGGGCCTGATTTCATCCACTGTTTTGACACTGGTGATTATTCCGGCCGTCTATGCCCTCTGGAAGGGCCGGAACCTGAGAAAAGGAGAATAAGAATGAAAAATTCTGTTGTTGTGCCAGTTTTGAGAGTTGCTTTTTTTTTATTCATGACGTCTGTTTTTTCAGTGGTAAGTTCAGGGATCGCCGGGGACCATCCCGACAGCCCGGGGGTCATTATCCATACATCCAACCTGGACGGTTACGGATTGAACTACTCCCTGTACCATTTCCCAGAGAGAAATACGCAGCACCTGATGGTGTCCATAGCCGGTCCGAAGGGAGCAGAAATTGAACAGGGCAAGGTGGGCTTTCTCGTGACGGGACCTGACGGTTCCAAACAGAAGGCCATGGCCATGGGCATGAAAGAGGCTTACGGCGCGGATATGGATTTCAGTCAAAAGGGTCTTTACCGCATAAAAACAAAGGCGGTTTTTGGGGATAAAAAGCTCTTTGATCGTTTCGACTACGAGGTGAAATAGAGTCCAAAATGGCGATCAAGAGTCTTCAAAGACGTCTCAGTCTCCTGGTGTTGCTTCCGGTTGCCCTGGTTCTGTTATTCATCGGAATTTTCGGGTTTATTTACATGAGAGGAACCCTCTTCGCCGAATGGCAGGACGCGTCTATCGTGAAACTCCAGAGGGCCGCCCACCAGATCGATATGAAGCTTGGGCGCATCACGGATTGGCTTTATGTGTTCCATCATACGTCGGAAGGTAGGGGGGGACCATTGATACAGGATTGGATCATGGAGCAGTTACAGGATATGAAAGGGGTTGAAAGGGCCGAACTGAAGTGGGAAGAAGGCCATGATCCCGAACCGGCGGTGATGATGCGCATGGGAGGCCGTTCTTCCGGCGAAAGGCGGATGATGCGTTTTCAGAAGGCAAAACCCTTTGAGGTCACTTCTCCCCACTTCGATGCTCAAACAGGAGAGGAAACGGTGAACCTCATATCCCTGCTCAAGGACGAATCCGATAAGGTTGTGGGAACCATTGAGGTGACGGTTCGCTTTGAATACCTTTTGGAAGGCGTCAAAGAGTTTGGCTGGTGGCAGACGGATCAAGCCTGCCTCATTGACGAGGCCGGGAAATATCTCTGCCATACCAAAGCGATCATGAAAAAGGGGATCGTATTTGGGGAAACCGATGACCCCTTTGAGCGGTCCCTGTTAGAAGCCATTCAGGAAAAGCCTTACGGGACGGTTCTGGGACCCGGCGCCCCGCCAGACGAGGTGGGCGGCTTTTACAGATTGCGGCATGCGCCGTGGACCATTGTACTCTTCGCTGACGGAAAGACGGTTCTGGCGCCCATCATTCAATTCCGAAACTATTACTTTGCGGGCGGCGCGCTCGCCATACTCATCATTTTGCTGTTGATCCGATCTTCGGTGGGAAAGATGGTCCATTCCTTTACCGCCATTTCAAAAACCGCTAGAAAGGTGGCGACAGGAAATTACGGCAAGCCGATCCCCGTTCGGGGCCGGGACGAAATCGCCCAGTTGACCCAGAGTTTCAACACCATGGTGGAAGGGTTGAAAGAAAGGGACTTTATTGCCAATACCTTCGGCAGGTACGTGGACCAGGGAATTGCCAAAGAACTGTTGAACCGCCCGGAAGCCGTAAGGTTGGGCGGGCAGAAACGGGAAGTGGCCATCCTGATGTCCGATATAAGGGGGTTCACACCCCT
>JABGPV010000809.1 GCA_018644785.1 Deltaproteobacteria bacterium | reverse complement strand
CTACAATAGAGATTGAAAGAGGCAATTGAAATAGGTGGAAACTCACGGCCTTCCGTGGCACCACGGAAGAGCGTGAGTTAGTGGCTAGTAAAAACCCGTTGCATAGAATAGGTCAGGGTGCATTTTATATAAATGATGTTTTTGCCGCAGTAGGGAAGGGTTCGGGTCTATCGTCGTTTTAGTTTACCGCTTGGATGATAGCCACGAAATACCGTGATTCAGGCAGGCCCATTCTTATTCTCAATGGGTAAGGGTTGGCTCAAAAATTACTCAAGTGTTTCTTATAAGTGCCAAGTTATTTTTGTACGATCCCTAAGTAGAATATTCATTGCCTTTAACGAAGATAATTGCAAAATGCAAAGGGGTGCGTATACGGTGTCAGGGGCGTTTGATACCGAGCTTATTCATACGATCACGCAATGTCGAGGGTTTAAGGTCTAAAATAGCAGCGGCCCCTTTTTGACCTTCTATCTTCCAGTTGACATCTTGCAGTACTTGGCGGATATGCTGCCGTTGAACGTCGGAAAGGGACTTGCGGACAGATAGCTGTTTTGTGATTTTCGGATTGACGACATTCCAGTCCGCCAATTGAAGT
>JABGPV010000808.1 GCA_018644785.1 Deltaproteobacteria bacterium | reverse complement strand
CGATGATGGAGAGAAAGTTGAGCTGATTCTTCTCCAACGGGGTGCGCTTGATCATATCGACCATGCCGACGATGCCGTTCATCGGCGTGCGGATCTCGTGACTCATATTGGCGAGAAATTGGCTCTTGGCGGTGTTGGCGCACGATGCGACTTTTGCCAGATGCCTGGCGTTTGCCGTCTGTTCTGCAAGAGTGTTGTTGAGTTTTTCGGCCTCATCTTTGGCTTTGATGAGCGATTCCTCGGCGCGCTTGCGCTCGGTGATGTCCGTGACAACAACGATGGTGCCGCCGTCGGACAGGCGCTTGTCATTGACCAGGAACCACCGGCCATCGGCCAGTGAAAACTCACGCGGCCGGCGTGCTTCACGATGCTCTGTTATTCGGGCTTCAAGGTCATAGGGCGCGGGACCGCCGGTGTCGCCGGCGAACGCGGCGGCGACCTCCTGAAATGTTATGCCGGGGCGCAATTTTCCGGCCAGGGTCGGTAGCATATCGCCATAGGCATCGTTGCAAATGACCAAGCGGTCTTCGGCATCGTACAGCGCCACGGGATCATTGGCGCCGCCAATGGCCTCTGCCAGGCGCTCGCTGGCGGAT
>JABGPV010000807.1 GCA_018644785.1 Deltaproteobacteria bacterium | reverse complement strand
TAAATTCAAAATTTTCTTCAGACAGAGGGGAACCTGTGGAAAGCAGGGATTTTAAGGAGCTAAGGTCAAATTGTTTTGCAGGTTTTACGCCTGCATTCTTAAGTGCCTCTATATAACCGGCACTGGTACCGAATACTGTGATCTTTTCATCCTGAGCCATCTGCCACAAAGCATCAGGGCCCGGATGAAAGGGATTGCCGTCGTATAAGACCAAAGTGGCACCTACACTTAAAGAGCAGGTCAGCCAGTTCCACATCATCCATCCGCAGGTGGTGAAATAAAAAATGATGTCTTCTTCCTTTAAATCAGTATGCAGAACAAGCTCTTTTTTCTGATGTAAAAGCACGCCGCCCACGCTCTGAACCATACATTTTGGCAGACCGGTGGTGCCTGAGGAATACATAATGTAAAGAGGATCATCAAAATCCATAGGTTCGAACTCAATTTCCTTTGCGCCTGCATCCTTAAAATCATTGAAGGTTACAGCATTAGGCAGAGAGCCGGTATCCGGTTCATCAGAAGTATAAGGAATGACCACGATTTTCTCCAGAGAGGGCAATTCTTTTACAATGCCGCCAATACGGGAAAGACTGTCCA
>JABGPV010000806.1 GCA_018644785.1 Deltaproteobacteria bacterium | reverse complement strand
ATAGACGGCGGTGGTGGGGAAACGAAATAGCGTTGTCTCGACCCGGAGTTCGGCTTCTGTTTCACGGTCCGAGGTCAGGCCCTCGGGGATAAACAGATCTTCCACCGTATAGGCTTCGCTGCGGGTGCCGCGCAGCCCCATGACATGCCAATCGTCGGCCATGGCCGCCTTGGCGCGGGGAAACAAAGCGGTGCGGTTGGCTTGCCGGCCCCCCGGACCAGATCCGGCGGCCAGACGGGGGGAGCCATCGGCCTCGAACACCTTGGAGTGTCCGCCCAGCCAGGTGGCGTTGTGGCTGCCGGAGGCAAAGCGCCAGGTGCCGCTGACCAGATAGCCGCCCTCCGTGGCGGTCAGATTACCCTGCACGCCGGCACCCCAGGCCAGCACCGCATCGGCTGGGTCAAACACTTCCCGTGCCGGTTCCTCGTCCATGAAGGCGGCGGTCATGGCACAGCCCAGGGCCTGGCCCAGGCACCAGGCGGAGGACGCATCGGCACAGGCGATGATTTCGGCCGCTTGTGCCAGTTGCGGCAACGGTAATTCCGCGCCCCCGTGCCGGCGGGGCAGGCTGAGGCGAAACAGCTGGCCATCATGCATG
>JABGPV010000805.1 GCA_018644785.1 Deltaproteobacteria bacterium | reverse complement strand
TACGCCTCCCATGCCTTGTCCGTTTAAAGTTTTTCACGCTCGATAACCGCCTATTGCAGAAAAAAATAGGGCATCTGAGTGAAAAGGATTCAAATCAAATAGCAAAGCATCTATGTTCTTATCTGTAGAATTCCGGGGACACCTTACTTATCTTCTTTTTTAGGCCCAGGTTTTTCAGGTTTAAGCTTTCGGCCTAATTAAGGTGTTCCATGGTTCCAACAAAAGGATCAGCGTCTAAAGGTTGCCCGGTTCTTTCGTGTTTTCCAGGCTTTTGTCAATAATTAAGTAAGGTGTCCCCGGAATTCCCCGCAAAACGAAAGGGTCTGGGAGCCTCTTTGAGATTTGGCCCCTCGGCCCTTAGGCCAAAACGTAGAGATAAGTAAGGTGTCCCCGGAATTCGGGAAGTAATGCTAAAGGAAAATGTGTAAAAAAATTTTTCAGTGTCAATTATATTTACGATTTTCATCACTCAAAATTCCCCTCGTTCCCATGCTCCGCGTGGGAATGCACTGTGGTTTCTCTGCGTCCGTTACGGCAAGATCGTAATAAGAGGCTGCCGCACCGTTACGGGCATCGCTTCAAAACCCGCCCGCACAAT
>JABGPV010000804.1 GCA_018644785.1 Deltaproteobacteria bacterium | reverse complement strand
GGTCATAGTCGAGGTTGCCGGCCAATTCAGAGAAATGGAACAATCGCTGGGCTCGCTCCAGTTTGCCTTGCTCCTCGCCACCTTCCTCGTCTACGTCATTATGGCCAGCACCTTTGAGCACCTCATTCATCCCTTTGTCATTCTTTTCTCTATTCCCCTCGCCTCGGTCGGCACGATCGGCATGCTCTGGATTTCGGGCTCCCCACTCTCGGTTGTCGTGTTTATTGGCGTCATCGTCTTGGCCGGCGTGGTGGTCAACAATGCCATTGTGCTCGTCGATACCATCAATCGCCTGCGTGCTTCTGGAAAGGCGAGGGTCGCTGCTATTGAAGAGGCTTGCGCCCTGCGCCTGCGACCGATTCTGATCACCACCGCCACTACGGTTTTGGGACTCTTGCCGCTCTCGCTGGGTCTGGGGGCAGGCGCCGAGATCCAACAACCACTGGCAATTGCCATTATTGGCGGTTTGTCGAGCTCCACCTTGCTCACCTTGGGAGTCATTCCAGCCCTCTACAAAGGAATGACCCGCTCTTCAGCCGAGTCTGAGTCATGAGGGAATGGCTGCCACGTCTGGCCCTCGACCGTCCCGTGACGGTGCTGA
>JABGPV010000803.1 GCA_018644785.1 Deltaproteobacteria bacterium | reverse complement strand
AATTCGGTTTAACCAACGGTACAAGGTGGACCTGGCTATACCAAAGGTTTTTGTTATCCGACGTCGAGGGATCTGGAAGTATTCCATATGCCAGAGAATGAATAGTCTCTCTTTTTGACTGTATCGAGTTTTACATGATGATGATTGGATCTGTTTTTGAAAAATCTTGATCTGGGTTTCCAGTTGATAGATGCGATCACGGAGAAATAGGATTTCCTTATCCTTCTCACCAATTGGCATTTTGGCGATAGATTCCAATCCACGTCTTCGAGATTTCCCTGACCAGGCAGCAGCTAACAAGGCGGCTTTCACAATCATGGAAACAGCATATACAATGATTTCCTCTTTCGCTGTCCTCAAGGTCATTTTTTATGTTAACAATCTGTGAAAATATCATTCAAATGACCAGGATTAACATGATATTGGTTCAAAATCTATGGATATATCACTTTTGAATTACTAAACATTATCAGTCTATTGGATGGTCCCACTATCGCTCGACATGGACATCTGTAACCGCAATATCCTTGATTTCTCCCTTGATCTTTTCAAGCGCAGGATCATCACCTATCAAATGCTTATCAATGTCGTAATCAAACAT
>JABGPV010000802.1 GCA_018644785.1 Deltaproteobacteria bacterium | reverse complement strand
AGGCGGTTTCGCTCTTCATCGTTAACGATTTGAAAATGCCACAGCGGCACGGACTTTCTGACGGCCCAGTATGCAAGGCGACGTACCTTTGCGTTGTCGGGGGCTATGGACAACGCATACCGGGCGATCTTTACGGCAGGGTCTTTCTGGTGTATTTTTCTGAGAACAGAACTCAATTTTGCAAGTCGTTCCGGGAAATCCCGTTTTTCCAGGATTGCCTGAACAAAAGGCTTGACGTTCTCAGGAAGTTCTTTCATTAAGGCATTCATTTTTCCCTTTGGTTGATTGTCGCCATGGCGCATGACGTCCACCTCCTTATCTCCAAACAGACTGCCCGGTCGTCCCGGGGGACAGGCAGCGTAAATTCACGAATGGGACCGGCAATGAGATCACTTCTGTTCCGTGATAGGCCCTTATCACCTGGTTTTCTGTCACAAAAAACAAGAAAATTTTTGGGTACAAGAACTCAAAACCCAAAACCCAAAACTCAAAACTCAAAACTCAAAACTCAAAACTCAAAACTCAAAACTCAAAACTGCGGCTATGCCACCTTAGTCCATTATGGCATCCTCTTTATATGTTTATGAGAATTAGTCAAGGCT
>JABGPV010000801.1 GCA_018644785.1 Deltaproteobacteria bacterium | reverse complement strand
TAAAGGAAGCTTTGGCTTTGCGGCGTTTCAAATTTGCCAGAGAGATGTCAAAGAGTCTCATGATCAGCCCCTCCCTTTAAAATCAAAATAGGACTGCCCCGCAAGGATGTCCGAAACCTGAATCACCAGGTTGTCGCCATCGATTTGCCGGTTCAAGGGCGCTGGATTGCATCCGCCCTTCACCTCGTTTATCTTCACCGACGCAAACCGCTGTCCGCAATTTCTGCAGACCATTTTGTCCTGTTCCTGATAGTACCCTTTGCCGCTGGGCCAGCACACGTCACAGGCGTCAAATGCGGCGCGGATCACCCCATCGGAACTCTTCAACACAAAATATTTGACGGTGATGCCGTTGCCGGCCTGAAATTCAAAATGCTTTGCCTTCCCTTTGGCAAACAGGCTGACAGGATGCGTCACCACCCGGGTCTGGGTGACTTTTTGAACATCCTGACCGGGTTTCTCAGAAAGGGCGATATTCTGGGACGTCTGACCGTTTCCCTGAAACAAAAAGACCGCTGCGACGACCGCCGTCAAAGCACAGATTGAGAGAGCGGCATAGGGCAGAATGCCCTTTTTCTTTTTTTCGGTCCCCAGGACCGCTG
>JABGPV010000800.1 GCA_018644785.1 Deltaproteobacteria bacterium | reverse complement strand
AGGTCGGCCAGGGAACTGGATTGGGCCTGTCTGTGGTTGACGGCATTGTGAAAAATCACAACGGGTTTATGAAGGTTTACAGTGAGATAGGCAGCGGTACAACATGCCAGATATTCTGGCCCATCATCAGAGCCAAGAAGAGCGTTGACGAACTAGAAATCAAAACAGGTCTGATCATGGGGAGTGAACGGATCATGCTGGTAGAAGATGAGGTGGATATCCTTGAAGCCCTGCAGAATCTTTTGGTCAGGCAGGGATATTCGGTAACCCCTTTTACAGAAGGGATTTCTGCATTAAAGGCATTCAAGGCAGATCCTGATAAATTTGATCTTGTCATCACCGATATGACAATGCCGAAAATGAAAGGAGATGCGTTTTCTGCAGAACTTCTGAAAATACGGAAAGCGTTGCCGATTATCTTGTGTTCAGGTTATTATGGCAATCTGGACAAAGACATCATACAGACCCTTGGCATAACAAAAAGAATTCAAAAACCGATCATGGGTCAGGAGCTCTCTGCCATGATCCGTGAGATTTTCGCCCACTAAAAGCTTAAAACAGGTCTGTACTCTGGAGCCTCTTTTTTGGGAGTTTTTTTCTTGC
>JABGPV010000080.1 GCA_018644785.1 Deltaproteobacteria bacterium | reverse complement strand
TCTGGTATCCATTGGGGCCAGAATCCATGTTGAAAGCGATTCCCAGAAAGGCATCTTCATTGGCCGTGGGGGAGGGATGATCCGGAAAATCGGTCGTTCCGCCAGACTTGAACTGGAAGCGCTATTCGAAGCAAGGGTTTATCTTGATCTGGCGGTACGTCTGGAGAAAAACTGGAGCAAAGACACCCGCGCTTTGAAACGACTGGGATATTGAGACCGGATTGCAGATTTTGGAGGCATAAAAAAACCAACCCCGCAAAGCGAGGTTGGTTTCTTAGGAGGAAAGAGTAATTTTTAGACTCTATATGACCCTTTCTAGATGCAATTAGCTTGCCAAAAAATCAAAGGCTGCCATTTTTTCCTTTAACCTATTGTTTTTTATGGGATGAATTCGGATTACGATCATTTTCAGTTTTGTAATGTACAACCGAAATAGTACAATATTCTGTACCCGAAAAAGGCTCTGAAAAGGTTTTTAAGCGTAAATGCATATAATGATAGCAAATTTTTGGGTACAAGACCTTTTACCGTCATAGAGTGATGTTGTACTTTTTCATTTTGTGCTGAATCAGGCTTTTGGTAATGCCTAAACTTATGGCTGCGTGGGACTGAACATTATTGGATTGGGCCAGGGCTCTTCGAACAAGTCTTTCCTCTATCTCTTCCATGGCTTTGGGCAGGGGGATATGGGAGGGAACAAATCGCTCCACATCGAACTCGGTTTCCGTATCGACGAGGGATCTTGGCAAATCATCCAAGGTGATAACGCCCCCCGTATGCAACACCATGGCCCTTTCAATAACATTTTCCAACTCCCTGACGTTTCCAGGCCACGGGTGTGTATAAAGCGCTTTCCACACTTCAGGGCGCAGTTCGATTTTCCTTTTGAGATCTCCCTCTTGAAATTTTCCAATAAAATGTTTCACGAGCAGCGGTATATCGTCGGTGCGCTCCTGAAGTGACGGTGCATCGATGTGGATCACATTCAGACGATAGTAGAGGTCTTCACGAAATACGCCTTTGGCCACATCCTCTTTGATATTCCGGTTTGAAGCGGAAAGAACGCGAACATCCACTTTGATGGTCCGGGTTCCCCCCACCCGTTCAAGCTCCATTTCCTGAAGGACCCGCAAAAGTTTAACCTGAAGCGACGCCGGCATTTCCCCCACTTCGTCCAGGAATATGGTGCCCCCGTCCGCCAATTCAAACCGGCCTTTTTTCATGGCGACAGCACCCGTAAACGCACCCTTTTCGTGCCCGAACAATTCACTGGTCAGAAGGGTTTCCGTCAGAGCACCGCAATTGATGGAAATGAGCGGTCTTTCTTTTCTCGGTCCCTGGTAGTGAATGGCTTTGGCAATGAGCTCTTTTCCGGTGCCCGACGGCCCGGTAATGAGGACTGACGCCTTGGAACCGGAGACCTTGTCGATGAGGTCATATGCTTTCATCATCGGCTTACTCTTGCCCACCATATTGCCATATCGGAATCGATCGGAAAGGGCCTCCGCCAGGAGTCTGTTATCTTTCACCAACCGGTGGTTCTCCATGGCTTTTTTTACCGTCAACTTGAGCTGATCATTTTCAAATGGTTTCTGGATGTAATCATAGGCATGCTTTTTCATGGCCTCAACCGCCATTTCAATGCTGCCAAAGGCGGTCATCATGATAACGGGGATTTCCGGATTGATTTTCTTGCATGTCTCAAGAAGTTCCATACCGCTCATGCCGGGCATCTTCATATCCGTGATGATCAGATCGAGATCTGCTTCACGAAGGATGCTGACGGCCATTTTAGCATCCCTGGCCGTTACGATTTCATAGCCTTCAGCGCTCAGAAGCGCTTCCAGCACAACGAGATAGTTTTTTTCATCATCAACAATCAGGATGGTTTCCATAGTTTTTGGGCTCCGTACAAAAATTCCAGATTATCCCTTTGGCAGCTGGATAAAAACCCGGGTTCCCGGTTTTCGATCAGTGGATTCCTTGTGATGGCTCTCAATCCATATGCGGCCCCGGTGTCCTTCGATGATATTGCGAACAATGGAAAGACCCAGGCCGCTTCCTTTGTCTTTGGTGCTGAAAAAAGGATCGAAGATCTTTTTCAGGTCTTTTTCACGAATGCCGTCACCGTCGTCTTCAATGACCACCCGGTATAGATCTTTTTCTTCCGAAACGCTGACCGAAAGGGTTCCGGCGTTTTCCATGGCCTGAATGGCGTTCATGAAAATGTTTAGAAAAGACCGGTAGAGCAATTGGGGATCCGCCCTGAGCGGCAAAGGCCGATGAGGTAAATTGTCCCGCAGCAAAATTTTTTTCGTTTCAAGCGCCATCTGCAAGAACTGTATGTTTTTGTCCAGGATTTCATCCAGGTCACAATCCTGAAAATGAGGCTCCTGGGGCCGGGCGAAGTCGAGGAACTCCGTAACAATATCATTGAGCCGACTCGATTCCTCAACAATCAGGCCTGAGAGCTTGGCCTGTGATTCATTGCCGATTGACATGCTGCCCATCAGTTCAGCGGTGCTTCTGATAATGCCCAAAGGATTTCTGATTTCGTGGGATACACCCGCGATCATCTCCCCCAGGGCCGCAAGCCGTTCCGACTGATTCAGCTGGGTTTCCAACTCGCGTTGTTCCCTGGCCCTTTCGGCAATGGTTTTTTCCGCTTTGTGCACGATAAAAAGAAGCGCCACAAAAATCATGCCCATGATGAGGATTGACAATCCGAAAATCAGATACTGAAACCGAACCAGGGATTCATATTCCTGCGTGAGGTCCTGTATCAATTCAAAGACGCCCAAAACATGCCCGGTCTCCCCCAGAAAAGGCCCGACACCCATGAAGGGGATATAGGTTCGCAGCTTTTTTTCGCCCCCCCTCTGAATGCCGGTACCCCAAATCCCATCTCCTCCGGATACGAGCCTGGAAGAATTTTGCCCCATGACCGCTTTTTTGTAGCCAAGGCTTTCCCGCACTTTTTTTCCAATAAGGCCAGGATCGGTGCTGTATGCGATAACACCTTGGTTGATATCATACATGTTCACCAGATCGATTTTAAAACTGTGGGTGGTGTTTCGTACGATTCGATCCATTAACGCCTGCTGTTGTTTCTCCCTTAATCGCATTTTCCCAAACTGTTGGGTTACGGGCAGCACAAAATTCTGAAAGACTTGGTGGTTCAGGTTTTCACCCAGCAGAAGGGCGTAGGTTTCGTGACTTTTCATGAGGATGTCTTTGGCCCGTTGTGAGATGACCATGGAGAAGGGTAAACTGAAGATGATGAGGACAACAAAGCTGGCATAGGCGAAAAACTTAACGAGCCTGAATTGCTTTCCCTTCTTATGAGTGTTTTTATTTAGAAGCGACATCTTTTTTTAAAAGCAGGCATCCTTGTCGGAATAATACATTTTGTGTTATCTTAAGTCTTCAGATAGATCGGAGTCAACTTGTTAGGTATCAGAAAAGGCATCCATATGACAGTCCGGAATTTGAAACACCTGCCCTTAATGCTTTACGCAGACCCGGAAGGCCGGATTTATGAACATCCATATCTTAGAATGGCCGGGTTTTCCGGACCAAATCTTTTCCCGATTGAACCTGATGACCTCATCATCATGCCGGAATTCAGCAAACTCTTTTATATCCCCGCCTGTCCCCCTCTTGGCCTTGATCCCCATACGGGTCAACCAAAAACCATTTATGAAATGGATGTGGACGGGAAGTCTACGACCTGCTTTGCAGTCGCTGTTTTTCTTGAACCGGGATTTGTCAGAACCCATCTTCCCGCGGCGGATTACAGTGAGAAATCCTTTGTGCTGCCGTCATGGGCTTATGGGGCCGTCGGTTTCAGGGATGGCCAGTACTGGTCCGCCGGGTTTGAGGTGGAGTATAATGAGCGGTGGGACCCCCGCCATTATGACGACCGGGAACTGGTTCCGGCCATTTCGGATTTTATGGAAAAAAACCCGACCGGTCCCCTGGTCAATCATTTGACGACCTGCGCAACGGAAAACCATTGTTTTGCCGCGAAAAATCTTTTCCTGAAAAGATGGGAAGCGCCATTACCGCTCAGCCGAAAATGCAACGCCACCTGCCTGGGGTGCCTTTCCCTTCAACCGGGCGCTTCCTTTGAAGCGTCCCATGAAAGGATCAGGTTCACCCCTTCAATGAACGAAATCGTCAATCTGGCTGTGGCACACTTAAACCATGCCCCCAAGGCCATTGTGAGTTTCGGACAGGGTTGTGAAGGGGAACCCCTTACGGAATATGAGTTGATTGCAGAAAGCATTCAAGAAATTCGAAAGCGAACCCGAAACGGTACCATCAACCTGAATACCAACGGCAGCTTTCCTGATCGGATTCGAAAGATTGCAGAAAATGGCCTTGATTCCATCCGCATCAGCTTGAACAGCGCAAGACCGGAATTTTATGGGGCCTACTATCGGCCCAAAGGCTATGGATTTGTTGACGTGATGGATGCCATCGCCCTGTCACGAAAAATGGGGCTGTATACAATGATCAACTATCTGGTCTTTCCGGGAATTTCGGATCAGGCGGCAGAAATGGATGCATTAACGGCGTTGATTTCTAAAACCGGCATAAATTTCCTTCATCTCAAAAACCTCTGTATTGACCCGGCCTTTTATCTGGAAAAAATACCCGCTACCGGTGAAAAAGGTGTCGGGATACGAAAAATGGCGGCGCGTCTGACGGAACGTTTTCCAGATCTGATTTTGGGTTATTTTAACCAGCCGGTTCGGTAAAATCGCAATATCCGGGTCGGCAATGGGTGTGAGAATCAGCCATAAATTTTATTTCTCTGTTTCCTTTTTCCCGGAGGAAATGCCAAAAGGCTGATGGAGATTGGGCAAACGCGACTTTTCGAAAAAAGCAAATAAAAAAAAATGAAATTTATAAAAAAATAAAGAAAAAGAGATTAAACAGGAGGAAATACTTGTGGAAATTTTTTTTAACAAATAGTGCGTATTTTATAAATAATTGATATTACATTTATTTTACAAATTTAAAATGCATCGCTTTCTCAGCACCTTAGAAACAAGTCCCTGAATTTTGCTGTAAACGGAATAGGTTAGACGATGTCGAAAAGCACCGTACCCTTAAATATTGATCACGCCAAAGCCTCTTTGACAGCCCCATCACTTTTGCTGTAGATATTTCAGCATTCATTTTCGCCGTGACGTTTCACTTCATCTTTTTCATTTTATCTTTTTTCATTTCACTTGGAGTAAACCATGAAAACCGCTTGGGGCGAAATCAAAAATCAGATCAAAACGCGGGTTCCAGACAATACATTCTCTCTTTGGATAAAACCCATCGCATATCTCCAGGCCGAAAAGGGCGCGGTTGTCTTGGGCTGCCCCAATCGATTTTCCAAAGACTGGGTTGTGGAAAATTACCTGGACCTGATCAGGGAAAAGTTTAACACCATCGCCGGTAAACCTGTAGATGTTCAGCTTAAAGTGCAGCACCGGAAAACAACGCCATCCCCCGCGACCCTTTTACCCCACCCGGATCAACTGACCCTTCCAGGCATGCCCCGAAAAAGGCGTCCCAGAAGTCTTCTGTTGAACAGCCAGTTTACCTTTGATCGTTTTATTGTGGGGCAATCCAATGAATTTGCCTATTCGGCATCAAAGAATATTGCCCTGGGAAACCCTTCCGATTATCATTCGCTTTTGATGCTTTCCAATACCGGTTTGGGAAAGACCCACCTTTCTCAAGCCATCGGGCATACTATTCTGGCCGAAAACCCGCGATCTCGCGTGTTTTATATGACTGCAGAGGACTTCACAAACGAAATGATCGCCTCTTTGAGGAACCGTCGTATTGAGGCATTTAAAAGCCGATACCGTCGAATATGTGATGTGCTTCTTCTGGAAGAAGTCCATTTCCTGGGTGGAAAAGAAAAAATACAGGCGGAATTGGGTTACACACTGGATGCGTTGGCCCAGGATCACAAAAAAATCATCTTCACCAGTTCTATGCCACCAAAGGATATCCCACAGATGTCCAGGGAGCTTTCTTCGCGGTTGACTTCCGGCCTGGTAACCACCATCGGAGGACCGGACTATAACACCCGAGTGAAGATACTGGAAGAAAAAGCAAAGGCGTACAACGTTTCTCTTTCAAAGGATGTGGTTCATTTCCTGGCGGGCCGGCTCAAACGTGACGTTCGGCAGATGGAAAGCGCACTGAAGTGCCTCAAAGCAAGGGCTGAACTGGTAGGGGAAAAAATCAACATGGATCTGGCCCGGGAGGTGGTGAGTGCACTGGTATCGGGAGAGATTTCCATTACCACCGAAAGAATAATGGCACTGGTCTGTGAGTATTACAAGGTAGATATCGAGATGCTCAGTTCCAGATCTCGAAAAAAAGTGTACGCTTATCCCCGAAACATCTATGCATACCTTTGTCGAAAATATTCTGATGAGACACTGGAGTCCATTGGCAGAACCATCAACCGCAGCCATTCCACCGTGGTGTATGCCACTGAACTGGTGGAGAAGAAGATGAAGACGGACCGCAGCATGAAACATCAGGTGGGATTGCTCTCCAAACGCCTTGATAAAAGCCTGCAATAATTTTCGGGTTCTGAGACGTGCGAGTCCTTCACATCGGAAAATACTATCCGCCTTATGCCGGCGGCATGGAAATTTTTTTAAGGGACCTTTTAAAGGCGCTTAAAAAGGAAGGGTTAGACACTGCCGGCCTGGTTCACCATCACCTGCCCGGCAGGTCATCTTTGAAGGAAGAGACCGAAGGGGGCCCGATTTTTCGGGCCTCATCCCTGGGTCAGGTCCTGTATGCGCCCATCAGCTTCTCTTTTCCGCTGGTCCTGAAAAAAGTTATTCGATCCTTTCGCCCGCAGCTCCTACATTTGCATTTCCCCAACCCTTCAGCGTTCTGGAATCTGGCCGTTTCAGAGGCCCGCTCTGTTCCATGGGTGATTCAGTGGCAATCCGACGTGGTGCCTTCCGCGATTGATCCGCGTCTACAGCCGGCATATCGTTGTTATCGACCATTAGAACAACGCATGCTGAAGCGGGCGAGAAAGATCCTGGTCGCCTCAAAACCCTATCTGAGCCATAGCATCCCTTTGAAACCATGGACTTCAAAATGCGCCGTTGTTCCGCTGGGCGTGGACCCTGAACGCCTTCCGTGGCCTGAAGCGGATGCACTTCAGCAGGCGGAAAGAAGCTGGCAGCCAGGTTGTTTGAGGGTGCTTGCCGTAGGCCGTCTCACTTATTACAAGGGATTTGATGTCCTCATCCGGGCAGCAGGGCGAACTCATGGGGTGGCGGTTCAGATTGTGGGCGATGGGAATCTCAGGGCTCATTTGCAGAGAGCGATTCGCCGGAAAGGCTTTAAGCGACGAGTGTTGCTCAGGGGCGGTCTTTCCAATGAGGCCCTTCAAGCCCTTTTTGCCACGTGCGATGTGTTCTGCCTGCCCTCCCTTGAAAGGACTGAGGCGTTTGGCGTGGTGCTGTTGGAGGCCATGCGGTATGGCAAGCCGATCATTGTCAGCGATATTCCCGGTTCCGGGCCCGGCTGGGTGGTCAACGAGGGTAATTGCGGGTGGCTCATTCCCCCCGGCGACGTTGATGCGCTCACAAGAAAAATGGAAAATCTGGCAGCCAACCCTGGTCTGTGCTGCGAATTAGGCCGAAAAGGGCGTGAGAATTTCAAAAAAAAATTCCGCATCCAATCTGTGGCAAGTGATATCAAGGAAATTTATGAGGATATATTGGCAGGGAGACCGGGTTCTTGATCATCGCTGACAGGGTCATTTGTTCCATTTAATCCGACGTGTTTCCCGGAGCGTTTTTCCCCGGTTGATTCTGCACCGAACGTCACCTCTTCCCGCAATTCCGCCACCAGTTTGTTCAGTACCGCCACTTCCTGCAGAAGTTCCTTTATCCGTACTTCGTTTTGAGATGCAAAAATGAAAAGGTAAAGGTTTTGAATCAACAGCACGCCCACCGCGATCACAAAAAGCAGCGCCGGAGCGTATGAAACACCGGTAAATTTGGCGATTTTATCCAGGATCACCGGAAAAATCCCCAGTACCACCACCACCATGCCGATGGCAAACCAGGTCAGGGCGTATTTTTCCTGCAGTTTCCCCCTGCGAACCAGAAGCAGTATGATTAAAAAGATGGCGGCGCCTAAAATCCCGGTGGTAATTTTGTAGGAAATCATAGCCTTCTCGCAATAATGAAGGTCAAGGTGATGAAAAGATATCGCATAACGCTGGCAAAATTGGGGAAAACCTTTGATTTCTCTCCCCTCCGGATTTCCATGTTAACCGGTATTTCCGTGAGTCGAAGGCCCTTTTTCTTCGCCATGAACAGAACCCCCAGGTCCTGGTAATCGAGGTTCAAGAAGGATCCATGGATTAACTGACCCATGGCCGCCCGGCTGTAGCCTCTGAGGCCGGAAGTAAAATCACTGATATCAAGCCCGGACAATCGGTTCAGGATCCCCCTGCAGAATTTTCTGGACCATCCGCCCCGGTCATTGTCCTTTCCGATGACCACATCGTAGCCTTCTTGGAGGCCGGGAATGATCCGCAACGCGCCTTCGGGCAGATGCTGCCCATCGCCGTCAAATGTGATAACCCCGTCAAATTCTTTGGCCAGAGCATATCTAAAACCTGCCTGGATGGCACCCCAGTGCCCCAGGTTAAATGGCAGATCCAGATATTCAAACCCTTCTTTTTTCAGGAGATTGAGGTAGCTTTTGTCGTCACTTCCATCGTCAATCACCAGAATCTCAGGGAAATGGATTCTCAGGTTCTGCAAAACAGGCAACAGGTGGGGCCATTCATTGAATACGGGTACCAGTGTGAGCAGTTTCATGTTTCCCAAGTATGTAAATCATAGATGGATAAATGATACCAAGGCAGTTCAGAAAGACGATGATATCAAGTCCATGGTAAAAAAAAATTCAGAGTCGTTTAGGCTACACTGACAAAATCGCACAATGGCTTGAATTGTGTCATTTAAATCAATATGCTGTCAACAAAAAGACTGAAAAGATTATGAACCGGCAATTTGAAGGATTGTGTATGTAGCCCTGCATGAAATCATGGGGCCGCATCTATTTCGATAAAACCTCCTTTTGATTTTTGAGGTCCATAAAAATGAAAATACCGATTGAAACAGACTCAGGCACATTCTATATCCGCAAATTTAGGGAAGATGATGAAGCAAAGGTTATGAAATTATGGAAACTCACTTTTGATCAGGAGATCAACCCGGCGCTCTGGAGGTGGAAATATTTTGATAATCCTTACCCTCAGGCACTTCTTTTGTGTGAATCTGAAAAAGAGGAGATCCTCGCGCTTTATGGTGGTATTCCCTTTAATGGATCAAGGGATGGGAAAGCGGTTGTCATTGTTCAGCTAATGGACATCATGTCCCATCCCGATTTCAGGGGAAAGGGACTTTTTGCCAGAACGGGAAAGGCCTTTTTTGAAATTTTCTGCGGGAAAGATTCCGCTGAGATCTTATATGGGTTTCCGGGGAAATTTCATTTTGAACTGGGGAAAAGGATATTGGGCTATGCTCCCCTGGAAAGTCGGGTCGCCTATTTAAAAGGTGAAACAGGCGTACTTGCCTCAAGAAAAAAGCCATCACTTTTAAGCATCAAGAGAATTGACAATCCTGGAGAGCAGTTTGACAGGTTATGGGAAAAGTGCAGTGTGGATTATCCATATGCCGTTGTCAGACAATCGGAATTCTTACGTTGGCGGTTTTGCAGGCATCCTGAAAAGAAATATGAAATTTTCTGTCTGAAACGTATGTTTTCGCAAGAGATTGAAGGGTACGCGGTTCTTCATCTTAAAAAAGATGCTGCGACTCTTGTGGACCTGCTTTTCCCGAAATCCGAAAAAAAGACTGCCGTTTTTTTTGGCAATATTGCTCATATGCTCAGATCCCGAGGCGTCTTGCAGATTGAAACGTGGCTTCCCGGAGGCCATTTTTTAAAGACTGCCGCAATGGCCGCGGGATTCGAGGAGCATGCTGAACCCTTGGGTATAATTTCAACGATTAAGACTTTTGAGCACTCTCCAGACACAAACTGGATAGACAATAACCTTTTCTATACCATGGCAGATTCGGATCTATTTTAGTGGAAAACCCTCGGTGCAGGAAACATGGGGTTTTGTTTTGAAACAAATCTCCCTTTGTGATATTAGGGATTCCGCTAGGTTTTTTTGGTAAAATGGTACGATTGTATCGGTGGATGGTTCGTCGAGACGAGGCATTAAGGCATGAAATTCAAGTCGCTGCCCATTATGTTCGCAAGCCCTTGGTCTTCAGTGATACTGATTGCAGCTGTTACCCTGGTGATCTACAGCAACGCATATAGCGTTCCCTTTGTCTTTGATGGGAAAGTTCAAATCGAAAATAACAAAAAAATCAAGGGTTTAGAAAACTATGTGTCTCTGAAAGGTTTCAAATCTCACCGTCCAATTGTTCAGTTCTCTTTTGCTCTAAATTACCAATTGGGCAAATTCAACCCTGTTGGGTACCATTTGGTAAATATCCTAATTCACTTGGCTAACGGAGTTCTTGCCTATTTCCTTGCACTCAATGTGCTTGGTCGGTTGTCATTTTTTCAGGAAGAACAAAAGAAGCCTTCCGTTGTTCCACGATCTCGTGGTAAACGGAAGAAGAAAACTTGTAAACCAATCTCATCCGCCCAGAGGTCTGGGGTCATGGATTTCTCATCATCAAAGATTCCATTAATGGCGCTGTGGGTGGCACTGGTTTTTGTTGCACATCCCATTCAAACACAGGGTATCACCTACGTTGTCCAACGATATACGTGCATGTCGGCCATGTTTTATCTGGCTTCGGTGCTTTTATACATTCGTGCCAGAAATCTACAGCTGAAGATGGGGGAATTGGGGGAAAGCAGAGCGCGGGGAAACGATTCCATCAAACCGGATGCAGGCAAAAGAAATGCTGCTGCTTTCTCTTTCAAAATTCTATTTTGCTTCGCCGCCGCCGTCCTTTCGGGGGTGTTTGCATTTTTGAGCAAGGAAAATGCAGCCACATTACCCGGTATCATTCTTCTGGTGGAATATTTTCTTTTTGACAGGTCCTGGCAGGGATGGAAAAAGAAGTTGTTCTGGATTGTTCCCCTTGGCGCTCTTCTGGCGTTCTTGGCCCTCTATTTTCTTTCCGCAACGCGGGGGTTGAAATTTGAAAACCTCCTGGAGGATGTTTCCATCCTGACAAGAGAGACCGGGACGGTTGATCGATGGAGTTATTTTTGCACTCAGTTCAATGTTCTTGTTGAATACATTCGACTGCTGTTTTTCCCTTGGGGGCAAAATGTAGATCATATGTATCCCTTGAAATCAGGCTTTTTTGATGGGCTTACCCCCCTGGCTTTTGTTTTCGTCATAGGGGTTATTGGGATTGGCATTTGGAACATCAGGAAAAGACCAGCCGTCAGTTTCGGTATTTTTTGGTTTTTCATTACACTTTCCATTGAATCGAGCATTTTCCCCATCAGCGACACCATGTTTGAACACAGGCTTTATCTTCCGGTTTTTGGTTTCGCCGTATCTGTGGTCTATGCGGTATTTCAACTGTTTTCAAACAGAAGAGTTTGGGAAAACCTCCTTTTGGCGGGGATTATTGTGACGCTTGGCGTGGGAACCTATCTAAGGAACAAAATCTGGCAGGACCCCCTCACCTTATGGAAGGATTCAGCCCGAAAGAACCCTGAAAATCATCGTGCCCGTACCAATTATGGCGCTGAACTAAACGAAATAGGGCAACTCGACCTCGCAATCCGGGAATATACAAAGGCACTTGAGATAAAACCGGATTTTGCCGATGCAAACATCAATCTTGGAAGCGCACTCATGCGACGGGGTCAGTTTGAAGAAGCCGTCCAATGCCTTTCAAAAGCGCTGCAAGATAAACCTTATTCTGCGGCGGCGAATAATAACATGGGCGTTGCCTCGTCTCAAACGGGGGATCTGAATGGTGCCATTGGCTACTTTAAAAAGGCATTGCGCATAAAGCCACACTACGCGGAAGCTCGCAATGGTTTGGGAAACGCCCTGGCCCAGAAGGGTCATATTGAAGACGCCATGGTGGAATGGGCCAAGGCTATTGAAATAAACCCTGATTACGCCCAACCCCATTACAATATGGGGGTTTTTTTTGAGGGGAAGGGAGACATGAGGAAAGCGGAAAAGAGTTTTTCTGAAGCGGTTCGCATTAACCCGGGGTTCGCCCAAGCCTATTCGAAACTGGGCTTTATCTCAGCACGACAAGGGGATTACAAATCAGCCATGAGATTATTTAAAAAAGCGTTAGAAATCAACCCTCGATTAGCCGACGCACAGAGGGGGTTTCGTGAAATGATCCGTTTGACTGGAAAGAGGAATTAGTGCCAGACGGTGGGTTAATTATCAATCGTATTTGCAGTTGGATGGGATAAAATCAAAATGGAAAATCATGTGAAACGACTGGCGAAGACCCTGGCCGAAACCGGGGCGCTATTTTTTGATAGGGGCCTGGTGCTCAAGGATGGGCGGCCGACGCCCTATTTTGTTAATATGGCCATGTTCAAGACCGGACGTCTAAGTCTTTTGCTGGGGTCTTTTTTTGCCGAAATGATGGTGTCCAGGGGTCTTGAAAAACGTGTTGACATCATCCTGGGGCCTTCCTACAAGGGCAGCACCATTGCCCTTTCAACCAGCATCGCCCTATGGCAGGAATATCAAAAAGACCTTGTGTTTGAATATGACCGTAAGGAAGCCAAAACCCACGGAGAGGCCACCGGAAAGAAGGGCATGTTTGTCAACCAGAGCTTCTTTGACGGCTGCCGCCTCTTCGTTGTGGATGATGTGGCCACCTCCATGGGCACCAAATACGACCTTCTTGAAAAGATCGAAGCCGAAGCGCATTTAAGGGGTATAACAATTCATGTGGAAGGGGTCGGCATCGGGATTGACCGGGAACAGACAACAGCGGTTTATAGTGAAGAGGGGAACGTTGTCCTTGGACGCAAAGGAAACAGCGCCATTGACGATTTTGTTTCAAAAAGCGGCATCGGGGTTTTCGCCGTCGCCGGCATTAAAGCGGTGGTGCAATATCTTTATGAAGAAAGTGTTCCGGTTCTGGTAAGGGGAAATCGGGTTCCCATCGATGGCGGGACCAAAGCGGAGTTTGACGTGTACATGGAAACATACGGTGTTGATGCTGCGGGCGGCAAGGGACATTATCGGTGACAAAATGGACTTGCTTCAGAAAAAGAAATAAGGTATGGTCCCCTTCAGTCGGGACGTGGCTCAGTCTGGTAGAGCACCGCGTTCGGGACGCGGGGGTCGCTGGTTCAAATCCAGTCGTCCCGACCATCCCCATACCAAAGGCTTTCGGAAAGATGGGTCTTTATCATTTTTGTCGTCAGATCCTCCCCTGTTGGACCAGACGCGAAAAATGTTCAAAAGAGCGATCATAGGTTTTTTCCGCGTCTTTTGAAAAGCAGCAACCGGGGAGTTGTCGCATTTTCAGATGATAGGCAATACACTCGCAACAGATTCCTTTTCTGGCACAGGGTTCATAGGTGCAATTACACTTTTCAAGGTTCTTCTCCCGATTACATTCCATGTTTCTCCTCCCCTTCATAAGGGTTAAACAAACGCTCATACACAAACTGACGATGGCGTTTTTTGAAAAAATTTTGTAAGGTATTATTATACTCCGGCAAGACGGCATCGTCAATTTTTCCTTGACAAAGTCCATCATTTCCTCAACATTTCCGCTATCAGAAGCATAAGGGGAAATAACCGGTGAAAAGGAGCGTTAATCATTTTGGAAACTGAAACCCTGACGGATTCAATCGTGGCGCCGGCCAGATGGTGGGCACTGCATACACGGAGCCGTTTTGAACAAAAAGTCCATACGGGACTTTGTGGAAAATCCCTCGAAGCTTTTCTTCCGCGAATTGAGGTCATGAGCCGTCGAAAAGATCGGCGGAAAAAGATATTGGTGCCCATGATTCCGGGTTATATTTTTGTCCGCTCGGCCCTGGCGCCGGAGGAATATCATCGCATCATCCAGACGGTTGGTGTGGTTCGGATGGTGGCTTTTAAAGGGAAACCGGTTCCCGCCAACGAACAGGAAATCTCTTCCCTGATGATCCTGGACGGCACCGATCGAACCGTTCAAAACCGCACCTACATGCGGAAAGGAGACCGCGTGATGATCATGGAGGGGCCTCTCAAAGGCCTGGAAGGCTTTTATATTCGGCACAAGAACAAAACCGATCAGGTCGTGGTCTCGGTTGAGTTGCTGCAGCGATCCCTGGAAGTGGAAATTGAAGGCTGGTCCCTGGAAAGGATTCCCGGATAAACGATCATCCGACAGCTCAGAGCCATATTTTTTAGTAACCGTTCACGGTTTACAATTACTTTTTTACAATTTAATTAACCATATAAACGGTTTAGCGCTCGTAACCGAAGGGGCGGAGCTGCGTGAAGGACAGGCTTTGGCGTAGAGGAGGAATAGAATGAAAATTTTGATTACAGGGGGTGCCGGCTTTATTGGATCTCATCTGGCAGAGCGTTTGCTCGAAAACGGAGACGAGTTGTTTATTGTTGACAATTTATGGACCGGCAAACTGGCCAATATCTCCAAGATACAGAATCATGAACGGCTGCATCTGGTGATTGATACCATTTTAAACGAATCCGTTATGAACGAGCTGATATTCAAAGCGGACCAAATATACCATCTGGCGGCTGCGGTGGGCGTCAGAAACATCATGGACCATCCGGTGGAAACGCTGGATACCAACGTCAAAGGGACCGAAGTGGTCCTGAGGCTGGCCAATCAATTCAAGAAAAAGGTGTTTATTGCCTCTACCTCCGAGATTTACGGCAAACATGTGGAACATGATTTGTCGGAAGATGACAACCGGGTCATGGGGTCGGTCAAAAAACGACGGTGGGCCTATGCGTGTTCCAAAACCCTGGATGAGTTTCTAGCCCTTGCCTATTTTGACGAAAAAAAACTGCCCGTATTGATCGGCCGGTTGTTTAACACAGTCGGTCCCAGACAAACCGGACAATATGGCATGGTTTTGCCCAATTTTGTTCAAAGCGCTTTACTGGGTAAACCCATCACCGTTTACGGGGATGGCACCCAGAGCCGAAGTTTCGCCCATGTCAACGACGTGGTGGAAGCCATTACACGATTGATGGATGAACCTGCGGCGGAAGGCGACATTTTCAATGTGGGCAACAATGAGGAAGTGACCATTAAGGACCTGGCCCTTAAAGTCAAGGAGATGACGGGAAGTCGTTCCGAAATTGATTTTGTGCCGTACGAAAAGGCTTACGGCCCGGGTTTTGAAGATATGGAAAGAAGATGCCCGAATATCAGCAAGCTGAAAAAAACCATTGGGTTTGAGCCGTCATATGACCTGGAAAGCATCATTGAGAGTGTCATTGACTATTTCAAGAAATAGCAGAGGGATTTTGGTTTTTCAAGAATTTCAAAGGGAAGTATCCCTTCGATTGCCACTGATTAAAGTAGAGACCTTTGGAAAATGTTCAATTTCGTTCAAGATCAAGGCGCATGAGGGTTTTAGCCGGAGGAATATATTGAATATTTCGAGGATTAAAATCAGAATGCAACGCAGAGATTGGGCGAAAGGGGACGTTTTGCAAAGGTCTCGAGGTGTGGATCTGAAATGACCTCTATTTCGTTTAAAGATTATCCCAAAGAACCGGTAGTCGTGGGGAACCTCTCTGATAAAATGATGCGGGAATCCATGTTCGTTCCATTGGAGATGGGGGACGATTTTCTGAAAATCGCCATAGCCGATCCAGAGGATTTTTACACCATTGACGCCTTAAAGGTTACATACGGTCTGGACATTCAAGTATGCCAGGGAAAAGAAGGCGACATCCTTGACACCATTGAACGACTGTACGGAGCCGGCAGTCAATCCCTTGAAACCATCATTGAGGAAGCGGGGAAAGATATTTATGATATTTCCGCTGAGGACATTGAAGATGAAGAGCATTTAAGGGACCTGGCATCGGAGGCGCCCATCATCCGTCTGGTGAACCGGTTGATTTTTAACGCGGTGGAGCAGAAAGCCAGCGATATCCATTTTGAACCCTTTGAAAATGAATTCAAGGCGCGATACCGCATAGACGGTGTTCTGCATGACGTGGAATCCCCCCCCCATCGCCTTCAGGCGGCCATTATTTCCAGGGTTAAAATTATGGCCAAACTGGATATTGCGGAAAGACGGCTGCCCCAGGACGGTCGAATCAAACTGCGGATTTCGGACAAAGAAATCGATTTCAGGATTTCGACCATTCCCACCCTGTTTGGCGAAAGCCTGGTCATGCGAATTTTGGACCGGGATACCCTCATCCTTGACCTTGATAAACTGGGATTCCCGGACGATGTACTGGCCCAATATACCCAACTCACCCTGCAGCCGTATGGCATGATTCTGGTGACCGGACCAACGGGAAGCGGCAAAACATCGACCCTCTACACAACCCTTGCCAAAATCAATTCACCGGGAAACAAAATTATCACCCTGGAGGAACCGGTTGAATATCAACTGAGCGGCGTGAACCAGATTCAGGTAAACCAGAAAATCGGCATGTCCTTTGCCAGCGGACTTCGTTCTATTGTTCGGCAGGATCCGGATATCATCCTGGTGGGAGAGATCCGGGACAGGGAAACCGCCGAGATTGCCATTCAATCCGCCTTGACCGGACATCTGCTGTTCAGCACACTGCATACCAATGATGCGGCGGGGGCTGTTACAAGGCTTCTGGACATGGGCGTGGAGAGTTTTCTCTTAAGTTCAACCCTTTTGGGCGTTCTGGCCCAACGGCTTGTGAGAGTCATCTGCCCGGAATGCAAAGAGCGGGTGGAACCGGAAGAAAGGCTTTTGAAGTCCATGCAGATCGATTCCTTTGAAGCCCCCGAAATAAAGTTTTTTGCGGGCAAGGGCTGCGAAGCGTGCCGATACACAGGGTTCAGCGGCAGGACCGCCATTTTTGAGTATCTGCCCATAAATCAGCAAATTCGCAAAGAAATTATCAACAAATCAAGCGCTGAGACGATCAAAGACGTGGCCGTCAAATCGGGAATGCTGACCCTGAGAGAGGATGGATGGCGAAAGGTGAAGGCAGGGATGACCACCATTCCCGAAATATTGAAAGTTACCCTTGAAAACTGACAATGGTCACCTATTCATACAAAGCCGCTGACAGTACCGGAAAAATTGTGACCGGAGTCCTGGAAGCGGATGAGGAAAAAAAGGTGGCGGCTGAACTGCAGACCCGCGGGCTGATTCCCATACGGATCACTCAGGCCAAAGGAAACGGCCGGCGACTGGGTTTGAATGTTTCAGAACAGTTCCTCGGCCTTTTTCACCGTGTCTCTTCCAAAGATGTGATGGTTTTTACCCAGGACCTTGCTACCCTGCTGGAAGCTGGCCTACCCGTTGATCGAGCGCTCTCCCTGCTGATCGAATCCGCTGAAAAAGAACAGTTTAAAATGGTGGTGAACGATATTCTAAAAACCGTTCAGGGTGGCGGATACTTATCGGATGCTCTGGCAAGGCACCCCAAGGCTTTCACCTCCTTTTATGTCAGCATGGTGCGGGCCGGAGAGGCGGGAGGCGTTCTGGAAGCGGTATTAAGCCGGTTGGGGGAATTTCTGGAAAGCGCACAGGAACTCAAGGATTATATCAAATCCGCCATGGTATACCCCATCTTTCTCGTGGGTGTGGGAGGCGTGTCCATTATCATACTTTTGACCTTTGTCATTCCAAAATTCTCAATTATTTTCTCAGATATGGGGCAGACTATTCCCCTGAGCACTCAATTGCTGCTGGGAATCAGCCATTTGCTGCAATCCTACTGGTGGGCTATTCTGGCTGTACTCGGCACAGGTTATTTTTTCCTGAGAAGATATCTGAAAACGCCGGCAGGACGTTTGAAGTTCGACCGAAAGAAAATGAAATTCCCTGTGGTGGGGGAACTCATCAAAAAGATTGAGGTGGCCCGTTTTGCAAGAACCCTCGGAACACTGACAAAAAGCGGCGTCCCCATTT
>JABGPV010000008.1 GCA_018644785.1 Deltaproteobacteria bacterium | reverse complement strand
GGGCTCCAAGTGGAAGGGCATTCTGATAAAGCACTTCGGAAAAGCCGTTTTCCCAATGCAGTTCCACCGGTTTTCCTATCTGCGATGCATACTTAACCTCAAACCCTGTGCCCCCGGTGCACCCGTCTTCTTCTCTTAAAAAGGCATGGACCAAATCACATCTCTCTATGAGTTCGCGGTTTCTCTGGTAGTACCTTTCCGCCACCTCAAAATTGGAGCGGATATTGCTCAGGTCCGGGGCGTAGACCTCTACACTCATGCCTCGTTTCTCTGCTGCCATTTTTGTCCAGGTGCATACGCCCTTGCACGCGCTTGTGACAATGACCGAATCACCGGGGAAGTAATCGACAAGGTCTGTGACCGATTTTTTGTCCTGGTATCTCCGTGCTCCGACTATCCCTACGAAAGCCATTGGAACCTCCTTTCAAAAAAAAGGTCTCCCAAGAATTGTTTCCCGGGAGACCTTTTGGTGTTGATAGAGTGGTTTTTTGTGTCAGGTTATTTTTGTTGTTCAGTCCATGACGATCCTGCGTCGGGGCCGAGACAAGATGTCTTCCATTGATGTTTCAACTTCTGCCATGCCGTTTCTTATTTGTTGCTTGAGTTGGTCGTTTGAACGAATGGCTTCCACGGATTTGCCGCCAAGTATTGCTTCTGCCCGGCCAACGAGTTCCGTCAATTCGCTGTCACGGAAAATGTTCCGTTCTTTGAAGGTTTCAAAGAATTCATAGAAGTTGTTGATGGTTCCCTTCTTGAAGACCTTCGGTTTGGAATCGTGGCCATTGGTGAAGCGCTCCGTGATCCTATTGATCATCCCTGAGAACTCTTCTCTGAGTGACAAAATGGCTAGTTCACGGGCTTCTTCCATGGTTTGTACAAACTTGTTTTTTTCTCGTTCATACACTTCCGGCGGCAGCACCCCTGATTTTCCGTTTGGAACATCGAGCGCCACAAATCGCCAGGCAAAGGAAAACTTGCCGGCGATATTCACCGGGTAATCCGTTTCATTGAAAAGGTTCCCGAGGTAAACCATGGCCGTTTCACGTAATCGATCGTAACGGTCTATGAATTCAGTCACTTGGTCATTAAAATCCGATTTCAGCACCGCCAATTGTTCGTCCACTTTCGAAATCATTTCTTTGGGAACGAAAACCATGCCGTTGATGGGAAAAGGCAGGCTTACGCCTGCAAGATATCCGCGAGCAGCGTTGGCCGCTTTTTGGATCGGTTTGAGTGCGCAGGGATCGATCAGTTTTTTGTGAGTGCTGAGCCACTCATTGGCACTGGCCATGTCGCTGATCTGCTCGGTTTTGATTTTGCGTCTTGCGCCCCAAACGCTGGTGGAAAGCTGAATCAAACATCCCATTTCAAATATGTTTTCCATGTGATATTCTCCTTTTGGCAGCGGCATCCATAATAAAGGATGCGCTGCTCGATAAATTGATTGCTGCTTTTTTCAGGGGTTGTTGAGTTTGCAGCGGTTTAGCCGCACAGGGGCAGGTATTTCCGGGTAAGTGTTTGGTTTTCCTGCCAGTAGGCAGGTGTCAGGGACTTGGCGGTTTCTTTGCCCAGCACTTTTTTGAGGAATTCGGATTCAGTAATGCAATCCTTTCCTTTGAAGCCTCGGGTCATGATTTGGATTTCGCCATTGTTTTTTACTTCGACAATGATCTCTTTCATGCCACACCTCCTTTCATGATATCCTCACGTGTAGTTTGATACTGTTTTCAGTTTTCTGTTCAAGAACGCTGTACCCTTTCTTCCGAGCTTCGACCCTGGTTTTTATGACAGCGTATGCCTGCTTAAGAAGCCCTCCCTTTGAACCGATTTTCTTTTCAAGGTTGCGGTCGTAAAAGTCGCAGTTGAGTTCATAACAATCATTCCTTTGGGTCAGGCCGATTTCATATTCCGCTCCCGGTACCTTGATGGCATGGTCACAGGGAGCTTCTTTGCCGTACCACCGAAAGGTTTTCCGGTTCCTGATCAGCTCTAAACCGAGCTCTGAGCACGCCTGGCCCAGGATTCCCAGATCCTTTACTTCCAGTTCAATTTTGCTGATGTGCGACATGGCTATTTTATCCTCCGTACACTTTTGGTTTGTCTCTCTTCGGGCATATTGGCTCGTCTTGCCCGGGTCGTGGCCCACTGCTGAAGGGCGCCGATTTCCTCTTTCATTGTTTTGGACAAGGGAACAATGCTTTTCATGGCTTCATCTAGCCCATCAAAGAGGCTATCTTTGGCCAGTTGCTCGATTTCAGCGCCTGTCCAGCCATTTAAGTTATCCGCATAACCTTCCGGGATTTGGGCGTTGTATCGGTCGTTCATGATCTCCATGATTTCCAGGCGTTCCTTTACGGTTGGAAGGTCCACAAAAAACATGGCGTCAAAACGTCCGGCCCTCATAAATTCAGGGGGCAGATCCTTGATATTGTTGGCCGTGGCCATTACCAAAACCGGGCTGGTGGTTTCCTGCATCCAGGTCAAAAAGTGGCCGAACATTGAAGCGGTGGTGCCCCCGTCCGTCTTTGATGACGATTTAACCCCGCCGAACACCTTGTCGATTTCGTCCAGCCAGACGACGGCCCTTCCAAAGGCATCGATGGTAGCGGTGGCCTGCCTGATCTTTCGCTCGCTTTCCCCCACAAGGGACCCCTTCAAGGAAGAGATATCCAAACGGATCAGGGGCCAACCAAAAATGGAGGCCACGGCTTTGCAGGAAAGGGACTTGCCGGTCCCGGGAATCCCCACAAGCAAAAGCGCTTTGGGCTTTGGTAGATGCTCGCTTCCGGGTTCAAACGCTTTCTTGCGGTTGGAGAGATACCGTTTCAATAGGTCCAGACCACCCACCATGTCCACCGGTACCGGCGGCCAGAACTCCATGAGTCCGGTCCTTCGGATCATCTGCATTTTCTGTTGGGTGACAATGTCTGCGCAGAACCGCTTTTTGAGAACCAGACTCAGGGCAAAGGCGGTCTCGCTTTCAAACTCCGTGAGCCCCAAGGCCGCTTCCACCGCATCTTCGGCGATATCCACCCCAACGCTTTCCGCGAGTTCCTGTTGGATCAGCCGCAATTCATCAATGGATGGCAGCCTGAAATCCAAGATGCTGAAGAACTTTTCGATTTCCTGGGGGAGCCTGATGGGTGGCCCCACCATCACCAGGCAGCAACCAGAGGCCTTCCAGATGGGAATGCTGTTCTGGATTTCCTGAATGATTTCAACCGAAGCGATGAAATGATGAAAATTCTGAACGATCAGAACCGTGTCGCTTCGTTCCCCAAGCCATTTGATGGCACCCAGGGGATCCGGCAGATCTTCTATGATCCGACTTGTTTGAGTTTCTGTAATCCCCCTCAGGCAGTCCCAGCAAAACGATTGCCACGTTGCCGTTTCCATGGATGAAATGGCGCGTAAGGGTTCTTCGGTCTCGATGTAAAATCCGGGATAACCAGCCTTCAAATAATTTTGTAAATCCATTGTTTACTCCTTTCCTTGATGTGAAATAAAAAAGGGCCGACCCAGCGAATGCTGAAGCAACCCTTTTTTGGTTTGTGGGAAAAACCGAGATATTTTCTCCTGTTATTTCCCGTTATAAGATGTATTCTTTTACCAGGGACTCATCGAAATCCTCGATTACTGATTCGGCATTTTGCTTTTCAAGGTCTGCCTGTTGGACGACAGGTCCGCTTACCGGCGACACCCGGTAAAGTCTTAAATGGTTACCGAAATCCCGGCGCATGATTCCGAGATCCGATACCGCCTCAGCAGCATTCACGTAACCCAGTGGGTCGTCGGGCGACGTCACCATGAACCCGAGACGATGCTCCGGGTTCCCGATGATGAATAAGGGTTTGGGGCAATTTTCCGAGACATCCTCAATCAAGGCTTTGTTTTCCATGTACTCATCTTCATCATCCAGGAAATGTTTGGCGTTTGCGATGAATCCTTCCTTGTCATAGAGGGCGGCGTCATCATGTTCCGGATTCATGTCCTTTACATGGTCGGACAGGGCCCGAATAGCCAGCCTCGGGTCCTCAAAAAAGATTGCTTCTTCGATAATGCCTCTTGATATGGTGATCAGGACTTGTTTCATTCGATTCACCTCCTTTCTGATTTTTCTTGGAGTTTAGTGATTGATTTAGAGCGCGATCGTGTCAATCAATCCCTCGACGTGCCTTGCTGTTATGAAATCCTTAAAATATTCCGGCCTGTTGGAGTTCAAATTATCGTTTTTAAGATAGTTGATGATGTTCCGCATGGCTGTGTCCAGGTCAACGTCCCTTTTTCGGGCAATAGACACGAGCTTTTTATGGTGTTTTCTCGATATCATGTTCCAGTATTCCTGCATTTTTTTGTTCTCCTTTCTGCACAAAAAAAGCCCCCCTGGGATATTTCCCCGGAAGGCCTATTTGCTGATCTAAGAAAATGGTTTGTGTTACATGATTTTTTCCTCTCCGTTGAACAGGCACCGATCACAGAAGCTGTTGTCCCTGCATTCCTTGCAGATAAGATTATGATCCACCACTCTTCCCACCTGGAAGATCACTTTCTCGAGAGCTGTTGTCATGGGCAAGCCAAGCGCCCATGCAATCCGTCTCAGTGCTCCGCTGTAGTCCCGGTTGAGTTCAGGCGTATATGACAATGGTTCACCTCCTTTCTTTCAAAAAGTCCTTCTTGGAAAATAGATATTTAATGCTGTTTCCCGCCAGATTTTCTCTCTTTCTGTTCCACCCGCAGCGGCAATAATATCTGTTGTTTATGAGGGACACGGCATTTCTGCATCTCGGGCATTTCAAATTAGTGATCATGACAAATCCTCATATCGATCAGTTTATAGATGTTCTGCCATTTTGCTTCGCATTCGGCACAACTCATTTTTTGAAAGGCTTTCCCGGTATCGATCTCGATAAAGCCTCCCTCAATTGATAAAGATCCGCAAAAAGGGCAAGTAATCCCTTTTTCTTTGATGTACATCTTTTTGTCTAACATGGTCGGTCCTCTCTCATGTACACATTCTGTTTCAAATGCTTTACGGTCCCGGCACCTGTGTCCTGGTATCGTCTTGCTCGGTTATCAGGATCCCGCCATCCCTGAGCAGTCCTGATTTTTTCGATGTCTTCTGCTTTCTTTACTTCCCAGAGCGCTTCGTGCTCGCAGTCGACTTCAAGCCAGCCGTCGATTTTGATGGGCCGCAATTCCGATAGGGACACATATCCCCATTCCGCCATCTGGTAATCATTGTTCAGGATACAGAATCCCCACAGGACGTCTTTGCCGTCCGTTTCACAGATATACCAGTCGCATCCACTGACAAAGAAATGAAGATGGACCAGTTTATCTTTTAATGGCACATGTTCCGTCTCATAAAGCTTTGGTAATGCTTTAAGTCTTCCTTTTGTTGGTTCGTTCCACATGATATTTCACCTCCTGTAATCAAGTTTGATTTGCTGCTCGAAGAACAGGCAGCAAACAAACCCGTTTCATGGTTATGGATTTCTCTTTCCTAAAAAACGATGCCCCAAACTGATTGTTGACATTTTCAGTTCAAAGACATTTGGACCACCCGCAAAAAATACAGACCGGACACCCACCTGATACATAGATTCTTTCTCCGCAATCAGGGCACGCGGTTTCAAACCGCTCTTCTTTTTTCACAGGATTTCTTTGGCGCGTTTCTTTGGAGTTTATGGATACACTTTTCCATCGCTGATCTTCCTTGATTAAACTCATGGGTCAAACACCTCCTTTCTTCAAGATCAAAAGTTCTGTTGATTTTTTTAGCCAGGAGATGGAGTCCAACCATCGCCAGTATGAGGTCGGCACCGAACTCTTTGGCGGGGTTGGCAGCCTGCATGGCAACTGAAAGCCTGTTCCTGGTGTTCTCCAGTTCTTTTCGAAAATTCCGGTTCATGATTTCATTTCACCTCCTTTCAATTTTTTAAGGGTTAAAGAAATAGTGGGACCTATTAGCGCGTTCGCTAAAAAAATGTCCGTCCCCGACGGGACAGACTCGTTTGTTACGGGTTAAGGCGCCTTTCTCTACTTATTGTTCTGCCTTATCTGTTTTGCATGTTAGGTAATGCGGGTGAGCGGTCGCTTCTTTCTCTGCGGTTCTGTCAGCAACCGATCTCACTTGGTGGTGTGAGCGTCAAATGGTGATTCCTGGATTTATTCTTGGGATGTGTACTGTGAAAGGGGGATCGATGTGAGTTGGTCTTTGGTGAGTTTTAAAAAGTCCTTTACGAAGAGGACCTGGATGGATGGATAATCTTTTGAAAGGGCTCGAATTTTAATTTCAGCCGGCTTTGTTGTGGCAAGCATGAAACACTTTGAAACTTGAGAATTCTTGAGTTTTAAAAGGTTTCCGTTAATGTCTGATTTGCCTGTTTCGATTTCGATTGCGATTCGTGATTCGGCATCAACTATGTCAATGCCGTTTTTTTCTAAGACAGGCTGAAACTCATGTTTTCTTAAGAATTGAGCTGTTTCGTAAACCCAGTACGTATGTTCTATCCCGCCCCTTGTGGATCTTTTTATGATCTGGATGCCTGTCTTTTCAGCCACAATCTTGCCATACTCTGTTATCTCAAAGAGCTTTTTTTTGTTGACGTTGAGGCTCTTGATTAATCCCTTTTCTGTGAGTGAGACGTGGAGTCCCGCCATGCTTGAAGGGTGGATCCCTAACCTTTTGGTTCGTTCATCAACACCATCAAGCGGCCGCTCAATGATGTTGGTCAGAAGGCATTTTTCCAAGGGGGGTAAGTTATCTGAGGCCTGAGAAGATTGTGGAAACCCCTGATTTATGAGTTCAGGCGTTTCTGTTCCTGTAATATCTGCAAACTTCTGCATCTTGGCTTTCAGCTCCTCATCACCGATGTTTTCGTCTTGTTTAACAAAAGGAACCCTTATAAGAAACGGGTCATAATGTCTTTGTTTTACGTTGATGATGGCCTGACCGGTTTCGAGCATGCCCAAATATTTTGATTTGTAGATGTCAATGTTCATGGCCTTTGCCATAGCATTGATGTCTATTGCTGTGGAAAGGCTGAAAGATATTTTTGAGTTCATGTTGGCAAAGACGGCGTTGGGGATCTCTGAAGGCGTTTGATCAATTGCGATGAGGCCAATGCCGTATTTTCGTGATTCTCTGAAGAGATTTGATACCATATTGTCGTCTTTTGTTTTCATAGCGATGTTATGGAATTCCTCAAAGATCATGACCTGCTTCAGGTTTTCTGACTGGATTCCACAGTGCTGGTTATAGATTGATAGCCAGTTCAGGATCACGTGGATAAAGAATTTTCTGTCATAGGGACTCTTCAGGTTCCCGAATTCCAGGACGATGGGTCTTTTGAAAAGTTCTTCAAGCGGGTAATGCTTTCTTGGGTTCACCACATTTCCAGACGCCCCTTTCGACAGAAAAGTAATTTGACGAGACACGCTTTCTTTCCATAACCCTGACCTTCCAGAGAGCTTTCCGCGTTTACCCATGTCTTTGTTGATTTCTCTTAAAACGACCTGTTTAAGGTCCTCGAAAAATGGGTTGTGTGTTTCCTGGTACGCCATTTCCATATAGTTCAGGAGCATGGTATCTGCCCCGATACCGCCTATGTAGTCTTCAGAAATGATAGCGATGATGGACTTGGTGTATTCGTCGCTGCGGATGCCTGGCGGTACATTCAAGAAATTGAGGAACAACGGATTGATGTCGCTTCCCACGGTGATGACCTGAACGTCATCGAACTCGTTTATGAGGTTTCGGTAGCTCTTTTCCCAGTCAAAGATGAGGAAAGGGATACCTCTTTTGTGGAGTTTTCTGATCACGTTTTTCGCGAACGTTGTCTTGCCTGAACCGGTTGATCCGAAGATCCCCATGTGCCGGTTGATGTCTCTTAATTTAAGTTTGAAGGGCGAGATCGGTTTGTCGATGTACTCGATTTCTCCGATGTTAAGGTCTCCTTCGCACAGGTCTTGTGGGGGTGGTGGGAGTATGATTTTGTCTTCGATGTCTTTTTTTGCGTAGCACGAGATGAAGAGGTCTATCAGGTTTTCGATCTCTTTTTTTGCTCTGAAATCGTCTTCAAAGAAATACATCTGCCTTAACTTTTGGGTTTTCTGGGCGCCAAAGACAGGTTTGAGAATCTTAAGTTTGTCGTCTATGGTGATCATCTTTTTGCTGTTTTTAGCTCAAAGTTTTTGTGGCACCACCCGCATTTGCATGGGTAATCTTCGATCTTTTCTGATTGTGTTTTTGTGTGTATTTCTGTGATGAGCGCTTTGATTTTTTTGAGGTACTGAGGGGCTATCTTGTATTTTTTGAGGCCGTTTTTGAACTTCAGGAAATGGATTCCTACGAGGGGTAACGTACCTGTTTTTTCTTCATGAAGAAGTGCGTAGATACCTAACTGTCGTTTGTAGTCGTCTAAGAGTTCTTTTGATTTGGATGTCTTGTAGTCCACGAGGAACGGTGGGTCGTGGTTGTGGTGGATGGCGTCTATTCTTCCAAGTGTCATGAATTTTTTTGAGAAGAATGTTTTTTCAAGGGTCGGTTCAGGCTCATCAAATTGTTTGTCTTTGAGGAAATCGTGGACAAAGTTAATAACCATTTTTTTGGTGTCATGGAAATAAAAAGCCATCTCGTCTTCTTTAAGGTCGAGCGATAGAAGGCTTTTCTTCCAGGTCATCCATTCGTATTTGAGAAGGTCTGTTACAGTTTTTATGAGGTGGCTGTAGTCCATGTTTGCGCACCTGTTTATTCCGTGTTTGTAGAATTTGTGGATTGTGGAATGGACCGCAATGCCCCTTATGAGGTATATGCTGGGTTTCTGTTTTAGCTTCAAAATCTTGCTGTAATAAAACTTTCTGGGGCACCTGATGTAGGCGTTTATGGATGACGGGGAAAGCCATCTTTTAGCGGTTCTTGGTTCTTTTTTTGGTTTAGTATTGGTGGGTTGGTTGATGTTGTTCACCTTTTTCATATTTGTCTGAGCCTTCCAGGCTCATTTCAAGTCCTCCTTCCATGATTCGGGCTTTTTGTGTTTTTTGTTTAAAGTACAACAAGGATTCTCGGAGCTCTTTTTGAGGGAAGGATGTGTCGCGTGCGCTGTCTTTGAGTTCGCGTCTTATCTGGTCTCTTATCTGAAGCTCCATCTTGTTGAGATCTGACCAGGTCCTGTCTTTCTGATAGTATTGATCAAAGGGTATTTCAAGTCGCCAGTTGTTAATCCGCATCAGGTCTTGGTAGAGATCTGAAACGTTCTCTTCTCTGAGTCTTTCCCTGCCGGTGATTTCTTCGAGGACCAGGTTGACTTTGTCTTCTGCGAGCTCTTTTTTTTGGTTGAATAGGTCATCAAGATAGGATGTTGTTCCCGGGATTTCTGCTTGCTTCATGAAGTATTCTGCTAACATATATGGCGTTTTTCTTTTCACATTATAATTGATTGGGAAGTCCATTGTGGGAATTACCGTGATCTTTGCGCCTTTGAAACTGGCGATGTAGTTTTGATAATAGTTGGCTTCTTTTTCGTCAAACATGCTTACTCCTCAGAGATAGTAATAGCTTCTGATTTATAAAGTTTTCTATCCTGCAGAACATATTTCTTCACTGAAGAGTAAATAAACTTAAAAATCTCCTTTTTGCAGGACACAGTATATAGAAAGAAATCAAAATCCAAATAAACGGAGGGCTTAAAGATGCGAGAAACCAGTGAAAGAATGGAGGAAATGGGAGAAGGGTATGACCAGGAATATCAAAGTCTTAAGGAGGAATATGATGAGATCTCAAAAGAAATCGACAGTAAAACATATGAATTCTATGAGAAATGGTATGAGATAGACGACTTGAAAGAAGAGCGACGCGAAATCCAGGAAAACAAAATTGAACCCTTTGAATCTGAAGCTTTTGACAGAGATATAAAACAAAGAATTTCTATGTTAGGCGCATATAGCCAGGTAGAGGCCCAGGGATACCGTGATGAGCTTCAAATAATTAAAGAAGAGGAAGCGAAAGAAATACGGAAAAGGACCGTATTCAGGGAGCAAGAAATGGATTACTCTCCATCAGAACCAAACATTCAAGGCCAAAAAAACAGCCTTTATGGGGCAATTGAAAGCGCAATCGAAAATCATCAAGAAGAACGGGATAAGATTGAGGAAGACTCTCGAGAGGAAAAGGATGAATCCAGTGATGATACCCATGAGAATTGAAAAGGCCTTAAAGCCCCCGAGGGGAACTTCTCTTTACTATACCCATCCTATTCAATCTCACACCAACCTATTCAACCACATCCCACACACCCCCATCCCCATAACCATATCTCTCAAAAACACCACTTTTCTTCACTATACTCTTCATAATGACCATCTATCCCCCCGCACCCTCCTTGGAGGGTAAGGGGGGGGTAGAACCCATCCCATTATAATTTATAGAGAACAACCCCCAATATCTCCTTCCTTTCCTCCTATCTATATCTTCAGCACAGCCTGAACCTCCCATAGCAACTCTATCTGCAAAGACCCACTCACGCTCTTTCATCCATAACAATTTCCTCCAAGAAAATATTCATCTCATCTATATTTCCCAATACATCCCAACCTTCCTCATCATGCTCAGCATGTCAATACTCGACACCTGATGAGACCTACATCTTCATTCCAACGTCCTTCCCAATCATATATTTTCCACCACACAAATATATTTATAAAACCTATATCTTTCCAATTAACCGGGAATTCCTACAGGGGAGACCAACCACAAAGACCTCCCAGCGAATTCCCATCCCCACAAAACAACCACAGAATTCTGCCCCCTACAACAGTACTTTCTGGACCCACATTCTCGCCTCACACATCCAGTTTCCTTTTCTTCCTCTATGCTCCGAGGCAACCCACGGAGCCCAATGGGGTCAGAGGCAACCCGCTGACCCCGTATCCGCCTGTTTCAGGCGGATCAACATATATCCCCAACTCCACTAATCAAACGCCTGCACTCCACCAACAAATCACTTCTTAACAAACCACTCTAAGAAACCCAATTCTCAACTTTCAAACATCCCATACAAATCCAAACCTTCTCAAGTTTCATCCTCTATTAATCCAATTCCCTCTAAACCCTTCACTCCTTTTCCATCCTCTTTCATTCAAAAACCATCAACTTTTCTTCATTTCTTCTTCTCAATTCCTTCAATAATCCCTAAAACTCTCAAATTCTCATATTTCAATCTTTCACAACACTATCCACCAAATTCCATTTCTAACAATCACTATTTTTCTCAACTAACCCATGCTTCACCAGTAAATCACACTTATTTAGTTCCAATAACAATATCCCTGAACACCCCAATTTCTCAAGTTTCAACCTCCACTAATCCAATTCCTTCTAATCTCTTCACTTCTTTTCCATCCTCTTTCATTCAAAAACCATCAACCATAACCACCCATTTTTTTCTTCGCCCCGCCTGAACTTCCCGTTAGGGAGAATCATTCTTTCCGGCAGGAATATTCAAACCGAGGGGCTATCATCAACAACTATCAACAGTAAATGAGAATCTCAAAACGATTTCACTTAATCAAAAGCGGATTACATGATAGTCAAGCAAACACCTCTTTTCAGATTTGATTCCCAACCCTCAAAATCCTCAAATTCTCAAGTTTTAAGCCATCTAACAGATTTTTCTCAATCCCCATGCATAAACCATTGCATTGGTTCTAAACTAAATCCATCATCTACAATCCACTCCCTTATTGTGTTCCGCCCCACCCGAACTTCCCAACAAAAAATCACCTTTTCCGTCAGGATTGTACAACATGAGGGGCTATTTTAAGGTCAATAAGAAATTACAAATAGGCCTTCTTTTAATCGATTCAGCCTCCCCAGAAATATTTGCTCACTGATGTTTCAGATTTTATTCGTCACGCCCTGAAACATCAAAATTGTCGGGTTTCCGGTCTTACCAGGACGTTACGCAACCCGACCCTTTTCAATTGAAATTATTTTAACGCCGGATAATCTACCGCATTCTTTTTGAACCACTTCTTTTTGGGTTATGATTTAACCTGCTCTGAAAATCCGATTGAAGATTTTTATCATCATCCCAATAAGCAATTACCAATAAACTTTTCTTTTTCTGCGTTGCCTTTTTGTATATTGAACCAGGCATTCGTCTTCATCTGGCGGTACTCGCACTTTCTTCCCTGACCTTGCGGAAAAGCACATGTTTTCGCATTGCTCGCAAAACGTCTTACCTATGTTTCGTTGTTTGTCTTCAATTGGTTCTTTGCACATGAAGCACAGAACCCTCATGAGGACCGGTCCTTTTGAATCGTAGATTTTTGAATATGATGGCATTTTTTGTCACCTGTTCAGTCTTGATAGGCGTATTTTTGCCATATGTCCTTGCATTTTCTTATGTTGATGTTCAGCTCCACAATTCTTTCGAAAGCTTTTTCTTTGTTTATGAAGTGCGGATATTTTTTGTAGGTTTCAAGCAGTATCAATGCTTTGTCTCTGAACTCGTTTGCTATGAGGTTTATGAATCTTTGGTGAATGTTTGCCTTGCCTTCATCCTGGGTTATGCAGCTGTAAAGAAGCGCTAAGTTCTGCACTCTTTCGAGGATTTTCTTTATTTTGTATGCGTATTTGTTGAAGTTTTGATGGTGCATTCTTTCGAAGTCTGCGGTGTTGAATGCTGATACGTCTGTGCCGGAATCGTCGAGGTCGAGTTGCCAGAAATCATTTTCGTTTTGTTGTTTTGGGATGTAGAGAAGAACTGCGTGTTCTTCATTTATTGCCCAGTTGATGAAGTCCCAGTATGCCTGTCTTTCTTCTTCATCGGTTGGATATAATCCGTCAAATTTCTTGATGGGTTTCAGGGTTGCTTTTGGCGGCAGTTCTTCTTCATGTATCCAGTTTTGGACTTGTATATTGATTTCTTGTTTCATTTGTTTCACCTCTTGGAGCGGGTCCATTTTTTTTGCTCGCTCTCAGGACATTTGTTTCCTGAGAGAGAGTAGAAAGCTTTCATCTTCAGTGTCAGGGTGCCATAGTTGACCCCGAATGGGGGAAAGGTTTAAATTGAGGTTTTACGATTGAGCAAGTACCCCTTTTAAATCTTTAGGCGTGAAGTGGCACCAAAAATTCCGGGTTATCTCAGGCAATTTTCACAGTAAATGATGAGTTGTTCTTATTTTCTTTTGAAAGTTCAACGCAAAAAAATGAGGCTTTATTTCTCTTCCTCCGCATTTTCTTCGTAATGAATCCTTAATACCTGGGGCTTTACAGACACCAATAGAGAGTAGGCAAGCAAAACTCTTTTTTGTGGTGGGAGGTGGCAACATGACTAAAGCTTCCGGTGTAAAAGCAATAATAGTGAAAGACGGCAAAGTCTTGGTCCTTGTAGAAAATGATGGCAGACTGGATTTGCCTGGAGGAAGAGTTGAGGAAAACGAAGATTTGTCGGTAGCCTTAGATAGAGAAATTTTTGAGGAGACTGGGTTATCCGTAAAAATAAGGGAAATTGTTTTGTGTTGGTCCTTTGAGAAAACCTCAAAGCTACGGATTGATGGTGCAACTTATCTTTGCAGTTATGTTGCCGGAAAAGTAAGGTTGAGTCATGAGCACTCAAAATATTTCTGGGCAAAAACACAGGAACTGGATAGGCTCCGTTCCGCTGTAGCTGGCCGATTCAGGACATATTTAAATTGTACAAATTCGATTGCATCGTCGTTTACCGAAAACCATTTAGCGTGTCCAAGATAATCCCTGCATGAGCTGAGATAAAATATTTTTCTTCAGCGCCTTCTGTTTTTGTCGCGATTCTTTGTGTGATAGGAATCGGTTTGTATATAAAAAAGTCACCCAAAAACAATAGGGGATTTGAGTTTAAACTTAAATTAAGTATCTAAAATAATGGTTAATTTTGATTTTTTTTTTGCTTGACTGTGATTGCTTCCTTTTTTTAGTCTATATTATTGAAGGGAGGTGATTTGTTTTGTGCAAGAAAACTGTGATGTTTCTTTTGGTTGGTTTTGTGGGACTGGTTTGTGTGTCAACTGTGTATTGTTCTTTTTTTGTGACCGAATATCCCCGACTTCCTTTTCAAGAAGGAGTGATTTGTGAGCAAACCGGGACTGACGTGGTTGGTGTTGGCCCTACCCCCTCTGCTGCCATAAATGACGGAATCAGGCAGATCAGGCAACTGTTTGGTAGATTCTTTATTTCGTCTGAGACCGTTGTTCGGGAAGGCGTTCTTGAAAAAGATGTGATTATTGAAAAAGGCGGTTTTTCTGGTTCAAAGCTTGATCGGTTTTATGAAGGCGTTTTTTGTCGCAGCAACGAATATTTTGCTGTTTTCCGGTTCCCTCCGGATTTTGTGGAGGCTGTTAGGCTCAGAGAAAAGGAGAGGGACAAAGGTTCTTCTAAATTTTTTGCTTCTTTTGATGCCGTCACTTATAGCTCTGTGTCTGTTGATTCGTTCGGCGAAGGAGTCAGGAAAGAGTGGGGCATTAAGGTTCCTTGCTTCGTTAAGCGTTTCTTTGATTTCTTTATTTGGCATACGGAGGACATAGGAAGTATCGAGATCGTAACAGAAAATGGGTAATTTTTGTTGTGTCGTCAAATCATATTTCGGTTTGAAAAAGAAAAGGAAAGGGGCCGATTTCCGGCTCCCTTTTCTTAGGTTCACATCACTTCATCGATTTCCTCAATGCTTTCGGGCACAGGTTCATCATCGATTATTGTTTTGTTGGGCTCTGTCTTTTCTGCCTGTGTTTCTGAGACCTCTACTTTGTAGAGGTTGACTGTCTGGTTACGTTTGTTCTTGGTTTTGCCTTCAAACGTTATTCTCACTTTTTGGCCGATTTTTGCGTACTGCATTCTGTCATCGATAATTGCGCAGCCCCACACAAAAAATGTGCCTTCTTCGTTTTCCAGGTAGTACCTTGCCGATAACCCGGATTGTTCATCTTTTGCTTCCTTGTTTACAAGGACGCCTATTATGTTGGCTCCTTCTTTTTCAGGTTTCCAAGCACCTGGTTCTATGGTTTTCCATTTTTCCATTTTTCTTGTACCTCCAATAGTTTGTTTTTTGGATTTATTTTTGTGGTGTTGTTTTGCCGATCTTAGCGTTTCTAGTCCTCGTGCTGTTCAGGGACAACCATTTCTTGTTCGCAAACATCGCATTTCTTAATGGTAAAGGAATGTTGGCTTGTATCCTCATACCCGCAGCCCTCAAACATTGCTTTGTTGTGGTCACATTTATGCCGAGTTCCTTCATAAGCCCCTCGGAGCTCGTCCAACAGGAACTCATCTTGTCGGTCTCTCTTAAACTGTTGCGCGGCTTTTTCGCCAACACCTTGTGTTTTACTCGGTTCAGATCTCATTTATTATCTACCTCCGGAGGCAATTCCCCTCCAACAAGTGAAAGGGGAATTGCTGCCAAGAGGCCAATGAGCGATTCTGGATTAGGTTGTTTGAATATTTGATCTGAAATTGGGGGTTATTGAGAATAATGTTCCATCATATTGTTGAGGAATGGTGCCATATCAAAGCATCCATTTCTCGTTTCCATGCGAAATTTCCTCAGTTAACTCCATAAGACAAGAAGCATGCCTTATATTTAATACTTTTGAAATATAGCTCAGGAAGAGGTTGTTTCAAGCGTACTAGGTAGCTACAAATCTGGAAATCATTTCGTGTTCTTTAGTTGATTTTTGCTGGGAGGCAGGAGACCCGGTGTGAATTTCCAGTGGAAACCTATATGGTATATGTATGTTATGTTATTGTTTTTTATTATTTATTTATTTTCAATATTGAAAAAATATCATTTTTTTACGGCCTTTATATAGATTGTCCCTGCCAAGTAATTACAAAGGGAGGGATGGATACTCAACAAATCTCGTTTTCAAAGTTCCATCGGAAAATCACACCCCCTCTCCCTCTTTATCTTTTGTTACTGATGCGTAAAGAGAAAAAACTATATAGTTCATTTCTTCTGAAAGGCTATGGAAAACTTTTTGGTAATTTTCCGGTGGAGATGGAACCAATGCTTGCGAACAGAATCAAGAAACAGATTGACCAGATGTTGGACAACGCAATAATTCTTGATCGAAGATTTTTAAATGATGACCATTTAAGCCGCGAAGAACAAGAAAAGGTTCTGCGTGACATATTCGATGAAAATGTTCGCCAGAAAGAAATCCAGGAGTTGACCCGCCATTTCAGTCCGGTAATGAGGCAAGGTGAGTGTCTGCCGGCTTTAGGGGTTTATGGTAGTACGGGTATCGGTAAATCAGTCACCATACATTATTTTCTTCAGCTCTTTAGCGGGCTTTGCAGTGAGAGAAATATTCCTTTTCGAATAGTCCATCTCGATATTACGACACCCCGGCCCTGTTTTCGTGCATTGAATGACATGGCTTGCATTCTGGGCGTTTCAAAGCGCTACGAGCGCGGAATTTCTTTGGATGAATTTATGGGTAAAATTGAGGATGGGCTGAAGAATTACAATGGGTATCTGACTTTGTTTGTTGACGAAGTCGATAATGTGAGGCGGGATCTTGACACTTTTCTCAAGTTCCTTGTTAAGCGTCTCCCAAAATCTGTGCCTGCCAAGGTCCTGCTTATTTTGGTTTCGAACAATTTGAATTGGGCAGAAGGGATAGATCCGCGGATTAAGTCTGTTTTGAGGATGAAAGAACTTATATTCGCTTCGTATAACGCAAAGGATCTCATGAAGATTTTGAGTATCCGGATAGAAAAGGCTTTGGATTCCTCAAAAATTGAGGAGGGAGTGATTTCCAAGATAGCAGCGGTTTCAAGCAGGGATCACGGCGACGCTCGGAAGGCTGTTGAGCTTTTGGCGATCGCTGCTGAGGTCGCTGAGATTGAAGGATGCTCAATAAATTTGGAGACTGTTGATATCGCCCACGAAAAGCTTGAAAGAGAGAAACACGTGGCAATGATTGGTAACTGCCCCAAGCAGCTTCAGGCAGCGCTCCATTCTGTTCTTCAAGGTTCCGCAAATGTTTGTAATGACAAAACCAAAGAGAAAAAGGCCCAGTACACAGGAGCAGTTTATGAAAAATATCTATCGTTGTGCAGAAGGATAAGCATGCGCAGCTTGACGCAAAGAGCGTTTTCTGACTTGATATCCGAGCTCGATGTTTATTCATTTATCAGAACACGCGTTTTTTCCAGAGGACGTTATGGCCGGTCCAAAGAAATAATTATTGAGCTCTCGGATGCTGTTATTCGAAGGCTCATGGAAGTAATCGAAGCCAATCTTGAATTAAGGTAAATCCGTTTTCCTCTCAGTTTTTTCAAACCGGTGGTTTGTTGCCTGGCATTTCGGCGTAATCGAGTTGGCAAACACAGCTGCACTTTGACAATTGCAAACCTGTTTCGGCCCACACATCTGTTGATTCTTTGCAGAGTGCTATCCGGCAGTCTGAGTGTCTCCGAATTTCTTCGATTACGAACTTGAATATCTCTGTTCTTTGTGCTGCACCGAAACTGTATTTTCCTGCTTTAGGTTTTTTGTTGCCTGAAAATAGTTTTGGTGGAAACATCGGCTTCATTTGTTCCAAATACGTTGGCAGTTCTTGTCCCGTGGTGAAAATCGTTTTTCTCATGTTGTAGAAGCCTTCTTCGAATCTCAGCGTGCCAAGAGTGATTCGTTCAGGAGATATTTGGGAAAAGATCTGCTTTATGGTGTCTTTGTATGCTGTTTTCCAACCATCGAATGGGACAATTGGGTCAAGCCTGATTCTTACTGGGTAACCTGCTTTTTGAACTTTTTTGGCGGCTTCAAGCCTTTTTATGAAGGGCGGCGCGCCGATCTCAAAGTTTCTTGACACTGCTTCGTTGTTGATGCTCCACGCAACCAAGGTGTGGCCGTTGTGGGGCAAAGCCAGAATATTGTCTACGTTATCGCTCTTTGTGAGCATGAACAGATACCCGTTTTGGGTGTTTCCGAACCACGGAACAAATTCTTTTGCGGCTCCAGTCAGGTGCTCCAACGCAAGTGAATCCGCGAGTTCGCCACTGTTGAACATGACCGGAGATTTTGTTGTTGTGAGCCTCTTTGTAAGCTGCTCCTTTATTTTGTCGTACTGCGCCCTGATCGTAATAAAGGGAAATGCAGCGCGGTAAGTAAGCTTCAAGTAGCACCAGTCACATTGATAAAAGCAACCGTTTGATGCGAGTTTTAATCGCTCAAAATGAGGACACATCATTCGATCATCGGGCATAGTGAAGAGGTCAACCACCTTATTTGCTGGCGCAATGTAAAGGACGTTTTTTCCTGCCAATATTTTGTCTAGCATACCGGGTTTGGCGCCTCTTAAAACATCGGATGCTTCAACAATTTCTTTTCTGGTACCACTTCTCACATATTTGATGGGAACCCTTTCGCATTTTCCCAGTACGTGGTTCGTGACGGGGTCTTTTCTTATTTTTTCGTGTACAATAATTTCTTTTGGTCTCCATTTGGCCATAAAGCATATCCTCCTTTTTCAGTATCTGTGAATGAAAAAGTTCCGATTTTCAACAAATTTCTTTTATTCCTTCATTCCTGCGCAACAAATAGTGTGTCGCGATGTGAAGGGGTTGCCATCTGTATCCATTTTGTGGAGCATTTGCCATAAAATTTAAGTGAAATCTTTGATTGATCGTCCTGATGAAAGGAATAGAAAAGGCGAGGTTCCAATTGTCCTATTTTTTCGTGAGTATCAGGCCCAGAACCTTTTCTACGTCGTTTATCACTTTGAGGCAGCCCTGAACTGGATTTAGGCTGGCCTTTTTGGCGTAGTGCTCGATGTACCTGTAATTGTTTCCAAGGTACTTTGAGGTTTTTCCAACTATTTGGCACAGCACCGCTGCTGCGAGTTCTGCCACGATCTCTTTTTTCCATTGCTGGTTTTTGTTGGTTCCGACCAAGCGTTTGTGGGCAGCATGGGATAATTCGTGAAAAAACACGGTTTCTTCTTTTGAGGCAAGTGCAATTTTTTTTCGTTCACTTGAAAAGTATCCGTAATAGGTAGGATTTCCAGGTATGGCTTTTGACTGAAATGCCCCATTCTTTGGCCTTTTCCATCAAAGGAAGATTTGGTAACTCAATCTGTTCGTATTCAAGCGGATCGCCATCAGTATCTTCCATCCTGAAAACAGGCCTTGCCATGAAGCCTGCCAATCTTTCTTCTTCGTTTCCTTCATCATTTTCTTTCTTCATGATTCTTGGTACAAGAATATGGATTGCCTTGGCGCCCTTTTTTACGTATCTGTCGACTTCTTTCCACTGCCGAAAACCTCTCGCATCGTGGGTATCCGAGAGAAAAATCAGGATCCTGTTCAGAAGCGACCAGTTCGATGATGGCATGTTGGCTGCTGGAAACACACTATAAGTGATTGCTTTTGGCAGGTTTTGGGACTCAAAGCAGTCTAGAACCTTTTTGAGCACAGTTTTGATTGTTTTTGTCAATTTGACACCTCCGGGTGATTTCCCTGATTTTCATGGAAATCTCTGGAGTTTTTTGCAGGCATCCAGATCACGAAAAAAAGTAATGCGAAGTTGAGCAGGATATTTCCACCGGAATGACAGGGTTTGTTTCACGATTTCCGTGAGAGATTGAAAAATCCGATCAGACTCAGCTTCTCTAAGATTCGTTTTCGTCGCGCCTTATTCTGATGCACCTTAGATGCCATGAGTTACCCGCCGTGGCGTATGTACAATATATTGATTATTATGTCCTATCAACCACAATAAATTGTGCTTATGCCTCTTGACAAAGCATTATTGCTGGCTTATATTTTAAACTTAAAAATGTATTAGGAGGAATATTGTGCCAAAAATATAAAAAGCCTGCATAAACGGGGATGATAAAGTCTTCTAACCGCTCCGGGGATGATTAAGGAGAACATAATGCCGAACCTTCAAAACTACTTTCTTGAATTCCACAAAAAGATAAAACTTGATGATTTCAATGAAAACCAGACGTTACGCGATAAGCGTGACACCCTTCTGGAAGATCTCCGGAAAAACATATCGGAAGATGCCCCCTCGTTTGAAAATTTTGATCAGGGTAGCTACGCGATGAATACTGGAACAAATCCCAAAGATGGCAACTATGACATTGATGAAGGTGTTATATTTGACTGCTTCCGTGATGATTACAAAGACCCTGTTGAACTTAAAAAAATGGTCAGTGATGCTCTTACCTGTGGTAATAGGTCAGTACGCATAAGAAGACCATGTGTCACTGTTGAATACCTTAAAAACGGAGAGGTTGATTATCACGTTGATTTGGTCATCTATGCGAAACGATCCGGGGAAACCGCTCTTGATCTAGCAAAAGGAAAAGAATTTTCTGACTCTGAGAAACGCTTATGGGAAATATCTGATCCAAAAGGTCTCATAGACAAAATCAGGAACCGGTTTAGCGACAAAGATGATAATGCACAGATGAGAAGGTGTATCCGCTATCTCAAACGCTGGCGGGATCACAAACTCACCTCTGGGAAGCCCTTCAGCATCGCCTTGACTTGTGCAGCCTATCATTGGTTCCAAACATCAAAAGACATATTTAACAACAAATACAATGACATCGAAGCATTGATCTCATTGATGAAGGCAATAATTGCTTGCTTTGACGTAACTGGCTGGTTAACCATAGAACTGCCCGTAGAACCGCATGATGATTTGAATAGAAAAATGACTGAAAGTCAGATGAAGACCTTCAAGGAAAAGCTTGAGGACCTTAAAGATGCCCTTATTGATGCACAAAATGAAGATTTGGAAGATGAGGCGTGTAAGCTTTTGAAAAAACAATTTGGAGATGAATTCCCTGTTCCTGAGAAGAAAGACACCGCCCGTAAGGTGGCTACAGCCGGTTTTGCCCCTGCTGGTGCAAGTGCTTGAGTGTGGAACAGGTGGAACAGTTTGATTTTGAAAGTTCACTACGTCAACATCCAAATGTCATTTCCGTTACGGAAATCGATCTCAAATCTCTGCCGAGCAGGATGGCTCATCACCGACCGGAACTATCCCGGTCGTTTCTTGCAACGTTTCACCTGGGCACTTTAACCTACGAGCTTATAATCAGCGAACCAAAAGATTTTCCGAAAAAACTTCCCTATATACATTTGGCCAGTCCCGAAGAATACGATTTCCATAATCATGTTAATTTTGAGGGGGACATCTGCTATACGGACAAGGGTGCTGGGGTATTCATAGCCGTAGATCAAACTGATTTGGTGTTGCATCAAGCCCTGGGCATGGCAGTGGCAACGATTGAACAGAGCGCCGGAAGAGACCTTACAAGTTTACATGAAGAATTCGAAGGGTATTGGAGTTCATTGCCAGGGTGTAAAACCGTTAAGTGCTTTTTCGAGCCGAGAGAACTTCCAGAACATATCAAAGCTTTTTGCAATCCAAAAGCAAAGCAGAAGCAGATTCCTGTGGCTTTTTATCAGAAGGCCATTCCCAAAGAGTACGGATATCAATCAAGGCTTAATAAATTACAGTCGGTGAATGCTTGGTATATCCCGCTTTCCAAATCAACTCTACCTCCTTCTCCAGATTCAGAACTAACGCCTTCTTATGTTCGCAGATTGCTCAAGTATGTTCAACCCACGGCAAGAAACTACTTGATTGATGAACTGACTAAACAGAAGAAAAAGAAAAAAGGGAAAATGCGTTATCAGCGTGAAATTTTTCTTTTCTCCCAGCCGCGCCCCTATGGTAAATTAGCCCTGTTTGGAGTGGTTGCCACAGGTTATTCGAAGAATAGTTTCTTTGGTGATTCTGACCAAACTGTATGGCAGGTAATACCTTTATCGATTCAACGGCACTATGAATCATATGTTCTTGAGCGTGGTGGCGCCAAATTGAATTTGGGTAATGTTACAGTTGCAGTAATCGGATGCGGTGCAGTCGGGTCCAGAATTTCGGAACAACTCGCTTTATGTGGAGTAGGCCATATTATCATTATTGATAATGATAAATTAAGCGAAGACAATATTTATCGGCATGTGCTTGGAGGTGGTGAAATAGGCGATAACAAGGCTGAAGCGATGGCCAAGCATCTCAAATGGCGTCTACCCTTTGTGGATGCCATCGCTAAACCTACTGAAAGAGATGGGTGGCTTAAGGAGGGAGGCTGGAAAACCATCCAAATGATAGTTGATGCCACCGCCGATTTTACTGGTATGCGTGAAATGAACCAGGTGATCGTTAGATCACCTGATTCGGTGCCGGTTTTGTATTGCTGGCTGGAAGCCTGTAGCATTGGAGGTCATGCTCTTCTTGTGGATGGCAAATCAAAAGGATGCCTAGAATGTTTACTGGATCAAAAAGAACAAGGTCCTTGCCGTCGTTCTGATTTTCTAATGCCGTTCCAAAATGTGACAAAAGACTTGACCGGATGTGGTGGTGCCTTTACCCCTTTTTCAGCGCTCGATTCAATTAAGACTGCAACTCTAGCCGCTGAATTGGCGCTTGAAAAATTGATCAACGGCCAGGATAATTCGTATAGATATTGGCTCGGGGCAAGCAACTTGGCTGAAAATGCTGATTTACGAACAAGCGCATGGTATAAGAATTCTGTGAGTAAAAATATTGACAATGTGGAATTTGAATTTATGAGAAGCAATTGTCCTGTGTGCGGCGTACACGTATGAAACGGTTAATATATGAAATCAGTAACGGGCGTAAACTTATTATTCTCGACAATATTGTTGAGAAACTCAATAGATACCGTCAAACTAAAAGAGGTCAAAACGAGGCGGGCGGCCTTCTGATCGGCCGGCACCTATTGGAAAATGAACATCTTGTAGTAGACCAAATCACTGAACCTTCATGGTGGGATAAAAGGTTTCGCACCTCTTTTTATCGTTCCGACAATCATAATAAAATACTACACAAGACATGGAATGCATCAGGCAAAACTCAAACGCTTATTGGCTCATGGCACTCACACCCTGAACCGGTGCCTACCCCATCTAAAGTAGATTGGGAAGATTGGAAACGGACTATTAGTCATGGGGATTTTGCAGGTGAGTCTCTTTTCTTTTTGATTGTTGGTAACGTAAAAGTTCGGGTATGGGGAGGCAACAGGTCTGCGCAGTTTATTGAACTTGTAGAATCAGCTAACGACGAAGGGAGCTCATTATGAATGAAAAAATTGTCAATTTATTCTGGCAGTTTTGGAACCAATGGCTCAAGTATCGTCATGTTGATCCAGTTGTAAGTTTCGCAAGGTTGCTCTTGATCCTTGGCGTAGGTCTCATGGCGCCTGGAGGTTTATGGTGGTTGGCTGTAGCACTTGAAATTAAACCTTTGACATTGCCTGCGTCGTTCACATTGACCATCGGTCCTGATACTGTAACTTATACTGGGTTGGTACTATCTGGAATTGGTGTATCAATCGGTATTTGGGGCTTGCGTCGGGTAAAAATGGCTCGAACATCTTGCCTGGTTTACTTGCGTGGTCTTCCAGGAATGCACGATCAACCCCCTATTAAAGATTTGCCTCCCAAATACCGTTATGGAGAGGTCACTCATTTATCATTGGATACTCACAATCAAACAACAGAAATGGCACTTGAGCATATTGAAATATTCGGGAAGATGCTCGACGAAAAGATAATGTCCCTGAACATTGCAGCTCCGGTCACAGTATTCGCTGGATTAGCACCTGTGCCGCTGTTGTACGCAGCAGGCGTCAGGCTTTCTACAAGACAAAATCTCAGAGTAATGGATTATAATCGATTCGAACAGAAATGGCACATGTTAGATGATTGCGATGATGGGGAACGCGTGGTTGTTAATTATCCTGAAAATTTTATCGGTGAAGATGTGGCAATTGCCATGACCTTTACCGTTTCAATCGCGGAATCACAGCTCCCATCATCACTCACGGATAAAACAATTTGGATTCGCCTGGATGGTAGAGGACCCAGAGCTGACGCTTTCAGCAGTGAAGAAAAGATGAAAAGTGCTCTGCGCACCGTCCATGATTTGATCCGAAACCTGCGCAGTCGAGAAGGTTATGAGAAAATCGAAAAAGTTCATTTGTTTATCGCTGCACAGGCCTCCACCGTTGTCAAATTGGGTTCCGAATATCAATCAAATATCTATCCTGAAATTCGGATTTATCATTTCCAAGGTGCTGAGGGAAAATATTCGTGGGCAATAAGTATCAGAAATGGAAAATTCTACATTTTAGACAAAATAAGCCTGTAATGGTATTATCCTATTGCACTCAAATTGGTAAAGTTATAGTTTTGATCTGTTAACGGGTTTTTTCTGGAACCGCACAACCCATTTCTTGCAGGCGTTTTGGATATTCCCCTGTGAGGTGTTCGCGTAAATTGGTCCGCCGAAGATCTCCTACAAACTTAAAATACTGGTCAAGCGGCCTCAAATCTATCTATATCCGCTCATTCATTCAGGTGTTATCAGTTGCTCCTCGGAGAAATCACAAAAGGAGCATTTATAGATTCTTCTCATACCGCCCAAGTCTCCAAATAATTTGTCAGGTTTGCTATCCTCTAAATGCCAACCGCGTTTGTGACATCTGGGGCACGGATCACCTTCAGCGTTTTTCAAAGCATCCAACTCAGCTTTTAAATTAGTGTTCTCTTCTATCAGAAGCGCCAGTTTCATTTTGCCTTCAGCCAGTTCAAGCCCTAAATCCGCCAGGAGATTCTTGAATTCCGCGTCTTTGATGTTTTCACTTATTTTTTTCAGCCGAGAAGCCAGCGAAATTGCCGTTGATATAGTTGAAACGATGTCTCCCATTGTTTCCTCCATGCTGAAAGTTGGCACGGCATGATTAATGCGCTTTTTCCTGTGGTTTACTGATTTCATTTAGGCAAAGCAGAGCGATTTTCTCAATGTCTAAAAGACGCTCCTGAGCGCTATCCAGCGATTCATCATCGAATAAAGCAGGATCTGCCCAATATCTTCCCATAGCAATGCATTTGTCGCCTACTTTTTTCAAACCGATGTCATCAAGCTTGAAGGAGAGTTCTGTCCAAAGTGACGAAAGGTCCCCGTCCTTTTCAATTGTTTTTGCACCGCCTTCACGAATGTCACGCAAATAGAGCCGAGTCTCTTGAGTCGCCTTTATCACCGCCCTCAACGCATCTTTGGATTCCCTTTTCCTTTTTTCTTTCGCACGGAGGAGGTTCGTTACCCATTTTTTGACGTGGGTAATTATGGTCAGCCACTCACTCGCACTCAGTTCCAGTACCGGCATTTAGTCCTCCTAATGAAAATCCCGTTAAGACGCTACTCACGCTTCCGCAATCGCCTTAAACACCGCCTGGGACGGATCAGAGTAAAATTCCACCCTCAGCTTATCCAGTAATTCAGCCGGGATGCTTCCTAAATCTGAGGCGTTTGCGGTTGGAATCATGACCTGTTTGGCCCCTGCGTCCATGGCCACTCTCAGACGGTCTCCCAACCTCTCGACACGGCTCAGCACGCCATGAATGGACATCTGCCCCAACACCACCAGGCTGGGCGCAATATTCTTATCCACCATTGCTGAAACAATGGAAACGAAAAATGCAACTCCCAGATCCTCGGAATCCTTGCCATGCATGGGGCTCATGACCTGGATGTTAAAGTCATAACCTTTCAGATCCCGGTCAAGTCCGATTCTTTTTGCGTTTCCGCGTAGATAATCATAGGCCATCCGAGCGCTTTCTTTAATGGATTTGGAAGTGACCCCGACCAACTGAAATTTCCCTGTGCCAGGCAGGGCAGCTACCTGAATACGGAAGAGCGTGACCCTATCACCTGTGGGATCGTAGCCCACGCTGAAAATATCTCCCGGGGGCAATGGGCCTTCAGGGATGAGCCGAATGGCACCCAATTCGAGGCACTCGGCGATAAATTCATCTCCCGTTTCTTTGTCGATATAAGACAGGTTCACTCGCGAAAACTCAATGGGGTTGATCCGTTTGAGCTGCTCTTTTACACGACGTCGCATTTCCAGAGCAAAGGCCACATATTCCGTCATTTCTTCTCTGGTACAGCGGCCCGCGGGATGAATCAGCTTCATGAGCCCGGAAATGGTTCTGACGGCGGCCGTGCGGTCACGCTTGCCCACGTGGCTTCCAAAGGCGAAAAAATGGTCGTAACTATCCGTAAAATTCAACGGCCTTAACTCGTTATGGAAAATTTCAGCAATATAATCGGCGATGAATCCCAGGTGCTCGGTAAAGTGTTCCTGCTTCAGCTTCAGCATCTCCCAGCCCGGGAGATAGGCATGCCATCGATCATGAAACGCCGTATCGTTCCTTATGGTTTCCGGAAGGGCCGTAAAGAGATGGGTTGTCCTCGCAATGGATTCCACGTCGCCGTCAATATTGCCATTAAAAACAATGCCTGCATCCGCCCAGATGGTGCCTTTATCGTCTCCACGGGAAAACGAGCCCTGCTCCATGTATCCCTTGTACATCTGCTTGTCTGTCTCATGCTTGAAGTGTGCGCCGGCCACCTCATCAAAGGCCACGAGGTCGTTTCGCACCACAAGTCCGGGTTTGTCTTTGCGGTTTTTCCATCCAAACAGATCGGCAACCGAACCCTGTCCGCCGGAAAGCAGAATGGCATAGGGGGAAATCTCCCTGAAAATGAAAGATTTTCCCGTTTCCCTTGGGCCAAGCTCGATCAAATTGAAATTCTTCTCAACCATGGGGACCAGCCGAAGGAGACAGAGCAGTTTCCGGCGCCGGGTAAAATCGGGCTGAAAAGGTTCATATCCCATGGTTCGAAGCAAAATGTTGATCCACTCATCGCGGGAAAAGCCTTCCCGTGCCGTTACAAATTCACTCAGTTTGGCGCTGGCGATCTGTATAGGCTGCATTCGGCTGAGGACGAAAGGGCGCGTGACGCCGCCATGCACCATGGACTCATCGTAAGTGATTTCCAGATTGGCCCAGACACCCCCGGTCAAAACCCGCTCATATTGATAAACGACCGCTTCGTCGATATGGACCTTGTCAAGGCTTGATGTGGCTAACCTGGCCCAGTATTTTCCGCCCTGGTCCTTTTCATCGAATGTAACCGTAATCAGATCAATCAGCTTTATGGAACCGGAACGCTGAAGCCTCGCCTTGATCAGTTCACCCTGATCGGCGCGAACAACACGGTCGGAAATGGCCTGTTTCACCAGGGTCAGGCCCTCACGTATCTCCTCCTCGTTCGCAGTGGAGCAGTATTTCCCAAGAAGATATTCCAGAACGTACACAGGGATATTGAATCCCACCTTCAACTTATGGACCAGGTCTTTTCGTACGATACGACCTGGGAAAAATTCCAAAAGCTTACTGTCCAGGGAATCCGCTACCCTGATATTTTCAGCATTACCATTCATCGATATCCACCTTTAATGTGATCTCCTCGCGGTCTAGGATCTCCTCATTGTCGGCATCAAGCACCTCCACCATGAGAGGCGTGCCATAGGCCACGGCGGGTTTCGGATCAACCAATTGGAGTGAAATGGCCATTGTCTCACCCTCCGGTTCCACGGCAACCGCTTCTTTATGTCGAAAAATCAGTTTGCCGGTTGAAAGTTCTTTAACTTTCACCAGAACCCTCCTGGACAACTGGTTCGCATCGGCAAAAAGCTTCGCCTGTCCTTTTGAACCCGCCTGAATTTCAATTCGCGGCGTTTCACTGGATATATGCCCTAAAGGCTTGAGAACCACATCAATTTTTTCGGCTTTAGCAGGCCAGTCGGCCACAATAACGGGAACAATCATCTCCTGAAGCGTCGCGCCGCCGTGAAAATATCCCAGGCCCCCATACGTTCGAAAGGCATTGATGCTCCGGGGCACCATGGCTTCCAGCTCAGAACCCATGACCGGTATCCGTATGGCGTTCGGGTGCATCAGATCTTGTCCGATAATCGCACGTCGGGATTTCCACAGCAGTTCACCGGACGGTTTGTTTTCCACTTCATCGGCTTCAGGCTGCCAGTGAAAAAAGCCGTGATCAGTTGCGAGAATAATCCGTTTATACCCGATCGATTGAAGCCGTCTCACCGCTCGCGCATACCGCTCCAGATGTTCCTCTGCTCCTTCCAGTTTGAGTTGGCCCTCATGACCCTCCATATCGAACGTATCCCCGTGTATAATAAGAATCGTTTTCGTGCGACCGGGGGATTTCAGTTTATCGCTGTCCAGAACATCGGCAAGGGTCAAAAATTTCCGGGCGCCCACATGCTTCTCCAGCCATTTTCGCCTTTCCTGTGCCAAAGCCAGGTCCCCGGAGAATCCTTGTGCTTTGATGCAAAAGGCGTTTTTCTCACCAGTCAAAGTGACACGAAGCATTTCTCGTTTAATGGGCAAGGCAAAAGGCATGCCAAGGGCTGTAATGCTGGGGACCGGCGCCCTGGCGACTTGAACCGATGCCCTTTTGACAGGCTCTCCAGCATTTAGCAGATGTGCCAGCCGATACCCCAAATCCAGACGACAGGCGTCCAGGAAAAAAACGGCGGTTGATGGCGCTCCCTCATCCAATGCCGCCATCAGCACTTCCCCTGAAGTGGGAAGGCCCGAGATATCGTCCCAGTTGTTGTGAAGCAAATTAGAAAAGGCCCGGTTGATTCGGTCAACTGCCCGAAGATACCCTCGCCTGAGACGCGCCCGGATCCTGTGGAGGCCACCCGGCATGTCAGGCAATTCCAGAAAGAGCCATTCGCCCGCCTGATCCAGGTGCCAACCCCGATCGGTAAACCAGTGGACCCCGTCCATGGCGGTTTTCCACGATTCTTCCATGCCCACGCTTTCAACCAGCAGGCTGGCGGCATCACCCAGTTGAACCAGGTAGGACCACCCCACCTTTTCATTGGCTATGGTTCCCCAGAATTCCTGCTGTCGCTCTTTAATGCCCTGAAAACGGCTTTCCAACTCGACAGCCAGAGTGTCAACCTCTTCTATCCGGTCCAGCTGCTCCGAAACTTGCTCAAAAAGCGTTCTCTCCACAGCTCTGGAGCAGTAGGAACGGGGCGAATTTTTCAGGTTTTTCGCCCAATAGGTGAGCCCCAGCGTAGTATCCGCCTTTTGGACCAGCGCCTCGAAAGAAGGAATATACTGAATATGGCTCCGCCAGGATTTGAGAAATCTCAGGGCGCGGTCACGGATCAAACCGGCTGGAATGATGCGATCGCCTTCGGTGGGGGGATTTTCCGGACTGCCCTGGGCAGCCTCGGTCGCCAGAAGACACGCAGTTGCCGCAATGCGCCAGTCCGTTTCATCCATTCCCGTTGGATCCGGCAACCCGAATTCCTCGGTTGCTCTGCATGCGAAGATGGTGAAACGATCTTCCTCTTTGAGTTGCGAAAACTCGCCTTCTTCACCGGCCAGCACCTGGAGTAACCGATGGTCGTCCACCAGCGTTCCCTTGGCGCTTCCGGGCGTCAGTTCTTTCCATGAGCTGATGGGTTCATCAAACCATTTCCCGGCATAGGCAGGAAGCAGGGGTCTCAGTTCATTTTCATGCTCGCGCGGGATGTGAACGCCATAGTCCCGAACGCCCTGCAGGAGGTCTTTTTCCCAGACCATCTGAGCGTCCAGCTCGAAAATCTTGAACCATGAAATTTCATCCCGGGCCACCGGCAACCAGACAACGCGGGGCTTTCGCTCATTTGAAAAAAACCGGTCCCGTACCAGCAGTTCGTGATGCGCTTCAATAAACGATTTCGGCGCCCACAGTTCAAACCCTGACGACGCCCCGGCATCCCGCAAGAGCGCACGCCATTCATCATGGGGGTCACACCAGATCAAAAATGGCGGAGGTGACGTCTGTTGCCCCAGAACGCTTTCAATTTCATGGACTATCCATTCACGAAATGAGCGGCTTGGCGTGCTCATAGCCCAGCCTCCCTGGCAATTTTAAGCATATCATCCAAAAGGCGTTTGAGATAAGGGCACTTCCCGTAAGCCGTTTCCGGATCAAGCCTGTCAAAGAGATCTTTTCCGTGAGCAACCTTTTTGTATCTTCGGCCGGTCTTTTCTTTATAGAGTCTTCCCAGAAGTTTTGATGGGGGTTGATCAAAATTGATTTCTTCCGGTTTCCGTACCCCCGCAGGCAGTGCATCTTTGACCGCTTTGGGGAAAAGGGCCGGGTTGCTGAAAAGCCACGCTTCGGTTTCATGGACGGCAAAATGCTGCCGGAAACGGGTGTCATCCACTTTTCTTTCGAGATGGGATTTCGCCCATTTGTACCGCTCCGATACAGCTCGCTCGGCATCGGGATAGAGAGTCGGGCCGTACAAGTCCAGAAGTGCAAAAACGGCGATGATATTTTTCTCTTTCAGATACAGTTTTGCTTTTTTCGGTGATTCCTTGACCAGTTCAGCCCACCCACCAAATTTTACAACTTTGAGACCTACACGCCGTTCCAGTTTTGGATCGAGCCAGCGCTTGAAAAAATCGGCCAACGTCTTTTTTTCGGTATCCCCTTCCACAAACAGTACGAAATTCATTCCCCGTCCTCCACCATGTCTTCCAGTTCGCCGGAACGGTAAAGTGTGCCTAAAGAATACGCCTTCAGCCAGCGCGCCAGTCTCTCCCCTTCCAGGGTCTTGAGAACTGTTTCGCCGTTTATCCATTTTGCCACTGTCGTTGTGGGGAGGATGTCCTCAAAGGCATCAAGAAACTGGGGCGAATGGGTCGTCAAAATAACCTGTGCCCGTTCCGCGGCATCCTGTGCGTACTCGGCAACAATGGGAAACATGGAGGGATGAAGCCCGGTTTCGGGTTCGTCAATGGCGATGAGAGGCGCGGGAGTTGGAGACGCAAGCACCGTCAGCAGAAAGAGAAACCGAAGCGTACCATCAGAGAGATCCGCGGCCGTCTGTTCACGCCGCAGGCTTTTCCATCTCACCCTGAGCTGTATCCGTTGATCCGCCGCCGGTGGGAAAACCAGCTCATCGTAGTCATCACCGAAAGCGGCCCGCATGGCCAGATCGATATCTTTTTTGAAATCACGATCCCCTGTGTAAAGGGTATGCAGCACGGAAATGAGATTTTGGCCGTCCGGATCGACCCGTTTTTCCAGTCGCGCCACAGCCGGTTGACGAAGCCCGGCCGACGGACTGACGTCCATGTCATGATATACGCGCCATTCAGTCAGCTGTTGTCGGAATAGGGGAATATGCTGGTTGATGGTAAACGGCCCGGCTGTCTGACTCAGAAGGGTCTCCTCTTCCAGAAGGGATTCTTCCGGTGCAATCCATTCTTTTCGGTTTTCGTCGAAAATCCTGGCGCTCATTTTTTGCCGATCCAGAATCGCAAAGGGCTCAACTTCTTCTTCCAGGTTCCGGCGATGGAAGTACAAAAGCTGTTCCTCTCCGATAGCGTAAGCCCCGGTTTTACCCAATCTTGCCAGTTCAACCCCATAGGTGAGCCAGTTTCTGTCCACCGCCCACGCCGGCAAAAGCTGGGAAGACTTGATATCAAAACGGATGCTTTCGGAGATACCGTCCCAAACCAAAGGAGCCATGCCGCCTGAGTGCTGAATCGTTTTTCCCAGCCTGCCCTGTGCTGAGACGGAAACAAGTTCCAGCATCCTTAAAAGATTGGATTTACCGGTTCCATTGGGGCCGATGATAACGTTCAGATCCGCGGGGGCAAAGGAAATGTTTTTGAGGGACCTGAACCCTTTGATTTCCATCTTCAATATCTTCATGTTAACAGCCTCCAAAAGGAGAAGTACAAACATCTATGGTTTATCTTGAATTGCGGTGGGCCACCATCCGGGTTGAGGCAGCTTTCCCTCGCGGACCCAGCGTCGTTCGTCGGCCCGCCATTCGGCGCGGTCTGAAATGGCCTTGTCCAGATCCTTTTTTGCAAGAACGTCACCCGCAAGGACTCCTGCCTTTTGAAGGGGTACGATGTTGACCCGCACCCCGTCGTCAATATCAGGAAGATAGGCGCTTTCCTGCCGAATGAAGTCCTGGATCGAGCCGGGTGGATTGTGTTGGCTATCGATACCTGAAATGGCATCATACATGTGCTGAGTGGCAAGCCAGGGCTCCCAGGTCAAGGCATCGGTGTTTGACCAGTTTTCAATTTCATCCCGAATCCTTTTCGCCTTTTCTGTTTTATCCGCCAATGCCTTTCTAAGGGGCTTCATTTCCATTTTGATACTCTCGATCCGCATTTCGAAATCAGAAATCAACTGGGGATTTTCTTTTCCTTCAACGGCTTCTTTTTCCTTCAGAAGTTTCAACTCTTCCTGCAGATCCCTGATCCGTTTCCGCAGAGGTGTAAAAACAGCATCATCCAGGTTTTTCCACCAGCTTGTGCAAACCAGCCGCAACGAACCTTTTACCATATTTTCGGCCCTTGAACAGATGATCTCTGCCAGCTCCCCGGCGCCGGGATCATCTTTGAACGTCTTTTCTTTCGGGGTATGGGCGCCCACTTTTGAGCAGAAATAATGCAGGTTGTAAACCGGCTCCATAATCCATTCCGGCAGGTTTTCATGCACTTCGGCTTGTTCCGCCAGCGTTATCCAGTCTTTCAAGGGATACTGCTGCATGATACCGCTCAGTTTCTTCAACCACCGCGTCTTTAGGCACAACATGCTGTCTTCAAGGGCATTCTGCCTCAAGTGGGGTATCATGCGCCGGGGTCCGAAGGCGCTTTCCGTCAGGTCTTTCAGTTTGCTGTCGAAATCCTTCAGCTCTTCGATTTGTGTTTCAAGTTCTATTCGACGCTTCTCCTGTCGATCGCTGCGAGCATCAAGGGGGAGGGCTTCAATGCCCCTAAGCTCGGTTTCGCACCTCTGGCGCAGGGGACCGATGTAATGGGTACGGATTTTGGGCAGCAGATCCCCATCAAGCTTGTGGTAATAGACCAGGCAGGCGAAGGCGGGTTTGTTGTTCCGTGCGTATTTTCCGCTTTGAATCTGCCAGGCAATGGGGCGCTTTTTGAACTGTTTGACATGGTGTTTGAAGAATTCAACTTCCAGCCATTGATCAAGCGGTTTGCCCATGATCTCGGCAAATTCGCGTTCGATTGAGGTAACATCACCGCCTTCAAACTCGGCCGAGATGCGGTCCCGAACCCGGTTCAACAGTGTTTGCTCATTTGTTACATCTGTCAACGGAATAATGCCGTCTTGATCTGCCCAATCAGGAATCGGTTCATTGGTTTCGATTTGTTTGGGCCAACGGTGACCGAGGAGTTGGAGAATTATTACTGTGAATCGATCAGCAGCGATGCGATGGTCTTCACGTGGACAACGCCAGCCCTCGTTTTCAATACCTTCCTTGAGGAGCCAATAGACAGAAAATGGATGGATACAGAGGTATTGAGAGAGTTCTTCGAGGAACGATTCTGAAGGAATGGGGCACATTGGATGAGAATTGTCAGTTTCTTCATGGTTGATTGGGTATACGCGCCCTGCCTTACCATAAGTTAGATCATTTAGTTCTAACGTATACAGTTGTTTTAATCTAGATCTTAAATAATCTAAATTTTCATTTTTCAATACCATCTTAGAATAAAATGGTTCCATCACATGTAGGGTTTCCGCCTCTACTCTTTTCCCTGAAATATTTGGAATTTCTGGTGGTGCATCATATCCATTGATAGCAGGGTGTAGGCCTGCAGGGGTGCCAACATCGTTGGTATATAACTTTACGTCTTCATCCTCCAGCCCAAGCGAATTGCAGCACACTATTTCATTTCTTGACTCTTGCATAAGCAAGAAAGCAATTAACTCATTAGTTGTTTTTATGGTTTGGTCTACCACATGATAAATGCCTACTCCTTTGCATAGGCCCCATACATCAAACGAATTTTCCGTCGGGATACTGCTCAAAATTTGTACTTTGTTTGCAATCATTAAGCCAGCCAACTCCTCGTAATTATGAGGAGATGATGGGATCGGACATAGTTCGACATACCCTTTATTGAAATCCATGGTGGGACTGAGAAGCCTTAAGAAATACGAAGCTATTCGGGTGTTTAGAAAGGCAGGGATGAACATTCCATCTTTCGGAAAAATTGCCTGCCCTGCATCAGAAAAGATCGAATTTTCAAGTCGTCTTACACTGAAGGCTGCTCCTCCGACTTTTGAGTAAGTGAAACCGTTCTCAAAGTATCGACCTTGACTCGGAATAATCGCGTTGCCTGTAGCAAAAATGCGGGCACCATTAAATTCCCATTCGCACCTAAATTCATCATAGCCAGCCCATTTACTATACCCACCACCTTTGGCATATTTAACCCACCTCTGCTGGCCTCTGGAATCAGCACATTCCCAGGCAAAACGAACAAATCTGTAGCTATTAGATGTATGCAGGCCCTCACGTACGGTGGCTTGGTATTTTAAAGGGAGGTGGGTTAAGAATACGTTAAGGAACTTCTTGGGAAGCCAATACATGATTTGGCTCAATGGCATTTTGGTAAAGCTAAGCTGCTCGGGAAAACTTCTGAGAGCTTCTAACTCTCCTTGCAACACTCTTTTTAGCTGAGATTGTTTTTTCTCCAAGCTTGGCGCATCAACAACACGGATTGCGCTGAATTTGCTGTCATGCTGCGGGGGGGTATTGAGTAAAGTGAAGAGTACTGTATTAACGATTTCTCCACCAATTTCGCTAAATGCATGTGGGCCTAGATGAACAAGAGTCTCAATCGTCGATTGATACAATATTCCGTAATTGGGATTCTCTTGATTCCCTCTAAGCATCTCGAAATATTTTAAAAATAGCCATGAATGGCGCGTTACCATGGCAATCCGAGCGGTCTTCTTACTAAGAGCCACTGAACGAATCATGAACATTGCATAGAGATCGCGTTTTCCAGCTGGATAACGCATTTGCAAATATTTTTTCTGATGAGTATTAAGGTGCTTAGATCCCATATACGGTGGATTCGCAGCCACCACATCATATCGCCGAGAAAGCAAATCAAACAGCACCAAACCCTTGCCCACCGACTGACCAAAAAACGCCTGCCCCAGATCGGCCGATTCCGCTTCCGCAGCAAAATGCTCTTTTAAAGCAGCAACGGTCTTTTTCCGCCACTCATCATAGCTTTCGATCCCAAATGGCAACTGGTCTTGAACAGCAGTGGGCCTGAATAAATCTCCTTGAGTTGTTCCGTGGGATCTGGCGCGATCATCCGTTTCCTTCAGATGCTTAAATTCCCGCTCGACCGGTTCCTCAATTTGAAGGAGGGAGCCAAGTTCATCGGCATGGGCCAGCCCTTCAAATATCACCTCCAGGGCAGGACGGATCGGTTTGTCTTCCGGGTGTTCCTTTAGAAATTCTTCGAGGTGATCCTTTCCTTTGGGGAGCCGAATATTGGTGGCCACAAGATTCTTGGCAGCACCTCCAAATTCAAAGGCTTTCTCTGCAGCCTTCATCCAAAGAGCGGCCGCTGCAATCTGAACGGCCCTCTCATCAATATCAATCCCGAAAAGGTTCTTTTCCAGAATGGATCGGCAGATGGCCTCGGGTTCGGTTAGATGTCCTTCCTCCTCGTACATGGCATAAAAAAGGTCAAAGGCCTCGATCAAAAAATGCCCCGACCCGCACGCTGGATCAAGAAAAGTAATCGCCTGAACCGGCTTTTTTTCAACCGGCGCCCGATCGGCATCCCGGACAAAATACTCCCACCCTTCCATCAGTTGGGTATCCGGCTGCATGCCGACCCATGTGGCCCCAAGAGAATTCTGAACCAGGAACTTGACCATGTAGGGTTCGGTGTAAAGCTGTGTGGCCGGAATAATATCCGCCCCCTGAATCTTGGCGCCTTTCTGAGTGCGAACCTTTTCAAAAACCCGGTCCTTCTCTTCCGTGTTCCAGTATTGATAGGCCCATCCCAGGGCATCCGGGGCTTTGAAAACATCGTCCGAGGCTGAAGTTTGCCCATTCACCTGCTCCGTGCCCGATAGCAGGCGAACGCTCCGCATCAGCGCCGAAGGGGTGGGCTTGAGAGCCACACCAGGCGCCCTGGGGTCAAACAGGAGCGACAAGGTCTCGGCCCGTTTCTCAAAAACCTTGTCCAGCACGGCAAAGAGCCCGTCATCATCACCTGAGCAGCTTTCAGGCTGCCGCTGGACCAGACGGTGATGTTCAAGAGATCTTCCCCCATAAACCGGCTTTTGAAGGATGACCTCGTCAATCAATTCCCGGGCTTCCATGCACCGCAACGCCAAAAGCCTGTTGGCCCACGAATAAGCCGTTTCCCGGACAAATTCGGCAACAGCCTCTGACAGGTCGATACCCGCCTCGACCCGAAGGGAAAGATAGGCATCAACGACTTCCCTGGCCCTTTTGTCCAGCGCTGAAAGATGTGGTATTTCATACATTGGTAAGGGTTTGCGGTCTCTGCGAACGCCCATTGCGGCCAGACGTCGCTCCAGGTCTCCCGGTTGCCAGGTACCTCCGGCATCGTAGCGTCCTTCAAGCGAATGTCGGATTTCAAGGATGATGGCTTTGAGGATTTTCTTGTGGGTCGCATCCATTACAGAAGCTCCACCTGGTAGCCTTGATCCAGCAACTCCACAATCCGCTGATCCAGCTTTTTGCGAAGGGATGTCCACTCGTCCCGCGAAGAAACGCGGGAGATGGTGGAAACGTCACTTAAACGAACCGGCTGCACTTTTTTGGGTTTTGGTCCCGGCGTAGTATCCTTTTTCGCGATTTCTTCCGCAATCCTTCGACCCAGGGTGCGAATGACATTCCTGGCACGATCAGGGAGTGATGCCACCTGCACGGGCAAGGAAATGGTCTCCAATTGCGCCACCAATCCTTCGAGAGGGTCTGCAAGTTCCTTTTGCAGACCCTGGGGCAGTCCATTTGAGGCAAGGTCATTGGGCAGTCGATCCAGGGCTTCCTGCAGCAACGTCCGGGCCTGCTCCCGCCACGCTTCCAGGAGTGGCGCCACTTCAATGAAGGCCTGGGATTTGAGGCTTTGCAATCGCTTCCAGGTCAACTTGTCAAGGAAGGCCGCGGTATCCTTTGCCGTGCGATATTCATCCAGAAAGTGTCTGATGGGATGAGATGATTCGAGTAGATGTTCAATTCCTTCCAGTTCGGTGAACACGGTTTTCATTTCCGTAAAAAGGGTCCCGTTTTCCGATTGGAATTTGGCATAGTCACCGATGGTTTGATATCCGGTTTCCAGAGGTTTCTGTGAACCATGAATTTCTTTTACCCGGTGGATTGGATTGGCGAGCGCCTGCACCTTGCGCCAGGCCTCTTCTCCTTCCGTGAAGTCTGTGGACAGCGGCATGCCGGCGCCACCGGCCCACAAAGACACGGTCTGAACTTTAGAAAGGATTTCGCCTGCAAGCTGACCTCCGGCATCACTGACGGAAGATGCGGTTTCGTCGATGTTGCGCCTTTTAGCGATTTTGATCATGAACTTTCGGGCATCGGTGAGGATATCCGGATCCAGGTCGCTCTCTTCCAGCACCAGTTCGATTTTGTTGAAGTTTCGGCTGACGCGCAGAGCATCCGCGAGTTCCGCGTCTTTCGGGTTGGTATAGGGTTTTTTCCCGATGAAAACCTTAATGGCTGTCGCACGGACCAGCGCCGCTATTCCAACCCTCACCGTATTGCCGTCCCAGCCATAGGGCGGCTCGGAAAACTCCTTAATGAGGGAATTTCCCAGGACCCGACGGCCGGCATTTTGCTCGGTCGTCAGATAAATCCGGATAGCATCCGGCAGAGGGGCGTTAAGATCAACCTTTCCGGATGAATCAAAAATCTTCAAGGCTTTGACCTCACTGGAACTTGAATTGCCCGCCAACACCTCCAGAATAGCTTTCTGCTCGTTGGTAATTCGGATGGGCACTTTGTCGAATTTGGGATAAATCACCGGCCAGTAGGTGGCCAGTTCCTCCCTGAGACTTTCGCCTGGGGTCTGGCCTGTTTTCAGGAGGAGCGACCGGCTTGATCCCTGGAAAACCACGTGCCCTTTCCGGATTCCGCTTTTTAACCCATCGACAACTTTTCGATGCAGTTTGGGAAGATCATTGGTTTCCCGCTCCATGGCCAGTTTGCGGGCCTCATCGGATTTATGGGAAGCGCCTTTCCAGTTGTCAATGACCTCTTTCATGGCGAGGTATCGGGCAAGATCCCGATCAAAGCCCGGGACTCGACCGGAAAGAAAGAAAATGGTATTTTTTTCGTCCGATCGCAGGCTTCGGTTTTCCAGATCCGCCAACTCGACGTTGCCCAAAGCGCCTAAAGGCGTCACCAGTGCTACCTTTATGTCGCCGTTTCTGCCCGGGACAGCGGTTCCGTCAATTTGTAAAAGAAACTGAAAATCGGTTCCCTTGTAACCGACCGAATCGAATCCCAGCCAGCTCCGCCAGTGGGATTTCCCCGGGGCATGGATGAAATGGGTTTCAAGTCCCTTTTCTCGTTCCTGCTGCTTATACTGGACCTCTACCGTGGACACCTCCTCCTCAAAGGTGCGGCGTTCTCCCGTCAGAAATTCATACTCTTCGCCTATTTTTGCCACCAGCCCGGCGGAGATGAGACGTTCCAGCTCCGGATCAATCCGGGAAAGGACCGCGGGCAAATCATCATCCACATGTTCCAGAAGCAGGCGCGCCACGTTTTCGATGGTCCGGGGAATATATGGAAGTTCACGGATCAGATAGAGGACCTCGGCAACCCTTGGGGTGAGGCTTGTTGCCCCTGGAACCACGCTACTTAAACGGGATAGCTCTGCACGAACATCAGGGCTGATTTCTCCTTCTCCCACAAGGTTGTGATAGACCTCGTCAAAACTTACCAGCGCACCCACGCCTTCATCCAGGTAAGAACGTCTTCCGGAACGTAGAATATCCTGGGTAATGGCCAGAAGGGTTCGCGTTGAACCGGACATCTGTTCTCCATGCCCCCCTTTTGAACGAAGGGATTTCACGATCTCTGGAATCAAATGGATCTGGTAAGGGAAAAAAGGGTAATAGACGGGAAATTTTTCCTGGCTTGCCGGGGGCATAGTCTGACTGGTATTGGCCAGTTCCCCCAGGTCTCTGAGAACCCCGCCCCGTGTAGCGTAGATGTCTTTCAGAACCTGTTCCCCGGAAAGCTTCTTTTTCAAAAGACGATCCTCTAAGACCATTTCGATATTTTCCATGGTCAAGGCGGGCTTGAAGCGGAATCTTCCTTCCGCTTTCTTCATCTCTCCGGTCAAAGCCCGGGCTTCTTTGTAGATGGCGCCCATGTCACCGTGCGTTGTCACCACAATCCAGATTTTCCCCTGGCCTTTGATGGCCGACTCTTCAATCAGGGCCTGAAGCTGGGTCAGACGCTGGCGGTCATCCTCGATCCACTGGCCCGATTCGTCCAGAACCAGCATCAACCGCTGCGGCTTTCGGGTTGTTTTCTCTTTTGTCTCCAGATCATCCAAGATGGTTCTCACAAAGAACGCGATATTATGGAGTTCTCCGCTTTCAGCCTCCTTCAGGGCTTTGTCAACGTCCGTGGGGGATGCAAAAATATCCGGAGCAACCTGGCATGCAGCGTTGTAAAGATGGTTGCGATAAAAGGAAAGATTTCGATGAATATCGGTCCAGGATTTCCCCGCGGCCGTTTCAGCGGCCGAATGCAGATCGTTCAACAAACCCTGTTTGTCCAGCTCTGCTTCAATAACGCGGGCATACAGAAGGTTGCTTCCATAGCCTTTGGACTGGTAATACTGGGACAATAAAACCCATGGCAGAGGGCGGCTCTTGCTGTCGGCGAGGGTATTGATGTTGAATGCGAGCACTTTCGTTTCGCACTGGTTCATACGCGAAAGGCTGGCGGTCATGGCATTCTTCACCGGTGAATCGGATGGAATACGGGCCACAAAACGATCACAGGCGGTGACCCCTGCAAGCAGTCGGTTTTCCGATAGAAGCGCCATGATTTTCGCCAGGTGGGATTTGCCGGAGCCGAAATAGCCGGAAATCCAGACACCGATTTCCCCTGTATTGTGAAGAAAGGTGTCGGTGAAATGCTCAAGAAAATCATCGAGGAGCTTTTCAATCATAGGGGTGATGACATAGCTCCCGATCTCACCTGCCAGCTTGTTTTCATCCCCTGTCTCCCCCACTTTGATGACAGGATCAATTTTTTCAGCCACCTTTGTATCAAATAACTCCGAGATATTCATGGGTTAACCCCTTTTTCCGCATGGAAATACTATAATTTACAACGAATCCCCCAATGGATCGCGGGTCCGGCGCCCTAAATCAGGTCGCCCCGATACATGAATTCAGACTTTTTCCCAAGAAATGAATAGGTTCTGGGTCCTTCAATATGCCCTGGGATAAGCACCACAACAGGCCCATCAAGGCTTGATTGAACGCTTCCCCAGAGTTCCTGCATGACGTCTCTGGGACCGCACGCCGGATAAAATGCTGAAAGTCTTTCAAGGACTACTACAATTTTTCGAGAACCGGGTTCTGAAAAACAACCCCTGACGGCATCAGCCACCGCATTGATCCACAGACTGCCGAGTTCGATCTCCGGATCGGATCCGGGCATGGGTTGCCGCAGGGCGGCAACAACGTTTTGAGCCCCAAGGTCGGTAAGGATCTGCTGGGTGATCTCAAGGACATCTATGGGTCGCACATCAAAATCCAGAGGCAGGGCTGAAGTCTGATCATGCCACTCCTTCCTTGCAGCATTCTCCATTTCCGTAGGATACACTACCGCAAGAAAGGGTGCGCCGGTTTTGCCACCGATATAGTCGTAGCGAGATCGGACACGTTCTATGGCCTCACCGATTTTCCATTTCCAGTTTTGCAGGTTCATATCGCTTCTTTCCAGTCTTCCGGGGTATGTAGGACAATAATATCTCCGGTACGTTCAAATTGAATACGCTTTGCCTGATCGAGTCGCACCAGCACATTCGCCACATCTTCCTGCGTGCACAGAAAAAGCCGCCAGGTTGAATGCTCCAGAACTTCACGACCCTGAATGCCCTCAGATATCAGGATCCGCAGGAGATTTTCAGCCGCGAAAATAGGGAAGACCGGTCGAACAATACTCTTTTTCTGTGACCCGTCCAAAACCCCGAAATCCCGGAGTGCCGTCAGGATGCTTGCTGCCAGTTTGACCCGTGTGCTTTCAGCCCACCTGTTGATTTGAGGCTGTATGCGGGATGCATCGTCCAGTAAGGAAAGAACATCTTCCCGATTGATTTCAGTTTGACCATTTTGCCATTTATTCCAGATGACGTTTGTCACAACGTCATAGGTCAGATGATCTCGAAGGGCATAGTGAAGATAGACCAGCGAAACAAACTCAGGAGAGTGTGACCCATTTTCCCTTGCGCGTTTAAGAGCGTTTTCCAACCACGGAGTTCGATGTGCAAGAAGCCTGTAGTGCAAAAGGCGCCACACCCTCTGGCGCGATGCAAGCGTACGCTGACGGAGGATGGATCCATCCACGGCCTGTTTCCGGACTTCCTCTATGGTGAAGTCTTTGGACAGGCTATGGATGACGTTTCCGGCCTCCGTAAGGAGAGAGCCTTTTGATGAGTAGCGGGAGCTGTATGGCCCGAGGTCCCGAATAATGGTGAGTTTTTTCTTTGATTTGCGGATCATTTCCGAGTTCATAAACCCATTTGTTCCTCTTCTCTTCAAGTTTCCTTTTATGAAAACGATGGCTAACTCAATTTTTTTCTCTATCTTTCGGGTGTAATGATGAATCCTGATTCGGGAATACTGCTAAATGTTGTTTACATATAACTACTTTATAAGTCAATATAAACTGGCTCTATGGAATTCTTGATTCTGGATATTGGATGCTTCTCATTCAAGATTTTCGTGCTGCAAAAAATCCACAGACAGACAGTATGCCTTTCTTTTCAGTACAGCTCCGGAACCAAATAGACTCCATGAAATCCCTGTGCCTTTATCTCTTTCATAATGATCGACATATTCTAAAACAGCATTGAAGGTGCCCCACAACGATTCTTTCACACCGGGAAGGTCAGTGCCTTTGCCATACAGCCTGAGTTGGGCTATTTTTTCACGGGCTGTCCTGACCTTTTTTACCCTTGTGAGATATTGATTTCTTACCCTCTTGTTTGTTCCGGAACTCGCGGGTTCAATAGGCACGGGAAACAGTTTTTCAATGTATTCCTTTGTCACATCATCGTCAAACTTTCTCTCCATCATTTCCTTGAACTGGGCCTGAACATTGTCAACAGCCTTGAGAGTATCGCAAAAGAAGGTCTCAAGTTCTGACTGGAGATGCTGATAATCTCCCTGGTGGGCGTGTTTGAAAAAGGTCTTCTTGTCTTTATCCATCAGGGCCAGAGAGAGAGTATTCTGGCAGACGACCCGGACGGTGGTCAATCTGACGTCGATGGCAATAGAACCGTTATGGCTGTTGGTGAAAAGGGCGTACGGTTTTACAGTATCTTTTTTTCCCACCACGATATTCCCGGGCAATCCAGCAAGGAGCCAGATCACCTCGCCCCTTCCAAGGTATCCTCCTGTGTGGTACGCCTTTTTGCCCTTGCCGAAGATAGAGTCAAAAATCCGGAGGCCTTCCCTGTTCTGGAGCGGTTTGAATCCTTTATGGGTAACACCGATTACCCTCCCCTGTTCTCCTTTCGGCCGGTCTTTTCTCACGATAGCGACACGGCTGTCTACCCTGGATGGGGGATCTTCGGCGGTTTTGAGTGGAACCATGCCCACTTCCCAATCCAGTCCTCCAGCCTTGATTGCCTCCTGGATGTTTGCCGGGTTACTCAATTCATGGCCTTCACCGTGCCATGGAACATTCCCATAATAAAACATTTCCCCTACGTTTGCCGGCATAAGAATTTCTCCTTTCTTTCCGTATTATGTTCTGTTTCTCCGCCTTCTTGAAAACCGCTCAATTTTTGAATCAGCCGCATCTCTATTCTGACCATTTGTCCGGGCAAAAATGGAAACATGGAGGACTTTGCCATCAAGCGCCAGCGCAAAGCCTGTTATCTTCCTGGATTCCAGCCGGAAATCTGTACCCAGACCCACGGATGGGCGGCCTTCAGCTTTAGCTGCGAGGGTTGCCTTCCGGAATTTGGTAACCTCGCTTTTGAGGGCCTTGTGTTCTTTGTCCGGGTCATACCAGTCAATGGCATCAAGGGCGTAGCTCTCCAGGAGTTTTTTGAAGACATTTGAAAAAGTACCAGGTTTCCCAAAAGCATCCAGCCCTGCCACCTTTCCGTTGATCATGAAAATGGCACCAATCTCCGAATCGATGAGATGGAAGGGTTTCACATATTCCTCAATAGCGGGCCTTTCTTTGTCATACATGGCAGCCATGGCCCCGGTAGGAGAAGGCGCGCCCATCCTGTTGGCTTTCTCAGCGATGCCATCCCAGATAGCACTTTGGTCCGATCGGAATTCCCCTGAATCCCTGACAGAGAAATTGACCTGTTCAGACTTCATGGCGCGAAGATTGGATGACATCATTCTTTTTTTGCTTTGGAATTGGGGGGTGTCATATGACCACCTGCCGTGCTCCACACAGCTCACGGGAATCACCATGGTGCCATTCCCTTTAACCAGGATAGTGGTGTTGACGATTCTGTTCTGTTTGGCACCGACCAGTTCTTCACCATCCAGGATAAGAATCATTATTGGAGATTTGTTCACGGCCTTCAGTTCCGGCACCGAGCCGTCATTGTCCTTCTCAACGATCTCGATCAGGTTTTCGCTCAACGCCTCATCTAACAACAGGTATTCCAAACCCACATTGTATGTTGAGAGTAATGGATAAAGGGCCAGATTTTTGTAGGACTGTTTCCGGCCGACTTTAAGCTGTTCCAGATATTTTCCGATAATGGTATCCATGTTGCGTGCCTCCTTTTCTTAAATTTGGGGCCATAATAGCAGGGGCGTTTGTCAGATACGGTCAAAGCCCCAGAAGTTTTTTTAAAAAAGGACCACAAACATAGAAAAATAATGAACTGCAATCGAAATGAGGAGATCATTATTGAAGTTGATATCAATATGTGTTTAACTGTCCAAAATATCAGTACTATTTCAGCGAAACATTTCTTGGGGGCGAGGGTGAAACCAAAGTTATCGAGATTTTTTTGGGAATACCCTAATTATCGGAGTATTCATGGAAAAATTCACAATCAAGGTTACGGATAATGGGGTTGTTGTGATTGGCGAAAAAGGAAATCGTATGGAATTCAGCGCAGGTGAGGCATTGATGCTGCTTGATATTCTCAAAAATGAAGAAACAGAATTGAGAAAGATGGCGGAATCGGCGTCTCCTATGTCTTTGAATCTCAACGTTTGAACTGGGGTTGGAACGAAGCGAGAGGAATCGGATTTCAGGGGGATTGACATGGCCAGAGGAGACCAGTTAGGCAGGCAGTGGAAGATCATTCAAACTCTGATATCGTCAAGAATGGGGAAATCGGCTGCTGAATTGGCCCGGGACCTGGAATGCCATCCCCGGACCCTTTACAGGGACCTCGACGCTCTTCAGGTTGCGGGGTTCCCCATTTACACTGATAAAGTGGATGGAAAAAACGTCTGGTCTTTGCTGGATACGGTCAAGCATCAGATCCCTGTTCCTTTCAGTCTTACCGAGTTGATGGCGCTTTATTTCAGCCGGGACATGCTCAAGGTTTTCAAGGATACCGCTTTTTATGATTCTTTGGTGTCCCTTTTCGAGAAGGTTAAAACAACCCTTCCGCCCGAATCCAGAAAATATCTGGAAAATGTCGAAAACACGCTTCACGTGGGCGTAAAGCCATACAAAGAGTACGGCAAATTCAAAGGGATTTTGAACCAGGTAAACGATGCCGCCGTGAATCGGAAATCCATCGAGATCGTCTATTTTACCATGAGCCGAAAGAAAGAAAGTCGGCGCCGCGTAAACCCCTACCGAATTTGGTTCTTTAACGGGACTTTTTACGTGATCGGTTTTTGTCACACGCGAAACGAAGTCAGGATATTTGCTTTAGACCGGATAAAAATGCTCCATCAAACAAAAGAGACTTTTGAAATTCCCGAGGATTTCAGCCTTGAGAAGTTTACGGGATCGAGTTTCGGGGTGTATCAGGGAGAGCCCGTATATATAAAGGTATGGTTTCATCCGGATGTTGCGGGTTATATCAAAGAAAAGATCTGGCACGAATCCCAGAAAGTCCACTCCCAGGATGATGGTTCCATAATCTTTGAAGCTGAAGTTGCGGGGACCGACGAGATCAGGTTCTGGATTATGTCATGGGGGTCAAGGGCCGAGGTCCTCGAACCGGCATCTTTGAGGGAGGAAATCCGGAGTGAGGCGGAAGTTATGGCCAACCGGTATGGAGCACCCATTGTGGCCGAAGAAATCCAGCCTTACGGCCAGACATAGAATCACACTTTACAGCGTAGTTAGCTGGTCATCTGTAATGCGGCACCACTTTAAACAACTATAGATTTCTATTGTACCAACTGGATATCTCAAATATTCAGCACCACCGAAAAGCTGACATATCTGCCATACCGGTCAGTATCAAATTTCATTAAATTTATTATGATATCAGTTTCATGGCCTGCTTTGTCGTCGTATTTACGATGTAGGTGTTCGATTAGCGTTTGATTGGGGTGGTTCTTTTTGAGCCACCTTTTTTTTGTGCACAAAAGTTTTTCTTCATTCCCAAGAAAATGTGAAATATCGATTAAACTCTTCTTATTTGTTGACACTATTTAATTGTGGTTGGGAATTTCTGTGTTGGTA
>JABGPV010000799.1 GCA_018644785.1 Deltaproteobacteria bacterium | reverse complement strand
GGCGGTGCAGAAGCGCGAAGAGGAGCTGGCAGCAGCGGAAGCCCTACTGCAGGAAGAAATGGACAAATTTGACTCCCATGACAGCCTGCGACGGGAAACAGAACGGGAGATTCAAGACCTGGATGAAGGTTTGAAAAAGGCTGAGGTGAAATTATCCGGTATCGCATCAAACAAGGAATATAAGGCAGCACTCAAGGAAATTGAGGGCATCAAACACGGAAAAGAGGCTCTGGAGACTACCGTTATTGAACTGATGGAGCAGAAAGATAAACTTGAGAGCGCCTGTGACGACAGTCGAAAACAAGCCGAGACCATGAAACAGCAGTTTGACCAGGACCGGAAACAGATATTAAGAGACATGAAAGTTCTGGATAAAGACATCAAAAAACTTGAAAAGGAGCGAAAAAGTTACTGTAAAACAGCAGATGGTTCGCTTTTGAAAAACTATGACATGCTCAGGGGCCACAAAAACGGCATTGCCATTACCCCGGTTATCAAAGGGGTGTGCCAGACATGTCACATGGCGATCCCGCCTCAAAAGTTCAACGAACTGATCCGCGGGGACAAACTCATGACCTGCCCCAGTTGTGCACGGATCATGTA
>JABGPV010000798.1 GCA_018644785.1 Deltaproteobacteria bacterium | reverse complement strand
TCCATGGATTACCCGAGGGTTGCCCATAAAGTTTCCAGGGCCGTCTCCGAAGGCGAGTATGAACGGGGAATACTCATCTGCGGCACCGGCATCGGAATGAGCGTTGTGGCAAACCGTTACACAGGGGTCCGGGCATGTCTGTGCCACAACCTTTTCACCGCCAGGTTGAGCCGGGAGCATAACGACGCCAACATCCTGGTCATGGGCGGACGTGTCATTGGCAGAGGCATTGCCATTGAGATGGTGGACCTCTTTCTCAGCACCCCCTTTGAAGGCGGACGGCACGAGCTGCGGCTGAACCTCATTGAAACGGATTAAACAAAGGGTGCAGGGGGCAGTTGTCAGGGGGCAGAGGTGAAAAGCAACGGTGATCTTTCTGCACCCTGACAACTGCACCCTGTAAACTATTCAAACAGAGGGCTGTTTTGACGGAACCGACATTAAGGGAAATGGACCCTGAGGTTTTCGGGACGATTCAGGCGGAGCTTAAAAGAGAACGGCAAAGCCTGGTCATGATTGCATCTGAAAATTATGCCAGCCGGGCGGTGATCGAAGCCCAGGCCAATGTCATGACCAACAAGTACGCCGAAGGGTACCCCGGAG
>JABGPV010000797.1 GCA_018644785.1 Deltaproteobacteria bacterium | reverse complement strand
CAGATGAAATCGGGTCGAAATTGCATGCTTCCCTGAACGTATTATTGGATAATGGTACCATTGAAAAAATCATAGACAACTGGCGATAGTGCAAAAAAGGCGAATTCCGAGGACAGCATATTAATTGTCGCTTTTCTTTGGTTTTCTTCCGGATATCAGGTACATGCCGGAAGATATTGCTCATCCATCACAATATATGGTGCGTCATACCTTCCGCCACCACTCTTGCAATTCTTGCCATGGAACAAGCGTAGGACCGATTCTCATTTTTTAATTATTTCCTACGCACCCTGGTTCCCATGCTCTGCGTGGGAACCTAAATCTGGACGCTCTGCGTCCTATGTCGTGAATTTTGCCCCCTCAATCTGGTTATTATTCGGGTTGAATCAGGACGTAGAGGGAAAAATAAATATACTGTCCCCGGAATTCCTTTTTCTCTATAGCGGTATTTTAAATAACAATAAACCAGGAATTGCAGAAATGCTCAGAAGAAAAACAAGAAAATTGACTGAAACTGAAATGATTGAATCCGCCATTGAGAACTCACTAAGACCAGGTGACTACATTGAGGATGACTTTAGCTGGTCTTTCGTCTCAGATCTCG
>JABGPV010000796.1 GCA_018644785.1 Deltaproteobacteria bacterium | reverse complement strand
CCCTCAGTAAGCGTGTTTACCAGCGCATTCACCGTGCCGTCACTGATAACGTCAACCACGTTGGGACGCTGGCCGCTCAGTATTTTGCTTATCATTATCACAGGCAGTCCGATAGACTTGATCATGGCCGCCGTGCCCTCGGTGGCGTACAGCTTATATCCGGCAGCGGCAAGCTTCTTAATCATTGGTAGCGCTTCGGCTTTGTCTCTGTCCGCGATGCTCAGCAGTATGCCTCCCTTCTGGGGAAGCATAAGTCCGGCAGCAATCAATGCCTTGGTCAATGCCGCTTTAAATGTAAGATCAATGCCCATCACCTCACCGGTGGATTTCATCTCCGGACCAAGATAAGTATCCACCCCCGCCAGCTTGGACATGGAGAAAACCGGTGCCTTGATTGCTATCAACTTCTGGCTTTTCCACAGGCCCGTTTCATATCCCTGCTTTTCGAGACTCTCGCCAAGCATTATATTGGTAGCTACCTGTACCATGGGCACTCCCGTTACCTTCGATAAAAACGGAACCGTGCGGCTTGAACGCGGGTTAACCTCCAGCACATAACCCGAGCCGCTCTCAAACGAATCAGCCTCGCCAGGAACAATGACAT
>JABGPV010000795.1 GCA_018644785.1 Deltaproteobacteria bacterium | reverse complement strand
CATCATAGAAGGTAAGACGGGGATATCAAATCTTGAATGCGGGATGGGGGGCCGTGGATAACACCCTGGCTGAAAAGGTGTGTAAATTGAAGCACCAGGTCTATGATACCTGGGAGGGCAGCCTGTAAAGTAACTCAGGTAGGTTAGCCATTCCGAAAAAATGGCGTTTTCCCCGGTTCATCCCCACGTGTGTGGGGAACACATTTAAATGTCATACTGCGGCGCCTGCTGTTGCGGTTCATCCCCACGTGTGTGGGGAACACGAGACCGAACAGATTTTTTGATATTCATTTCTCGGTTCATCCCCACGTTTGTGGGGAACACTCCGGCTCCACATATCCTCCGGTGTTATAGGTCGGTTCATCCCCACGTGTGTGGGGAACACCCTTCCTCTATCAGTATTTGTGCCCCAAGCCATTGCAACATTTCCGGTTTCGGTAAGAGCTGTTATCTGGTTTCAAATCATTTCCCTTATACGTTTTGAGACCTCACCCACATATACACCCGCACGTATTTCCAGCAACCAAACCGCCAACCGACCACGAAGTCTCGGCGGCACATTCTCAGTTACCACAACCAACATGCTCATATCATTTGCTCCTGTG
>JABGPV010000794.1 GCA_018644785.1 Deltaproteobacteria bacterium | reverse complement strand
TGAATAGTGTCAGGGGCTTCATAGTTAATAACAGTCAAATCTGTTTTGACACCCGGAATACGCAAATGGCTTTGTCTTCGACGATGAGTATTTTGGCTTTTCCCATGGTTAAGGGTCGGCTCAAAAACTACTTGGCATTTTGTCTGCCAAATGTGCAGTGTTTTTGGTACTTCAGGGTCGGCTAAGAGATTACATCACATTCTGTTTGTAAAATGTCTGGCTTTTGGGACTTTTACAAATAGATTAAGTGAAGTTATCTTTTAACGATCCCTATGCGGACAGATTATGCCAAGTTATTTTTGTACGATCCCTAAGATTTATCAAGATTGAATTTTATAGTGAATTTTGTACCGTTTTTGTTTTCCATATCTATTGAGCCGTCGAGTTGGTTTTCGACTAATGTCCTGACCAGTTTGAGTCCCAATGTACTGGAATTCTTCCAGTCCAGTCCAGTTGGTATCCCAACACCGTCATCCCTCATGATTAATTCCAGTGCCGTATCCAGCTTTTTCACACTAACCCTAATTTCACCCCCTCTGTCATCGGGAAACGCATATTTCAATGAATTAGACATCAGTTCATTGATAATTAAGCCAAGAGGAGAG
>JABGPV010000793.1 GCA_018644785.1 Deltaproteobacteria bacterium | reverse complement strand
CATTCATCATCTACAATCAGAATTTTCGGCATACCAATTACTCATTTTTATGAAACATTATTTGCTGGTAAAGCGAGTTGGGGTCCGCGAACAAAACCTGTATTGAGGAGCCCAGCTCTCATTCCTATGCAGTTGCGAACCCTAAAAAATGCACTCTTAGCTCACATACGTGCATAAGCCCAGCATGGCACATCCGCCAAGAATATTCAACACTGCCAGATCAATCTTACACTATTTCCCTGAAAATAAAGCATGATGCGGTGAATCGACATTTCGCATCGACATGGCGCATGGGTAATTAAGCCGATAGTCCGAAATGGATGAAGTTTCCTATCAAAATCCTAAATTGCGTCTTTCAGCTTTTTCCCTGCTTTGAATTTAACGGCATTGGATGTCTTGATCTTAATTGCTTCACCGGTCTGGGGATTCCGGCCTATGCGGGCTTTCCGGCGGACTTTCGAAAATGTACCAAATCCAACCAGCGTGACCTTCCCATCCTTTTTCTTCAGCTCTTTCGTAATCCCGTCGGTAATTGCATTCAGCGCAGCATTGGCAGCAGATTTGCTGATGCCTGCATCTTTAACCATTTGTCCTACCAGCTCAGC
>JABGPV010000792.1 GCA_018644785.1 Deltaproteobacteria bacterium | reverse complement strand
AATTTGTAATAAGAATTTTTCTCAAATGATATGGACATCGCAACTATTCTGGAAGGCTGGCTGGCTTAAGTGAAGGTGGTGATCCTGGTAAGGTCCTGATATTTAATCCCCCAGGCAACCCAATATCCTGGCAGGCACAGTCCGGGACAATCAGTGATCCTCAATCCCTCGTTATCTTTAAATTAAACAATATCATACCCTTTCACTAATAAACAGTTTAAACTTGAACCGCTATCATCCGGCAATGATGACAGCCAGATAAAACCGCACCAAAAACCTTTAGGGATCGTACAAAAATAACTTGGCATAATCTGAGGGGGAAGCAAGGCGGGCAGGTTCCTTCGAAGCGTGTCGTTGACTCCCTGCCTCTTAAGAGGTTTTGAAATTATCGTTGCGCCAGGTAAGAAAAATAATCGAGGCCAGCACCCCTGCCGCTATAATGAGGAGAATCCCTTCGCTGAACCGGAGAAACATCAGGTTGCCGACACCAAAACAAAAACAGTAGACCGTAACAGCACCTATAATCCAGTGCATCACGGAGCGGCCAAAATTCATGTTCCAGTTGATATCGGGGTACTTCCGATAGATCGGGCCCCAAAAAGTCGG
>JABGPV010000791.1 GCA_018644785.1 Deltaproteobacteria bacterium | reverse complement strand
AAACAGAGAAATGTAGTCCAGTTTCGTCATAATTACAGAATAGGGGGTCAGGATATATGTTTTTACCGATTTTTCGGAGTTTATGCTATCATTACAGATAAGGCAATACAAGTATTTGAGAAATTGGCTCCTGATTTTCATTTTTTTGGTTTACAAGTGTCCGAAAAACGGCTTAAATTGGATCAAAGACCGCGCAAGATAATGCACGAAATCTTGCTATGCGTCCCCTGCTTTTTGGAATAATTCAAAATTGTTTATGTGAAAGTCTGTAGAACGAACAGGGTCGGATCTACAGCCATGGTCGAAAGATACTTGAATTCCGATATAAGGATTAAGCGAAGAACTGTTGGCCCAAAGAAAGCCGGAGGTCGCTTTTTAAGATTTTTCGATCAGAAGTCCGTCAGCATATTTGGCATAGACCTGGTCGCGGGTTATGTTGAGTTCTTTTTCCGTGTCGCGAACAGGAACATTGGCCAGCATGAAAACCTCATGCGAAGGAAAAATGCCGAAGTATTCGTTCGCAAAGACAATCAGTTTGTTCCGGTTGAGAACCTTAAGTTTTCGGCGGTACATCTGCCAAGTGCTTGGTTTACCGAGGGCTTCCAAT
>JABGPV010000790.1 GCA_018644785.1 Deltaproteobacteria bacterium | reverse complement strand
CGGGCGCATCTGCTCTTCCTGCCGCCCTATTCGCCGGACCTCAATCCGATCGAAAACTTCTTCTCAAAACTTAAAGCCCATCTCAAAGCCGCCGAAGAAAGAACGGTCGATGGCTTGTGGAACCGCATCGGCGCTATCCTTGAGGGAACCTCGCAAGAAGAATGCCGTAACTTCATTCGACATGACGGATATGCATAAATCAATCTCGAAAATGGTCTAGCTCCCTAACCTAACGCCTCGATGACCTCGGTGCTGGACTGCACCCAGCCGAATTTCATGGCGAAATTACGCAAGGTTGCTGCCTGTAGATCTTCATCGAACGAGGATACCGCATCCGAAACCACGATAGTGGGAAAGCGGTGATGGAAGGCCTCGCGCGCGGTTTCCTCGACACAGATCTGGGTTACCGTGCCGGTGATAACCAGGGAGCCGACACCGAGGTTGCGCAGGCTGTCGTTCAGGGCGGTGCCGTGAAAAGCGCCATAGCCGTATTTTTCGATGATTAGGTCTTCGGCCTCTGGTGCTAGCCTGAATTATTCACTCCAGCCTTTGAATTAGGCGGTGAACGTAGATTAACCTGTTGAAATATCGTAGTGTTTTGGATGTC
>JABGPV010000079.1 GCA_018644785.1 Deltaproteobacteria bacterium | reverse complement strand
AAATCCACAACCGCGAACCCCCTGTCCGAGGAATAGGGGAAAAAGGGGAGGATGTGAATGGTGTTTATTCCCCCACGATTGTACTCTTGAATAAATCGGTGCAGTAAGGAAAGGAAGCTGCCCCTCTCGCCTTTCAAAACATCGGCATAGGGAATGAGGACCACGTCCTTTTCCGTGAATCGCTCAAAGGGATCGAAATCCTTTTCATGATCAATCAGTTCCTGAGGTTTGTGGGCGTGATGCACCCTGAGAAGCCGTTCCAGTTCCGGCATCCATTCTTTTGCTTCCGTCTCGCCATAAAGAAGTGACAGCCGGGAAAACATGCGTTCTCGGGCATCGGAAGAAATCACCAGACTGGGGCGTGTGAAGTCCGGATCACGGTTGTAAGGTATCCGGCTGATTCTCAAATTTTTCGCGCCTTCATTGTTCATATGATCTGGTCTATTCGTGGATGTCATTTTGCGTCGTCATTCCTCCATTTCAGATTCTCATTACTCATCTAATACTAAACGATCTCTCCGCTCCAGAGCTTATCCAGAAACACGTGCCAGGGGAAGACGACTATGCCGTCGCTGATTTTTCGCTGGTATCTATCACGACTGACCACAGCGAAATTCTCTACGACTCCCTCCTCCCGCAATGCCCTGAGTCCTCTTAAATTCCCCAGCCGCATTTCGATTTATGATGATAATCCGCAGTATAGTTGCGGTTTATACGGAACATTAAGGAATTGGTTTTTCGGAGTCAAGGTGTTTTTCTCATTCCGGAATCGGCAAAGACATCGCTGAAAATGCTCTCAACACGTTTTGTTTCCTGTGCCGCGAGTTCAGCGAATTCGTCGAAAAGGTTTCTGCATGAAAGAAGCTTTATCCAAGTACAAAAAGGGAAGTCAAGCTATTTCCTCACGGAAGATCGTAATGGCGGATTTCCTTCTGGATCGGCGTTCTGCTATTGGGATTTTTTACGAACAAGATTGGCTGGAGATCTGGAGGCGATTCGTGAGGCAGCATTACAGGGTAAAGCCTGGGGAAGGAGGCTATTTCAGGAAAGGTTGGCCGAAGAACTTGGCTAGGTGATTGTTCCCCAAAAAAGAGGGCGACCAATGAAAATGATAAATAGGTGTGATCCCTTTTCTCCCGCGGCTTTTTGAAATTCCAGGAGCAAAAGAGTGTAGTTCATCTCAGCAGGCAAGGCAACCAGAGGCTGGTTTTGTCGTCTAATCCCCATCCAACACCTCATTCAGTTTTTCAGCAAAAGGTGCAATGGAAAACGGTTTCTGCATGAATCCTTCGGCACCGGCATCAAGGATGTCCTGGGCAGGGCCGTGTATACTGTAACCACTGCACACGATCACTTTCAGATCAGGCCTTGCTTCCATGATAAGAGGGTAAACCCTGTCCCCGTCCATATCGGGCAGTTTTATGTCGAGGAGTGCCAGGTCAATCTGGCCGTCAAAGTTCTTGGCAAGTTCAATGGCCTCTTTCCCCGTCCTCGCGAGGAGAGCACGATAACCAAGCTTCTCCAATATCTTCCTGAACAGATCAACCAGAGGTTCTTCATCCTCAATGACCAGGACGGTACCTTTGCCCATGGCCAGTTCGACCTCCGGTTGTTTGACCACCTTTGCTCCCTGCTCTTTGCTCTCTGGCGTCATGGCAGGGAGATAGATTCGGACCACAGTCCCCTTGCCTGGTTCTGAGTCTACGGTGATGTCACCATTGTGGTTCTTGATTATTCCATAAACCGCGGCCATTCCAAGACCGCGTCCTGTGAAATGAGTGGTGTAGAAGGGATCAAATATCCTTCTCCTTGCCTTTTCATTCATGCCCTTGCCGGTATCTTCGATACTAAGACAGACATACGGTCCCGGTTTTAGATCCGGGTAATCCTTTTGAAGCGCCTGGTCTGGGCCAATGTTCCTGGTGGATATCCGAATCGAACCCTGGTCTTCCATGGCCTCGTTTGCGTTCGTAATCAGGGCCGATAAAACCATCAGCATCTGGCTGGGATCGGCCCGTGTGACATGGAGACCCGACAGAAGGTCGGTCTCTACGCGAACGCCGGGATGGAGTGTCTGTTTCTTAAGCGTAAGAACCCCCGTGACGATATTATTTAATGAGACGCTCTGCACATTGTATTTTCCACCCCCGGAATAGGCCAGCAATTGATCGGCGAGATGGGCCATTCGTTTACCTGAATCCAGCATATCATTGAGTTTTTCCAACATCTCGTCATCTTCCGCCTTTTCCAGGGCAAGCAGGTCGATATTTCCTACGATGACGGACAGCTCATTGTTGAAACGGTGTGCAACCCCGCCAGCCAGGGAGCCGATTGCTTCGGTCTTCCGGGCTTCCAGAAGTTGGCTTTCAAGGTCCTTGCGCTCGGTGATGTCGACTACCGTACCAAGCAGGCTTTCTGGATTGCCATCTGCATCACGGACTAGCTCGGCTTGGGCATGAACCCAAATAGTTTTGCCATCGGAGCGCAACTTTCGGTGGTCGATATTGTATTCCTTGACACCTCGAATAGCCATATCAAGATGCTTTTCTACGAATGGCAGATCGTCTGGATGCACTAGTTCCATGGTTCTCTCGATGTTTGACTTCTTATGTTGGCGTTTGATTCCATAGAGATTGTAGATTTCGTCGGACCAATACATATCATTGGTTTTCAGATTCCAATCCAGGAAGCCCATTCTCGCAACTTCCTGTGCCTTCAACAGCCTTTGTTCACTCTCCCGCAGTGCCTCCTCCGCTTTCTTACGCTCTTCAATTTCTTCTTCTAGTTGCTCGTTTGTTTTTGCTAATTCAGCAGTACGTTCTTCCACCCGGAGTTCAAGTTCATTGTGGGATTTTTTCAGGGCAGATTCTGCCTCAAGACGCTTGGCCCTGTTAAACAGTAAAAGAAAGATAAGAATGGCTTCAATAATAAATAAAGATATCCAGCCAATGATATACCACTTGTATACCCCCCAGATTGTCAATTCCTTAAAACGCAAAATACTGCCTTCTGGAAGTTTCTGTTCATCAAGACCCCATCTGTTCAACTGACGCCAGTCAAACATGGGAACAATCGTTCCATAACTGGTTACCGGGAAATCTGTGGGCTTTTCTCCTTTAAGTATTGCCAAAGCATATTGTGCAGCTTTTTTGCCCTGGACCTCAAAACCAACCAGGCGCCCGCCGACAATACCGTGGCCTAGATACGGTTCAAAAATGCTGTAAGAGGGGACACTTGATTTACCTACAATTTCAGCCATGGATTCTAGTGGAATAAAAACACTGCCTGCCTTATCCCTGTAGATAGTTGTAAAAAAAACTATGGTATCTTTAGGCATTCGTGCCACTTGTTCAAGAATTTGATCCATTGAATGATCAGTGAGATAAGTGAATTGGAGGTCATCTTTATAGGACTGAAATATCTCTTTGGCATTTTCAACGATACCCCCAACGGTTTTCGAGATGCCGCCAACAAGGACAACATGTTTCGTGTTTGGCTGGAGTTTGAGCGCTGTTTCCAAATTTCCTTGTATGTCCACGTGATATGAAATACCCGTAACGTTACCGGGCAGATCTAGACCCGTGAGATTTGATTCAGTAACAACCGTGAAAACGGTCGGTATGTCGGGAAAGATTTCATCACCATAATCAAGCATAAAACGCAAAGCAGCGGTGAGGATAGTGATCACGCAATCGATTTTACCATCACCATATTTATGGCGCAGCAAATCAACCGTTTCTTGCTTGTAGTGGTTGCTGGTAAATCGATATAGATCGAGGTATTCTATATCCACTTTGATGCGATAGTCAGTGTTGGATTCAAAAACTTGCCCAATGCCTTTTTAAACAAGCTTAATGGCAGGCATGTTTTTGTAGTGACCCGCAAGAATGAGGACCCTTTTTACCTCTCTTTTTTCCGCAGCACTAACATTACTGTTTAATAACAGGATAACGAAAACAACACATATAACTTTCAATGAAAATCGCATATATAACCTCAAATAGAGACTATTGAGAATGAGCAAAAACCATGCCATGAAAAAGAATAGGGAAAGCTTCACGTTAACTATTTGAAACCTTCATGAAAATCTGAATCAATGAAGAGATCGTGGGCCAAAAAGGAAAGCGTTTAAGAAAACAAGCATGGCTTTGAAACCATATTTGGTTTATATTGTGGTGGCTCCCACAGTGCATTGGGACATAAAGAGGTTCGCGGCAAAAATCCTATCGTTGGAGACTAGAAGCAGATGGTCAATACCTGCCGAGAAATATGATATGAACATTGAAAATGACATCCTCGATCAACTGGTCGATGAACGCACCTCCGTGCTGAGCGAAAGCAGGACTATGCTGAAAAGATCAGTTAAGGAGCTTCAAGAGAGCCAAGAACGCTACGAACTCGCTGTTACGGGATCAGCGGCCGGTATCTGGGACTGGGACCTTGTTTCCGATAAAGTGTATTATTCCGACCGGTTTAAGGAGCTTTTGGGGTACGCGCCCGATGAGTTCTCGGACACACTGGACGAATTTTGGAATCGACTGCACCCAGATGATTCCGAGGCCGTCCGACTGGCCGTTGACAAACATCTTTCTGAACGTGTTCCCTATATTATCGACTATCGCCTTCAACCCAAATCCGGGGAATACCGGTGGTTTCATGCCCGCGGACAAGCCCTTTGGGATAAAACAGGCAAAGCCACCCGAATGTCCGGTTCCATAACCGATATAACCTCGCGTAAGAAAGCAGAAGAAGAAATCCTTAGCAGCGAAGAGCGTTTTCGAAATCTGATGGAGCAGTCTCCGCTCGATATCGTAATATTGACGCCCGAAGGTCAGATTACTGAGGTGAATAAGGCCTGGATGCGGAACTGGGACGTTCAAGCGGATGAGGCAGATACTATCTTGACAACATACAACATGCGAACCGACAGCCAGTTCGAAGATCTCGGCCTTGCTCCGCTGATCGAAAGAGCCTTCGCGGGAGAGGATGTAGTCCTGCCTCCGATACACTACATCCCGAGCCGTTTATTCGACGAGATAGGGTTGGAGAATATAGAGGCGAGGTCGCGCTGGATTCAAAACCACTTGTACTCGATCAAAGACAAGAACGGAAGTGTCGAGTCCGTCGTTAACATCAACATGGACATCACTGAACAAAAGCAGGCTGAAATCGAGCTCCGTGCTGCTCTTGAAGAGATCGAGAAGCTGAAAAACCAGTTGGAGGCCGAAAGCGCCTACCTGCAAGATGAAATTAAACTGGAACACAACTTTGAAAATATCATCGGTCAGAGTGAAGCGCTGAAATACGTGCTGCACAGGGTCGAGCAGGTCGCTCCTACGGATTCTCCAGTGCTTATCTTGGGGGAAACGGGCACGGGCAAAGAGCTTATGGCGCGAGCCCTGCATGAGCTCAGCCCTCACGGCAGGCGGGCATTGGTGAAAGTGAACTGTGCGGCCCTGCCCCGGGAATTGATTGAAAGCGAGTTGTTCGGCAGGGAAAAAGGGGCCTTTACCGGGGCAACAACAACCCAGGTCGGGCGCTTCGAACTGGCCAAGGGGTCAACTCTCTTTCTGGACGAAATCGGGGAACTCCCGCTCGAGCTTCAACCCAAACTACTGCACGTGCTTGAAAGCGGTGAGTTTGAAAGACTGGGAAGCCCCCGCACACTGCACTCCGATGCCCGCATCATCGCCGCCACAAACCGCGTTCTTGAAGAAGAAGTCCGCAAAGGCCGTTTCCGGCAGGATCTATGGTATCGGCTGAAGGTTTTTCCCATTACGGTGCCTCCGCTGCGTGAACGTCCGGAAGACATTCCCTTGCTGGTCAAATGGTTTGTGGACCAACTCGCAAGAAAGCTGGGAAAACACGATACCGAAATCTCGAAGTCTACCATGCAGATGTTGCAGGGCTACCCGTGGCCCGGCAACGTGAGAGAATTGAAGCATGCGATCGAAGGTGCATTGATTACCGCCAAGGGGAAGAAGCTGAATTTTGATTTTCCTCAAACTACAAAGACAGCGCTAAGCGACTTCAAGCCTTTTGAAACAATGGGGCGCGATTATATCCTAAAGGTTCTGAAGGCCAGGAACTGGAAGATCGGGGGTAAAAACAGTGCAGCTTTAACCTTAGGGATGCATGTCAATACGCTTCGCGGCCGCATGAAGAAACTTGGCATTAAAAGACCAAAATCCTGACCTCCTTATCTTCACCCAAGTCCTAAAGCCTACGTCGAAAAAACATCAAATATGGTTTTGTTAACCATATTTGGTGTTCTGTTTATTCTTTTCTTTCAGCTACCAATCTGTTCTTCAAATGAATATTTAATATTTTCCAGTTAGTTAAGGCAATATTCTCATTGTTCGTGCCAATGGCACGCTCTTTGATATACCTTGAATTGGTTCAATCAAGTTTCACAAGTGGCAAATTTCCTTCCTCATTCCACAGGAGTATGATATGGTTATCAGTCAATTAAAGATCGAAATCAGGCCATACAAACCGGATGAATTTCTCAACAGTATGCGCTCTATCTTGCGCAGTATTCGTAAAGAAAAGGGTTGTCTTGATTTCAGCGTGTACTGGGATTCCGAAAAGGAAAATACCTATCTTCTGGTTGGAGAATGGAAGTCAAGCCAAGCCATGGAGAATCATTTTAAAACCCAAAATTTCGAAGTGTTAATCGGCGCAGCCAGAGTACTTGGCCAGACATTCGCCATGAACATAGCCGAAGTTTCAAAAACCGGGGGTTTTGAATTGGCCAGAGAACAGATTACGTCGCAGCGAATGAAGAGCGCAGACGCAGGTATAGCGAAATGATCACCGGGAAATGTGAACGAGAATGAAGAAAGTCAGGCTCACCGCGCTCTTGCTTGCTGCCAGCCTACTGACCGCCACTCTGGGAATGACTGTGACTCAGGCCCACGCTGCGTTCCTGGGCCACAACTTTCGTGGTGACTACGGTCTTCTGTCCGGGACCCAGCCAGACCCGGGCTTGTATTTATAAGCCTTGTACCTCCGATACGACGCGGATAAGCTTTTGAACAGCGACGGTGACCCCATCGGCCCCGACCCAGGCCGGCCGGGTTCCATAGACATGAACAGCTATGCGGCCTCAGTTTGGTACGTGAGCGACTTCAAACTTCTGGGTGCAAACTACGGGTTTATACTTTTCCCCGCCTTCACAAACAATGCATTGGAGGCGCCTGTTTTCGGCCTCGATCAGTCCACGAACACCGGTTTCACCGATCTCTATTTTCAACCCCTTAACCTGGGCTGGCATACCCAGCGGGCCGATTTCACCGCCGGCCTCGGGGTGGTTGCGCCCACCGGAAGGTTCGAACCCGGCGCACCGGATAATCTTGGTCTGGGAATGTGGAGCTTTGAACCGTTCGCAGGAGCGACGGTCTACTTTGACGAGGCCAGGACCTGGCACTTCGCCACCACTGCCTTTTATGAGATGCACACGAAGAAGAGAAACACAGACATCAGGGTGGGCGACATTCTGACCTTGGAGGGGGGCCTGGGCAAGTCCTTTTTGGGTGGCACCCTTATTGTTGGAGCCTCCTACTATGCGCAATTTCAAATAGCTCATGATGAAGTCGGGCCGGATATTGAACCGTTGCTCAAAGGGCGAAAGCTGGCCAGGCAGAGGGTGTTCGGGGTGGGACCGGAGCTGACAATCCCGATCATGACTTCAAACACACTGTATGGATTTCTCAACGCGCGCTTCTTCTGGGAAATGGGCGCGCGTTCTACTCTGGAGGGAACCACGCTTACGATTACCGCTACCTTTCCGATTCCGAGCCTCCCGCTGGAATAGGATGAAACTATGGGCCATAAGGAGCAAACAAAGTGAAATCAAAAGTCTTATTCCCCCTGGTCATGGCCGTGCTTCTGGCATCCGGCTGCGCCGCCACTTTGCCTAAAGATTTTGAACGGCCAGCATCATATGCGCTCCGGGACACGCAGGACACGGCCTGGGCGATCGATCTTGCGGATGAAAAGGCCGCGAACCCTGGAAAATCCGGTTTTCATCTGCTGGGTCAAGGCAAGGAGGCTTTTCTCGCACGTGCTGCCTTAATCCATTATGCAGAGCGAAGCATCGACGTACAGTATTTCCATTTCCACGATGATCTTGTGGGGCATCTGTTTGCCGAGCAATTAATCAAAGCCGCGAAAAGGGGGGTACGGGTACGGATGCTGTTGGATGATATGGATCTCGAGGGGCGGGACAAGAAGATAAGCGTTCTGTCAGCATATCCCAACATTGAGATGCGGATATTCAATCCGTTCGACCGCAAAAGCGGCAGAATGACCCAATTCCTAACGCGTTTCGGATCGGTTACGCGGCGTATGCACAACAAGAGCTTTACCGTGGACGGCCAGGTGGCCATCGTGGGAGGGCGTAACATCGGAAATGAGTACTTCGAAGCGGATCCGACCAATGCGTTTGCGGATCTGGATGTAATGGTAATCGGTCCCGCCGTGCAGGAAGTCTTAACGGCATTTGATCGATATTGGAACAGCGATTTGGCCTACCCCGTGTCGGTTTTGATAGAGGGGGAACCGACTGCCGCTGAGATCAAAAAAGTGAGTGAGGAATTGAAAGCGCGTATTGAGGACCAGAAAACCTCCATTTATGTTCAGATGCTCCGGGAAACGGATCTGTTTAAAGAAATTCAGGAAGATACGGTTTTTTTCAAGTGGGGGGAGGCGGAACTGATTTATGATTTGCCCGAAAAAGTGCTTCATGATTTTGACAAGACCGAGTACCATTTGATCCCCAAGCTAAAGCCTTACATCGAAAGCTTAACCGAGGAGCTGATTATTATTTCCCCCTATTTTGTCCCCGGACAACTGGGCACCGCTTTTTTGCTGGAGCTGGTGGAAAGAGGCGTGCGGGTCCGAATTCTGACAAATTCACTGGCCTCCACCGACGTTCCGGCCGTGCATGCCGGGTATTCGGATTATCGTATGAAACTGTTGGAGGGCGGAGTGGAGTTGTATGAATTAAACCGAAAACATAGCTTACAAAAACAAACAGATAAGCAAGAGGTCGATCAATCCCATAAAGACACATTGCATGCCAAGACGTTTGTATTGGATCGCAAGCAGATGTTTATCGGGTCGCTAAACCTTGATCCCCGTTCGGCTATCCACAACACGGAAATCGGATTGGTGATTTCATGTGAGGAACTGGCACGGGGATTTGGGGAGGAGTTTGACCGGGATATTGAGAAGCTTGCTTTTCGTTTAGAACTGAAAGAATCGAAAGGCCAAAAAAAGATCCTATGGCACGGCCTGGTTGACGGTCAGCCGGCAACGCTTACCGATGAGCCCCATGCCGATTTTTGGCTGAAGTTCAAGGTTGGCCTGTTTGGCATACTGCCCATTGAATCGCAACTATAAATATGATATCATAGAGGTAAGCGCATGAACATTTGTCCGCACATAAAAAGGGGATCTTCATCATGTATTTAGGATCTAAAAAATTCTGGTTAGGGTTGTTCTTTGGGATTTCGTTTCTTCTTCTAATGTCTGCCTGTCGTGAGGAAGTACCGAAACCCATTGAGCGGATCCGAGCCATCAAAACCATTACAGTTGCTGAAAAGAGCTCAGGGCCGGTCAGAAAATTTTCAGGTGTGGTGGAGGCCGTCGACAGCTCCATCCTCGCTTTTGAGGTACCCGGAAACGTGAAGGAAGTGCGCGTCAAGGTGGGCGACCGGGTGGAAAAAGGGCAGACCATAGCCGTCTTAAATGAACGCACGTTTTTGTTGGACCTTCAGGCCGCCGAGGCGGCCGTGGGGCGGGCCAAGGTGCAACTTGCCGACAAGAAAAACGACCTGGACCGTTTCCAAAGAATCTCCAAGATGGACTCGGGCGCCGTGAGCCAGTCATCCCTTGACAAGTCAAAAGCCGCCTACGACAGTGCGCTCAAAAATGTCAAATATGCGGGTTCTCAGGTCAAGTTGGTAAAACGCGATCTCGAAAAAACAACACTGACGGCACCTTTCAACGGCATCATCGGCGAGAAATATGTGGATCCCTTTCAGGAAGTGAAACGTGGGGAGCACCTGTTTATTCTTTTTTCTGAAAGTGCCATGGAGGTTGCCGTTCAGATTCCCGAGACGGCCATTGACGATATTCACCTGGACCAGTCCGCAGAGATTCGTTTTCCCACCGTTCCCGATCATACTTACAAAGGTGTTGTATCCGAGATCAGTTCAGTGGCCGGAACGGCCAACGCCTTTCCCGTTAAGGTGGTGGTTGTGGATGCCGGCAGTAAAATACGCCCCGGAATGACGGCTGAAATAACACTCATGCTCTCCAAAAAGGATCAAAATGCCGGTTATCTGGTTCCCCTTTCCGCCATTGCCAAAGGGGGTGACAAATCCGATTTTCATGTTTTCATATTCGATAAAGAAACCTCCACGGTCAAGAAAACGCCCGTCAAAGGCGGGGGCGTCAGGGGTAATTGGGTGGGTGTCACCGAAGGGGTCAAGGCAGGAGATATTATCGTCGTGGCAGGCGTGACATTTTTAGAAGACGGCCAAAAGGTCAAACTGATGAAAGGGAATTAGGGGTCTCAGACATGTCCTTTATCACTCGCTTTGCACTGGATAATACGCGGCTCACCATGGTGTTTATTGCCGCAGTGCTTCTGATAGGCCTCAGTCAATTCTTTCATTTCCCCCGCCAGGAAGACCCACCCATCACCATCCGCGAGGTGGTGGTTGTGGCGTTTTATCCCGGCATGAAACCGGCTGACGTGGAAGAGCTGATCACCCGCAAGCTGGAAGCTCAGATCCGCACACTACCCGAAATCGACGACATCTGGTCCGATTCAAAATCCGGCACATCCATTATCCACGCCGAAACCCGGGACGAATATAACGATCTGGATACCATCTGGCAGAAGGTTCGCAATAAGTTGATCGATGTCCAGACGGAGCTGCCGTCAGGCACCATCGGACCTTTTGTCAATGACGAATTCGGCCTTACGGCGGTGGCCACCATGGCGCTCTGGGCCGACGGGTTTTCCATGGCTGAAATGCGGCTGGTGGCGCGCGATATCCGAGACAGGCTGTATGAACTCAAAGGGGTTCGAAAAGTAGAACTGTACGGCGTTCAGGATGAGCAGGTCTTTTTAAAGTTCTCAGCTTCAAAACTATCCCAGTTCGGCATCAGCCTGGGAGAGATTAGTGACACATTGATTCGGCAGAACGTGGTATTGCCCGGCGGCCGAATCGATGCGGCCGGACAGGACATCATTGTGGAACCGTCCGGCAACTTCCGTTCCGTGGAGGATATTGAAAGGGTTCTCATCACCATCCCGGGAACACAGCAGACCGTGGCACTCAAAGATCTTTTGGAAATTGAGCGAGCTTACATTGATCCTGCAAAAGACCTGGCCTATTTCAATGGTCATAAAGCCATCGTCATCAGTGTATCCATTATTCCAGGCACCAATTCCGTGGCCTTCGGGGACCTGTTGACCCAGAAGCTTAACCAGCTCACGGCCGACCTTCCCATCGGATATGTGCTCGAATATGCCACCTTTCAGCCTGATCTGGTTGAGGCGTCTGTTAACGGGGGGCTCAGCAATGTCTATCAGACCCTGGTCATTGTCTTGGTGGTGGTCATGCTGTTTTTGGGGATCCGTACCGGGTTGATTGTAGGCTCGTTTGTTCCCATGACCATGCTGTTGGGCATGGTCGCCATGCGGTTTTTCAATATTGAACTGGAGCGGGTTTCCATCGCCTCCACAATTATCGCATTGGGCATGTTGGTGGACAACGGCATTGTGGTGGCCGAGGACATCCGCACTCGCCTTGAAAATGGTGTGAAAAAAAGACAGGCCTGTATTGAAGCAGGAACAACCCTCGCCGTTCCGCTCCTCACCTCCTCCCTGACCACCATTCTGGCCTTTGTCCCCATGTTGATGATCGACGGGCAGACCGGCGATTATGCATTCTCCCTTCCCATGGTGGTGATCCTGCTGCTGATTTCCTCCTGGTTTCTTTCCATGTACATGACCCCTGCCATGTGCTTATGGTTTATGAAAGTCAAACCGAAGAAGGAAAAATCGAAACCCCGCGAAGCTCACGCGGAAAGCAGCACCGAGAGCAAAAAGGAGGATCCCTATTCAGGGCGGTTTTACCGGATTTACAAGGGCATCTTGAAACAGGTGCTGCGCTTTCGGGTTTTCGTGCTCACTCTGGCAGTCGGCACACTCTTATTGGGAGGTTATGTCAGTACCAATCTGGTCAAGGAGTTTTTTGGTCCCAGTGAACGGAATCAGTTCCTGATTTATCTGGATTTGCCGGCAGGAACAAGAATCGAGACCACGGAGAAGGCGGTCAACCGCCTCACAAAATGGCTTTCCGACAAAGAGAAGAACCCTGAAATCACCAGCACCATCGCCTATGTGGGCACCGGAGGCCCACGCTTTTTCCTGGTGTTGGCGCCCTTTGATCCTGATCCCCATTTGGGTTTTGTGGTGGTGAACACCGAAGGGAGTAAGGAGGTTCCAGAATTGATCGAGCGGGTCCGTCATCACCTGGCGGACGCTTTTCCCGGCGTGTCGGGGCGGGTCAAGCAGATGTGGATGGGCGCCGAAGAGCCGGGTTTTTTGGAAATCCGTCTATACGGGCTCGATCCCAACACCCTTTTCGAAAAGGGCAACCAGCTGGCGGCTGGTGTCAAAGCCATACCCGGCACACTTGATGTTAAAAACACCTGGGAGAATATGGTTCCCAAAGCAACGGTGGTGGTTGATCAGGTTCGTGCCCGCAGGGCGGGTATTACCTCCGAAGAGGTGGCCACCTCCTTAAAAGCTCACATGGACGGCGCCGTTGTGACGGAATACCGTGAAGGAGACGTGGCCATTCCCGTGGTATTTCGATCCATTAAACAGGAAAGAAGTGCCGTCAGTGACTTTTTGAATGTCAGCGTTTACTCCAGAGATGGCGTCAGTGTTCCTTTAACTCAGATCGCCGACCTGAAACTGGAATGGGATTACAGCCGCATTTCCAGAAGAAACCAGGAAAAATGTCTGATAGTGGAAGCCAAGCATGAATTCCTGAAGGCCCCTGAACTATTGAAAGCGGTGGAACCCCTCATAGCGGAATTGCAGCTGAAGCCCGGGTATCACTGGGAAGTGGGCGGCGAAATGGAATCCCAGGCCGAAACCATGGGGAAACTCATGCGCTGGCTCCCTTTCTGTGTCTTTGGCATTCTGGTGCTATTGATCTGGCAGTTCAACTCCTTTCGGAAACCAATAATCATCTTTATGACCATCCCGCTGGCTTTCACGGGGGCTTTTTTCGGGCTGGCAGCCATGCGGGCCCCCTTTGATTTTTTTGCCATGCTGGGGCTCTTAAGCCTGGCAGGCGTCATCATCAACAATGGTATTGTCCTGTTGGATAAAATTGATTCGGAAATGCGCCAGGGCACCGATCCCTACAGCGCCGTTATGGCGGCGGCCGTATCCCGGTTCCGCCCCATTTTGATGACGACGGTCACAACGGTGTTGGGGGTCATGCCGCTCATTTTATCAAAGGACCCGCTGTTCTATGCAATGGCCATAATCCTTGCCTCAGGACTGATATTTGGATCAATGCTCACATTGGGCGTTGTGCCGGTGCTGTATTCATTGCTATTCAGAGTCAAAGGGCCCGGTAAAGCATCACAATTATCGGTCAATTGATTTAGGAGATCCGTATCCCATGCCAAAGATAAAACAGGTAACCGTCAAACCGGTATCACAAAACCGAAACCGGATACGTTTTTGTTCTCCGGTCTGGATTCCCCTGCTGCTTCTGGCACCGCTTTTTATCTCTTGCACAACATTGGGACCGGATTTTAAAACACCTTCCGCCTCCGTTGAAGAAAAATGGAATGAGACCGCTGACCCGCAGATCAAAGCGGAAGCAGCGGATTACAGCACATGGTGGCATGTGTTAAACGATCCGGTGCTGGACAACCTCATTACCATGGCCTGCAAGCAAAACCTGTCGCTTCGGGTTGCAGGTCTCCGCATCCTGGAAGCCCGTGCCATCTTGGGAATCGCAGTGGGACTGCAATACCCCCAGGCTCAGAGTCTGAGTGGCGGCTATGCCTATCAAAAATCCAGCAAGAACGCGCCACCCCTCTCCGAATTGCCCGATACCATTCGGGACCAGGCTGATACCAGTGCTGATGTATTTCAAGCCGGCTTCAACGCGGCATGGGAGCTCGATTTCTGGGGAAAATTCCGTCGGGGGGTTGAAGCGGCCGATGCGGGCCTTGCGGCTTCCATTGCAAGCTACGACACGTTGCTGGTGCTCCTGACGGCTGAGGTCTCCGGCGCCTATGTGGTGATCCGAACGCTGGAACAACGCCTTGAATTTGCGAAAAGCAATGTGAAAATCCAGGAAAGAGGTCTTAGAATCGCCGAGGTTCTGTTTAAAGGCGGAGAAACTTCCGAACTGGACGTTCAGCAGGCGCGATCATTATTGCACAACACCCAGTCCACCATTCCGGTGCTGGAAATCAGCGTCCGGCAGGCGCAAAACGGTCTCTGCGTCCTCTTGGGTATTCCGCCGAGCGATCTTTCAAAACGCCTTAAAGGCCCGGGCACCATTCCGGGCGCGCCGTCTGAAGTGGCCGTCGGTATCCCCGCGGATCTGTTACGCCGCCGGCCGGACATTCGGCTTGCGGAATTCCAGGCGGCGGCCCAGGGAGCGCTCATCGGGGTTGCCGAAGCCGATCTTTACCCACATTTTGCGATCGGCGGATCCATCGGGTTTGCCGTGGGCAACAGCAACGGACTGTTCAACGGCGACAGTCTGGTGGGGTTTTTCACACCTTTTTCATTCCGTTGGGACATTTTCAACTATGGCCGCATCAAGAACAATGTTCGCGTTCAAGATGCGCGCTTTGAGCAGCTTTTGGTCACGTACCAGAACAAGGTGTTGGAAGCTGCCAGGGAAGTTGAAAACGGGCTGATAGGATTTATTCGAACCCAGCAGCAGGAGAAGTATCTCGACGACGCTGCCCGGGCAGCGGATAGAGCGACGAAAATCGCATTGCTGCAATATAAAGAGGGGCTCACCGACTATACACGGGTCCTGAACACCCAACAGCTTCTGGTGGCCCAACAGGATACTCTTGCATCCAGTCGCGGCGATATCATCCGTTACTTGATCGCCGTGTACAAGTCGCTGGGCGGCGGTTGGGAGTCCCGTGCGGGCAAGGATATTGTACCTGCCGAGACCCTGGACACCATGCGAAAAAGAACGGATTGGGGGGATTTGCTGGGGACCATTTCATTGCCTGCTGAGATGGAACAGCCGCCCACCGGGAAGGAGGTAGAACTGTTCAATAAGCCCATGTGGTGATGTTACAAAACCCATCTTTAAATCACGGGCGGATGTAAAGATCATGCCTGACACGAAAAGCTCCTGAAAACCGGTTGTGGCGGCGAGCTCGCGATATTCCATTTTACCTGGAGACCACAAAAGAAAACCGCAGATAACACAGATAGCACGGAAAGGCTCTCATTGTTGACACCTGTTACGACATAGGTTACGATAGCTGTAATGATAACATCGTTTAAACATAAAGGGCTAAAGAGGCTATTTGAAACAGGAGATATCTCCGGGATCAATCCACAGCACGCAGAGCGCCTGCGGAAAATTCTCGCACTTCTTGAGACATCCGAAACTATTGATGATATGGATTTGCCCGGTCTGAATTTGCACAAGCTAAAAGGCAAAAGAAAGAATACATCGGCTGTGGCGGTTAGCGGAAATTGGCGTATGACATTCAAGCTAAAAAATGGAGATGTTTTAGAAGTAAATTATGAAGATTATCATTAAAGGAGTTTGTTATGGGTATGCATAACCCACCTCATCCAGGTGAAATGATAAAGGAATTTTGTGTAGAGCCGCTCAATTTATCCGTTACCAAGGCAGCGGAATCTCTTGGCGTTACCAGGAAGACGTTTTCAATGCTCCTGAATGGGAAGTCAGGCATTAGTCCTGAAATGGCTTTGAGACTTTCAAAGGTTTTTGGTCGTACTCCCGAAGGATGGCTAAGGCTTCAACTTCAATTTGATTTGTGGAAGGCAAAACAAAATGTAGATATCGATAATCTTGAGCGGATAGCTGCATGATTATGGCCAAATTCTTGTTTTCAGAGAAGGTAAGTTTAACCATTTTAAAGATGACATCATTGACGTGAGCGCATGAAGGAGGATTTCTAATGGCTAAGCACAACTGTGAGAGCTGTAATTTCAGGGCAAAATATGACAATAATTCCAAATCATTTTTAGGCCGGATATGGAAATGGCACATTGGCTGGTGTCCCGGATGGAAAAAGTATATGACATCTCTTCCTACCGATGAAAGAACTACATTAGCTGAAGAATATGATTTAAAAAAATACAAATGATGCTGTTACGGATTGGAATTATTCATTTCAGCGATGTACTGTTTTGGCATGGGGTCCACTTCAATATTTCAAAATGCATCTTCAAAATCACGGGCGGATGTAAAGAACATGCCTGACACAAACAGCTCCTGAAAACGGGTTGTGGCGGCCAGCTCGCGATATTCCAATTTTGCGGCAATCCGCTCAGCCTCTTTTCTTTTGTTCTGATCCAGCAGCGCCAGGCAGGAACCATATCCGGCCGCATTGCCGACGCCTAAAACTTTCGCCGTCAGACATCCGGGGAAAAGATCAATGGTGCACGCATCCTTCGGGTCAATAAAGTTTCCGCCCGCGCCTGCCAGCAGGATTCGCTTTACCGCTTCACCTTCGAATTCCTCCATCAAGAGTGTTGCCCCCGCATGAACGGCGGATTTGGCCATCTGCAGTTCTGCCACATCCTTCCGGGTGATGACAATATCCTGATTTATAGCTGTCTCGGATGCCCGGATCAGAATAAATTCGCGGCCATCTTCTCCGTCACACAGACGAGGGTTTTGGAGCGCGTCGTCAAAATTCCCCCTTCCCAAAATAATCCCCGCCCGGACCATCTCAGCCACAGCTGAAATGATACCTGAACCGCATAACCCAATGGGCTTTTCATGATGAATCGTTTCCCATGTGACAGATAGGGTTTTCGAATCTATTTTCACCCGTTCAATGGCCCCGGGTGACGCCCGCATGCCCCATCGGATATGCCCGCCTTCAAAAGCGGGACCTGCCGCTGTGGAGCAGCAGAGCATCTTATTTTTGTTACCGAAAACAATTTCACCGTTGGTTCCTAGATCAATGAGGAGGGTGGGGATACTGCGTCTGTGGATGCCGGTGGCCAGAATACATGAAATGGTATCACTCCCCACGAATCCGGCCTTGAGGGGCAGAAGGTGGGCATAGGCCGAAGCGCCGATTTTAAGCCCCAGGTCCCTCGCCTTGAAATCCTGGCCTTCCTGAAGAACAGGTGCATAAGGGGCCATGGAAAGATAATGGGGATCGAGGCCCACAAACAGGTGATGCATGGCCGTGTTCCCCACCATGACGGCTTCCACAATCCGACCCGGATCAATTTGAGCCTCTGCGGCTGCTGAAGCAACCAATTCATTGAGGCACAAAACGATACTGGAGCGGAGCTTTTCGAGACCGTTCGAGTTTTCAACGCAGAAGGATATCCGGGTAATGACATCATCCCCAAAAGCAATCTGGGGATTTATGGATGCCTTAACCGAGCGCTTTTCCCCGGTCATTAAATCCATCAGAAAACAAACCACGGTGGTAGTGCCCACGTCAAAGGCCACTCCGAACAAGCCCCCTCCCCTTCCGGGACAAAGATCGATGATCTCATCTTTGCCCCTTACGGTCACAGCAACCCCTTTTCGCTTTGAACGTAACGCTTGAGGGAGTTTTCTTAACACAGAAGGATCCATGGCAGACCGGCGAATACCATGGGTTTTCTCAAGGGCAAGCATGAGCCTTTCCCGATCGTCGATCACAGGGCCCAATACGGGACAAGGGACTTCCACAAAAAATTGCCTGATGTTAGGGCGGATTCGGGAGGAAACGGTGTGCTTTGTATTGCGTGTCAGAATAACAGGGTCGGTGATCCGGCTCTCTGCCGGAATCGATACTACGGCATCATGGCGCAGCCGGGTTTCACAGGCCAGACGGTACCTTTTTTCGACCTTTCCGCCTAAAACGGCTTTTTCACGGTCTGAAGGCGGGGATAAAGGTCCATGGGTTTCTTGAATGATAACACAGCATTTGCCGCATTTTTTCTTTCCGCCACAGGTGGATTGCAAGGGGATGCGGGCATGTTGCGCCAATTGCAGGATGGTTTTCGAACCGTCTGTTCGAACGGTCGTTTCAAAGGGTGAGAATATGATTTTCGGCATTATATCAA
>JABGPV010000789.1 GCA_018644785.1 Deltaproteobacteria bacterium | reverse complement strand
ATCTCGATTGAGATGATTAACGAAGCAATAAAAAAGATAAGCGAAAAAGAGGCTAAGAAGGTTTCCTTCTCACAAGGGAATATTTTCAATAGTGATCTAGAGGAAGCTTCATTCGACAAAATTGTTTCGTATGGAGTAATTCATTTATTGGATGATAGTGAAAAAGTAATTCGAAGAATTCATGAATTGCTGAAACCAGACGGTTTGTTTATTTCCACAACAGCTTGCCTGGGAGATAAAATGGCTTTCAAAAATCCTATTGTCGTAAATGATTCCGAGCTTGAGAAATGAAACAATATGGTCAGGATTTCTTTCGTATCTGATGGTACTCTAATGTGATACTTACGTGCATTAAATTTCTGTATCACATTCCCCAATATTTCGCAAAGCTGCCAGATGAATTGTTTCGTTCCGTAGGGTTTTATAAACATGACTTGGAGATTGCTTTAAATCATGTAGGGAGGTGAAATCGAGCTATTACGACAACCTTCTGCTGCCTGATGTATGTTGGAGGCTTCCCCTATTTTTAAAGGTGTAGAGATTGTTTTTTACCGTCGATTTCAATAGTGGTCTTTGAATATGTGAGTTTTTTTAGTATCTTACCATT
>JABGPV010000788.1 GCA_018644785.1 Deltaproteobacteria bacterium | reverse complement strand
GATGGAGGGTCTAAAAGGTTTGAAGATATAATCGACAGCGCCCATTTCAAGCCCCTTGGTTTCATCTTCCACCTCTCCTTTGGCGGTAATGAAAATCACCGGGATATGGCTTAATCGTGTATTTTTTTTCAACCGTCGGCACACTTCATAACCGTCCATACCCGGCATCATGACGTCCAGAAACACCAGATCGAAGCCCGGCTTGAGTTTGGCCAGGGCCTCCACCCCGCTCTCGGCAAGCTCGGCTTCGTGTCCGAAATCCTCTAACAGGGCTTCAATCAGGTCGCGATTCATTTCCTCATCATCCACCACAAGGATGCGTTTGGAACTGCTCATTTGTGATACTCCTTAATACCTTATTCCCTGGTTTTCTGTCATAAAAAACAAGAAAATTTGTAACCGCATGAACTTAAAACCTAAAACTGCGGCTTGCCGCTTTAGTTGGTATACAAAATAATTTTGGTGAAAAGTGAATGCAACAATAATATCAGTTGAGAATCAATGTCATTAACTTAAGGATTGCCGATGCACGTTTTGCTCGCAATTTGAATTAGTTATGGCATACTTACATCAGATAATATTAACAATTTATTTAGTCGAAAGGAGAA
>JABGPV010000787.1 GCA_018644785.1 Deltaproteobacteria bacterium | reverse complement strand
GAAACCGAAATCCGATTCGGGCCGCGCACCTGCGACCTTGATCTAATCCTCTTCGACGACTGCATCCTCAACACGCCCATCCTCACCCTGCCCCACCCGCGCATGGCCGAGCGTGAATTTGTCCTGCGCCCTCTCGCCGAAATCGCGCCCAAACTCCGCGACCCAATCACCGGAAAAACCATCGCGCAACTTCTCAAAGCACTGTAACGCCCGGCGGCTTTCCCCATGTCTCTTTTCGTTATTTCTTTTCGCAATCCTTTTCCTTGTCCCTTTCCTTGTCCTTGTCCTTGTCCCTTTCCCTGTCCTTTTCCTTTTCCCTTTCCTTGTCCTTGTCCTTATCTCTTTTCGTAGGGGCGAAAAATCTTTCGCCCAATCCGTTTTCGTTGTTCCTTCTTCTGCACCCTTTTTCTATCCCCCCCTCTGTGCGCTGGATGTGACACCAATTTACACAACACAAACCCAAACACATTTGGGCGAAAGATTTTTCGCCCCTACGACACAGACAAAACAAACAAAGAAACCGCAAAACAAAACAAACAAGGGATTCCCCTACAATAATGAACACAAAAAAGCCCGACGCATTTGCATCGGGCTTTTTCTATTGTCTC
>JABGPV010000786.1 GCA_018644785.1 Deltaproteobacteria bacterium | reverse complement strand
AATTCCCAGATCAAGAGATTCCTCCTGTTTACCAAAGAGCTGAACCCGGATGACGGGGAAATCACTCGCACCCGGAAAATAAGGAGGAAATTTGTCGCGAATAAGTATGGGGAACTCATCGATGCCCTGTATTCACCCGGACAGGACAGTGTGGTCATGGAAATAAAGGCCACCTATGAAGATGGCCGCACCACCGACGTGAGGGCCGATCTCAAAATCCGTGATGCCCAGGCCTATTGACAGGGGAGATAAGCCATGAATGAAGGAAAAGAACCCATACTCCGCGCAGAAAACATCAGTATCTCTTTTGGGGGTCTGCAAGCCTTGAGCGAAGTCAGCCTTGAGATCTATCCCGGCGAGATCCTGGCGATCATCGGACCCAATGGCGCGGGAAAGACCACCATGCTGAACATTCTCAACGGATTTTATAAACCCGATGAGGGCCGCATCATCTTCGAAGGGAAGGAGAGGCCCAAGCATATGAAACCGAATGCTATTGCGGCACAGGGGATTGCCAGGACCTTTCAGAATCTGGCCCTGTTTACAGGGATGTCAGCCCTTGGAAACATCATGGTGGGGCGGACCATGAAGATGCATTCCAACATCTT
>JABGPV010000785.1 GCA_018644785.1 Deltaproteobacteria bacterium | reverse complement strand
CAAAGCATTGATGAGATAAACTGGGAACCCGGCAGTATTGGCGGCAATAAAGAGAAGGACCCTTCCCATCCCTTTTCCCCGGTTTTTGAGGCTATCGATCTTATCAAGTGGGAACTTGATGAGCTTTTCCAGAAACAGCATCTGACCATGGAGAACCTTGAAGACGCTTACGAAGAATTAAAAGGCGCCCAGGCCCAACTTGTGCAATCCGCTAAGCTTGCCTCCATCGGAGAGTTGGCTTCCGGCGTGGCCCACGAATTGAACCAACCTTTGATGGTGATCCGGGGCAATACCCAGGTAATCCTGCGAAATCTTCGAAAGAACAATTTAGACTATAATGACCTGATGGAGCGGCTTGCGCCTATTGAGAGAAACACCAAACGGATGATGAATATCATCAACCATCTGCGCACCTTTTCCCGGCAGCCGCAATTCGAACTTAAACCGGTGGAAGTTAATAAGACCTTAGAAGACGCCTTTCTGATGCTGGATGAGCAGTTACGTCTCCGAAATATTGAGGTGAAAAAACATTTTGCACCTGACCTTCCAAAGGTCGATGCGGATTCCAACCGGTTGGAACAGGTCTTTTTAAATCTGATCACCAATGC
>JABGPV010000784.1 GCA_018644785.1 Deltaproteobacteria bacterium | reverse complement strand
TGGGAATGCGGAATTGGCTTCCGATGACATCCCCGATTTGAACCCTGCTGCTGAGAATTTGGAAGAAATCCGCCGGGCCTCCATCAGGGCAAAGGACATGGTCCGACAATTGCTTTCTTTCAGCCGAAAAAGCGACCAGAAAAGAGCGCCTCTGAATCTGGTTCCAATCATAAATGAATCCATGAAAATGCTCAGGACCGCCATTCCCTCCAGCGTGGAGTTCAGTGTGCAAATTCCGGATGAGCCATGCAATATTATGGGTGATGCCGTCCAAATCAATCAAATCATGATGAACCTGACAACCAATGCGGCCCATGCCATGGTGGAAAAAGGGGGATGCTTGATGTTGAACTGAGTGGCCACCTGCTGGATGAGCGGGAAGCGTCTCAATATCCCGGCGTATCCCCCGGCCCCCATGTGAAACTGGTGGTCAAGGATACGGGGCATGGTATGGCACCCGAAACCCTGGGCCGGGTCTTTGAGCCCTATTTTACCACCAGGGCCGTGGGCAAGGGTACGGGAATAGGTCTGGCCGTGGTCCATGGTATTGTCAAACGGCATGGGGGAATCATCCGTGCGGAAAGCCAACCCGGCAAGAGATCATCTTTT
>JABGPV010000783.1 GCA_018644785.1 Deltaproteobacteria bacterium | reverse complement strand
TACACACCTATAGCTTTCTTCCCCAGGTCACCGACATTAAACGCCAACTGTTTATCTTCACACCGCTTTTTAAACATACCCGAAACGGTTTGAATGAATTCGGTCAAATCAAAGTCGGCACAATGTAGTTCCATCTGCCCTGCTTCAATTTTTGATATGTCGAGAACATCGTTGATCAGTTCGAGCAAGTGGTCACCACTGGAGAGGATGTTCCTGATGGAGGCTTTATACTCTGAGTCAAGGTTCGGTTCCCGCATCAATATTTGCGAGTAACCCATGATCGCGTTCATGGGGGTGCGGATTTCATGGCTCATGTTGGCGATGAACTCGGATTTGTACTGGTTGGCCTGGCGCAATTCTTCATTGTAGCGCTGCAGTTCCTCGGCCTGGTCCTCCAGTTCCTGTTCCTGCCGCAGGTTCTGCGCTCGCAACAATCCCTCGGTGCGCCGGGCGCGCATCAGGTTCTCCAGGCCCACGCCCACCGAGGATATCTGCTCGTCGATGAAGGTCTTCTCCATGTGCGAGAGATCGCGGAACAGACCCAGTTCGATCACCGCCAGAACCGTGTCCTGGTATGCCAGGGGAATGGCGACAACCACCGAGGGGGACG
>JABGPV010000782.1 GCA_018644785.1 Deltaproteobacteria bacterium | reverse complement strand
GGCAAGCATACCCTTTACTTTTTTTCTTTTTTTGAAGATCCCGACCCTTCGGTCCGCGGATATACCGCATGGCTCATGGGGAATCTCGGCGCCCACGAAGCCAGGAAAGATGTGGAAAAATGCCTGGGTGAATCCCATGAAATTGAAATCTATGAAAAAGGCCATGTTCGGAAAATGTCGGTGGGCAATATCGCCCAGGAGGCCTTGAACAAACTATGACCGTGCGGTATCTATTCTCTTCTCCCGAAGGCGACATTTCCCTTGAAGCAAAAGATCTGTCAAGACCGTTTCTCATCACGCCCGAAAAAGCCCATCCCCATCTGACCCTCGGCAACTATTTTGATGCCATGAAGGCGTGTGTTTTAAAAAATCAGGGTGAACTTTTAAAACGTGCGCTGAAAGATCAATGGCATAAAGATTGGCGCCTGGATGATGTAGAAGAAATCAAAATCCGCAGTGAAAAGCACGGCATCCTTTACCACCTGGCCAGCGTGGAAGTGTTTTTGAAAGAAACCCGGATAAAATTTACACTGAGCACGGCCGTTTCCAACGCAGGCATGGAGTGCCTTGTTCGTGAGCATGATATCCTGGACCGCTTAAACCGCACCTT
>JABGPV010000781.1 GCA_018644785.1 Deltaproteobacteria bacterium | reverse complement strand
ATAGGGGGATTGTACCCCTGCTAATCCCACAGAAAACCAGGTTTTATTTTTCTGAAGCATCTGTCATAATTGCTTCAAGATATTTTGGGATGTGCGGTGAACTACATCGCTGCAGGTGAATATCGGGATAACTGCTTTTTCACACCGCCGGCTGGGGAACTTGAAAGGGGTTTGGCGCCTTCTCGAAAAGTTTAAAAAACGCCCCCGATCCTGAGGGCAAGACGTCGGCCATCCCAACATATCCTCTAATCAAAAAGGGTCCACTCTGTTTTGCCTTCCAATCCAGCCATGATCGTTTGCAATTCTTAAAAAGTTTTTCTTCCAAAACATCTGGTTTCTGATCTATGATAATTCTCTATGTTTTTTTGCTAATTCTCTGGTGCTTTGTGGGAAATGTTTGAGAAAGATCCGCGCAGCAGGGAAAAGCTCGTTGGATGTGATTTCACGATGATAAAAGTCGCGGTGGTTATTCCGAAATATGGTTTGCTGGGCGGTGCGGAAGGGTTTGTGTACGCCCTTACGGAACGGCTGGCCGTGCGGAATGAATTTGAGATTCATGTGTTTGCCAACCGCTACCGCCGGGGGAAAGCCCCCATTCTGTTTCACAAGG
>JABGPV010000780.1 GCA_018644785.1 Deltaproteobacteria bacterium | reverse complement strand
GAGCTATACAAATTCATGGGACCCCCTGGCTTGGATCATAAGATCTCGTATACTGATTTTCCGTTTCCGGTTTAGAGAACGCCTTTCATAAGGGAAACACTCCCCAAAGTAACAATTTTTTCTTGACTTGAAATCAGCAAAGGCATAGAGAATTTATTGGATGATTGCCTGTTGAATTTTTCACTATTTTCATAACGCTTCATCCCGTAGAGGCAATAACATGATTCAGGATATTTGAAACCCCCGTTTTTCACGGAAGAACGGGGGTTTCTATGCTCTGATAGCTGGAAAATTTTCCACCTATCCACACTGTTAGCTGTACAAACACAAACCTGAAAGCGGAGGTCGGATATGAGTAACGAAAGCAAGTGCCCGGTAACGGGCAGAACCAGCAAACAAGTACCCGGCGGCGGCACGACGAACCGGGACTGGTGGCCGAATCAGGTAAATCTCGACATTCTGCACCAGCATTCTTCCCTGAGCAATCCCATGGGTGAGGCGTTCAACTATGCCGAGGCATTTAAAAAGCTCGACTATGATGCCCTGAAGAAGGATATCTATGAACTGATGACCGACTCGCAGGAGTGGTGGCCGGCCGACTGGGGACACTA
>JABGPV010000078.1 GCA_018644785.1 Deltaproteobacteria bacterium | reverse complement strand
CAGAGGATTTCAACGATGACATTGTGGGATTCTTTCTGAAATACGCCAAGGGGAAACTCCTGGAGACGTTGAAAAGAAATCAGAAAGACATTAAAGTCAAATATCTTGATTATGACTGGTCCCTCAATGGGCAATAGCAGAACCGGTTGAGATTCAATATGTTCGGACTTTTTAGCGCCAAAGGATTCAAGGAGTATGTCAAGGCAGCACGGCAAGTGCTGAAGGCCAACTGGACGGGTTCATACACCAGGCCTTCCCCCGGCCTGTATCCCCATCAGTGGAACTGGGATTCCGCTTTCATCGCCATTGGCAACGCCCACTACGATCAGAAAAAGGCGCGGCAGGAATTGAAGTCTCTGTTTGCTCACCAATGGCCGAACGGGATGGTACCCCAGATCGTTTTTAACCCCGAGGCGTTGGGTCACTACTTCCCTGAGCCCGATTTCTGGCAGGCCCCCGATGGAAGACCCACCAGTGGGATCACCATGCCGCCCATTCATGCGACTGCTTGCTGGCATATCTATGAGAGCGCCCGTGACGGAACAGGGGCAAACGATTTTCTCCATTTCATGTATCCCAGGCTCATGGCCCTCCATCGTTATCTTTATCGCGAAAGAGATCCCGACGGCTCCGGTCTTGTTTATATCCGACACCCATGGGAGTCAGGCCTGGACAACTCCCCTGCGTGGGATAAACCCTTGAAGAAGATACGGGTCGACCGGAAAGCGCTTCCCGGCTACGAACGAAAAGACCTGAAGCACGGCATTCCCGTCGATCAAAGACCGGGCGACGAAGAGTACGATCGCTATGTTTACCTTGTGGATCTCTTCAGGCGCCTGGGCTACAGAGAAGAAGACATTCGCGGGGAATGCCCTTTCATGGTTAAGGATGTCTTATTCAATTCCATTTTGTGTCGGGCCAATAGAGACCTCCTGATGATAGCCGATCTCCTGAAGCAAGACACTTCTGAAGTGGCGGAGTGGGTGGAGAGGACATCCAGCGCCATATCGAGCCAACTCTGGTGTCCTCAGTGCAGGCAGTTTGAGTCCTTCGACACGGTGGACGGGAACCTCATTCATTCCGCCACCGCGGCCGGTTTTCTGCCACTTTTCGCAAGTGCCGCTTCCAGGGAACAGGCCCAAACCCTTTTTGAAACGCTCGACTCCATTGCGTTCTGCGCCCTTCACCAGGGAAACTGCTTCACCGTCCCGAATTACGACATGACCCGGGAAGACTTTGATTCCAGGAACTACTGGCGCGGGCCTGTCTGGATCAACATGAACTGGATGATTTCCCGGGGACTGAAGGGGTACGGGTATGTGGAAAAGGCCGATGCCATGAACCGGGATATGATCCAGCTTCCCATGCGCTTTGGCTTTCATGAGTATTTCGACTCCCGGACGGGGAAAGGGTATGGCTCTGACGGGTTTTCCTGGACGGCAGCCCTGTTCCTCGATCTGGTCTATGAATACTACAGCGAAGACAAGCATCGCCTCGATTGGCTGAAGCCTCACAGAAAAAATCGTCTTAACGAGATGAAAGTATTAAACTTATTAGATGATGGCCGGGCTTATTCTTCAAACTCACCTGCATCGGAATTGATGGCCGCCATGGGTAAGCTGAAAAACAGGTTCTATGACCTGCATCGGGGCAGGGTGGATTACGGGGGCATGAAAAATTCGGCGGATTATCATCTATACCAGGAGGTGGCCGCAGGGCTTCGAAGTTTTGAACTCGGGAGTCTTTCCTCTGATGAAGAAAAACTGGCTTTCTGGATCAATATCTACAATGCCATTGTGATCCATGGTATAGTGGAAACGGGGATCAAGTCCTCTGTAAAGGAAATCTCCAATTTTTTCGGGAAGATCAGTTACCGGATCGGCGATTTTTCCTTTTCACCTGAGGCGGTGGAACACGGCATCTTGAGAGCCAATGCGCGTCCTCCCTACGAGATATCCCCTGTTTTCGGCAGGAAAGACCCGCGCCTCGAATTCAGCCTCAAAAAGATGGATCCGAGGATCCATTTTGCCCTTGTTTGTGGATCAAGATCCTGTGCTCCGATCCGCTTCTACGATGCGGAAAAAATTGATGACCAGCTCGACATGGCTGCGAAGAACTTTGTGAACAGCTCCGAAGTCATCGTTTTACCTGAAAAGAACAAGATATTTCTGTCCCAGATTTTTGATTGGTACGAGAGGGATTTCGAAGGGAAAACGGGAATCCGGAAGTTCTTGCTTCGATATTTGGACAAAGATGAAAATTGGACTTTCATGGAGAAGAACGGGTCCGGGATCAGGATGGAATATCTTTTCTATGACTGGAACCTGAATCATTGAATGGTCCGCATGGAGGAAAGGTTCAAAAACCATTACGATCAGCATCTAACAGGAAAAACAGGAGATTTATCATGGAGACGTACTACAAACCGGAAGATTTACCCAAATTTCCCGAAATAGGTCAGCAGGCCCCCGAGTTGTCAGAGAAGTTCTTTGACTATTACAATGCGGTCTTCGCCGAAGGCGCCCTCACCGAGCGGGAGAAATCGCTGATTGCGCTGGCGGTCGCGCATGCCGTACAATGCCCCTACTGCATTGATGCCTTCACCAAAGGGTGTCTGGAGAAAGGATCCAACCTGGAGGAAATGACGGAGGCCGTCCATGTGGTGACGGCAATCAGGGGAGGCGCATCCCTGGTACACGGCGTACAAATGCGTAATATCGCGGAAAAGCTCTCCATGTAGAGGGGGTCACAGGCCATGAATGATGACGCTTTACAGGAAATCAGGACGACCGAAAGGACACCGGAGCCTTTCCACCAGGCCCTTTTGAGGTATGGCCTCAATTTGGAACGGAGAAAGACGACGATCCTTCAGGTTAACGTGGGGCTCCTGTGCAATCAGACCTGTCGCCACTGTCATCTGAACGCAGGGCCCGGTCGAACGGAAAATATGGACTCGGAAACAGCGGACGGGGTTATGGCCTATGCCGAGAAGAGTTGCTTTGATGCCATCGATATCACCGGCGGCGCTCCCGAGTTGAATCCGAATACTTATGGGCTCATCGAAGGTCTCTCCCCCCTGACCCAGAAAATCATGTTCCGATCCAATTTGACGGCTTTGGACGATGGAAAGGGGGATGATTTGATGGATTTATTAAGGGAGAAGAGAGTCCACATCGTTGCCTCTTTACCCTCTATTAACGAAGCTCAAGCGGACGCTCAGAGGGGAGCGGGTATTTTCCAGAAGAGCATCGCCGCCCTCCGGAAACTCAATAATATGGGGTATGGACGAATAGAAACAGGATTGGCACTGGATCTCGTGTGCAACCCTCCGGGGGCATTCTTACCCGCCCCTCAGGAACAATTGTCAAAGAGATTTCGTGAAGTGCTCATGAAAAAGTGGGGCATTGTTTTCAACAATCTCTTCGCTTTTGCCAATGTCCCTCTGGGACGGTTCCGCAACTGGCTTGAAGAAACGGGGAATTTTGAATCCTATGTGGAACGTCTTGTATCAAGCTTTAATGCCTGTGCCATTGAAGGACTCATGTGCAGAACCCAGGTTTCCGTTTCATGGGACGGATATCTCTACGATTGCGATTTCAACATGGCAGAGGGACTTCACATGGGCAAAGAAAAGATTCATGTATCCGAAATGGCGGGGGCACCGCCGTCAGGGAGCCCCATTGCCGTGGCTGATCATTGTTATACATGCACCGCGGGAACAGGTTTTACCTGAGGCGGCGCCATCAGGTCCTGAGTTCAGGCGGAAAGGAAAGCACATGAGATGGCTTATCATATTGCTAATGGCTGCCGGGTTTCTGTTCGGAGAGACTGCCGAAGCAAAACCCATTGAACCGGCACGGATTCCCGCTTTGATGGCATCGCTCGAAATTCCCCCCGGCCAGAATTTCTGTGGTGAACCGGTCCCCATGAACAATCCGGATGTGAGACAACGGTTCGAGCGGGAACTGCTGCTGGCCCTCTGGAATCGACCCCAGGTGATCCTGTGGTTGAAACGGGCGGGACGTTATCTGCCCCATATGGAAAAATTGCTCAAGAAAAACGGATTGCCCGATGACCTCAAATATGTGGCCATTGCAGAAAGTGCTTTGAGACCCCATGCGGGATCCAGCCGGGGGGCCATCGGTTTCTGGCAGTTCGTAAGACCCACCGGGCGAAAATATGGGCTCGTCATCAACGACCGGATCGACGAAAGACGGAACCCGTTCGCATCCACCCGGGCCGCCATCCGCTATTTCAAATCCCTTCACCAGGAACTGGGTTCATGGACTTTGGCCGCCGCCGCCTACAATATGGGAGAAAAAGGTCTGATGGGTGAGATACTGGCCCAGGGCGCCATGAATTACTACGACCTTTATCTGCCCCTTGAAACCCAGCACTTTCTCTTTCGCATCCTCGCCATCAAACTCATTTTTTCCGATCCGGAAAGGTATGGTTTCACCCTGTCCGCGAAAGACCGCTACCCGCTTTTATCCTTTGACAGGGTTCAGCTGAAATGCGACCGAGAAACGCCCATCAAACTTGTGGCAAAGGCGGCAAAGACCCGTTTCAAGGTCATCAAGGATCTCAACCCGGAAGTCCGGGGGCACTATCTTGCAGAAGGCGACCACGAACTCCTTATACCAAAAGGGTCTTTGCGGGGTTTTCAGAAACGGTTCTCCAGATTGCTCAAAGCCTATGCTGAGAACCACAAAGGCCGGATCTACGTGGTGCGGCCGGGTGACAATCTCTCCACCATCGCCCGCAGCCACAATGTGCCGGTCACCGCACTGTTCATCTGGAATCGCATTAGTCCGCGAGATCCCATTCACCCGGGGCAGAAGCTGATTGTCCATCCGGGAAATTAGGACCTTAAATCTCAAAGTCTTAAATCCTGACTCAGGTTGCCGATGAGCATCTCAAGGGCTTTTCGCTGGGTCTTCTGCTGGGCTTGCAGGGATTCTTTCTGGCGCTCAATTTTCCCCAGTCGGGTTTCCTGGCTGTCAAGCAACTGAATATAGCGGCTTCGAAGTCCTTTTTCTTCAGAGGTCTGGCCCAGACCATGAAGGTTTTCACGAAGCCTTTTCTGATCTCCAAATATCTGTTGCCTTTCCTTATCAATGGCTTTCAAACCGGTTTCAATGCGTGCCAACTCGGCTTTAGCGGCAACGATTTTTTCCATCTGTTTGAGGGTTTTATCGTCCAGGTATTTTTGACGGGCAAATATGAGGATGTTGTCAGGGGTCAGATTGCTGACGGAAATACTTTCCCACACGTCCCGAATTTCTTTGGCCATAAATGCGGTTTCAGCATTGCCAGGAACCGTCACCTCAAAACGGAGATAATTATCTGTGATCTCCAGGGGTTTTTCGGGTTGCAACAGTTTCCACTTGCTGTGGTATGGGTGTTCGATGACCACGGTTCTGGAATTGGCGTTCTTATTGTTGAGGGTGTAGGCCTTGGTTTCAATGACCCCCCGGTGAAGGCGCATGAGCCCACGGTTGATCACCACCCGATCCACCGGTTCGGTTGTGGTTCCTTTTTTGGTGTTCACATGAAGGCCCAGATCAACCGCATAGGTGATGTAGCGCTGTTCATTGGGCTTGAGGCTTTTGACAAAGGCTTCCCCCGCATAAGTTCCGCCCTTGAGCACCGTCAAAGGCCCCCCTTCGAGGGTTAGCCCCGTTGTATTCTTAAGCTTTATCCCTGCCAGGGGGTTTTGTTTTCGAGTCCTTTCGTTGTACAGATCCACCGCCCGGCCTTCAATCTCCTTTGAAACAATGGGTACCAGCGCTGAGCGATTCTGATCTATGGTGACGGGATGGTCGATGCGGTATTCAAACATGTCTCCCACTTCGCGGGTGACGGTTTGGGCTTTCAATTTGCGAATGCTTTGCGCCATGTCCGGCTCACCTTTATATCTTCGGGCCATGGCCTTTTTTCCGGCAGCGCCGGGCCTTTTCTTGGGGCTTTCAGGCGCCGCCATCAACATTCGGTTTTCGCTCATGACCGCCTCCGGAACGGCAGGGGCTACGGCATCTTCATCATCCATTTTGAGTTCGGGGCGTTTTTTAAATCGCGGCGTATAAAGCTCCTGGATAAATGAAACGGGCAGACCGCTGACCAGGGAGAGCTGTACGTTTTGCCAGTCTTCTCCGCTGACATTGTCGACGATGGCCCACCCCTGTAGAAAAGGGTTGTTCCCTTTGCCCGCATCCGGAAGAACAATGCGGTAGGTGGCTTTCCATACCGGCACCTCCGTTATATAGCTCACCAGGAGTTCCTGGGGCCCCTCTCCTGTGGGTGTTATGGTCACGGTTTTCCCATTTTTTTGATGCTTTTGAAACAGAATGGACAGATATCGGTCCAGATCTTTATTGAGCTTTGCGTCAACCAGTTTTATTCCGGTGATTTCACCGGTGTCAAACGTGCGCATTTGACCGTTTGAGTCCATGATGGTCAGAAAAAACCATGGTACAATGACTTTTTCATCCTGAATATTGCGTTTTTCCACCCCCATGATGGTTCCCCGGATGGGAGAGCCGCCGGTCAAAACTTGAATTTCGCTTCCCTGAAGCTGTCTCAGGATTTGGGGCAGTCCCTGGTCTTTCCGTAATTTAAAATTGAATTCATCCAACTTCTGAGGAATGGTTTTGTCATTGTCATAAACAATACTGCTCACCTGGCCACCGGTTAAATTCAGGACGGTAAGACTCTTGAGGAGATCGTTCATTTGCTTCGTTTTCACACGAAGGCGGATTTCTTCTCCTGCCATGATGTTGCCCCCAAGCTGGAAATATCCCACACCGTTGTTAAACAACGTCACTTTCTTGAGGACGAGCTGCCCGTTGTTTGAAGGCAGTACCGGGGCCGCTGACACAGGGTTGCCTGCAGCCATCAGGAGCATCAAAGCGGCAGCAAGCATCATGCAGGAAAATCTGTGATCGTGTTTCATTTTTTCACTCCTTTTTAAGAGGAACCTTTTTATAAAAGTTTAACACAGGGACATCTTTTCGTCCACGAGCTTTATTGACACCGGCCTGCCGCTTCTCTATAATCGCCCACACATTACAAAATGGGCTTCCCCTTCTGGTTCGTGCAGATACCAGTCAGGGTTTTATTCGTTTTTTTGAATGGGGGGTAGGTTAATTTCATGATGGCATTTAACCATAAGGCTGAGGCTTCAGTATCATGCGGACGTAGGGAGTCAGGGAAAAAAACCATAACCGCTTTACGGATTGGATTTCTGGCGGCATTTTTGCTTTTACAGACTGCAAATCCATGCCAGGCGGATGAGGTTGTCATGAAAAACGGCGATCGCATTCAAGGCACGGTGGTTTCCTTGACCCAGGGGAAGCTGGTGTTTAAAACCAGCTATGCGGGGAAAATCAACATCAGCTGGGATCAGGTGGCAAAACTCACTACCGATGAGCCCATGGAGGTATCCCTGGGGGATAATAAAACCGTGACAGGCAAGTTGACCACATCCCAGGCGGGAGACCTTGTGTTAAAGCCCGAGGAAGGTGCACCGCCACCACCTTTGAAACTGGCCCGGGTCAAGACAATGGACCGGCCCAAACCCCCTGCCACCTGGGATTTCACCGGTAATGTTAACGCCGGGGCCAGCAAGGAGACCGGAAATACCAATACTGAAAAATACAGCCTGATCGGGAACCTGAAAATTTTTAAGATGCCCCATGTCTTGAAATTCTATGCGGAATTCCACAAAGAGTATAGCAAGAACAAATTGAGCAAAGACAACTGGCTGGGGTCGGCTACCTATGAACGGTTTCTGACCAAGAAATGGTTTCTCTGGGGCGGGGGCGTTGCGCAATCGGACATATTCAAATCCCTGGATCTGCGGGCCAATGCGGCTGTGGGCCCCGGGTATCAGATCTGGCATTCAAATCAGAAGAATCTTTCCGTCAAGCTGGGGCCAGGTTACACCTACGAAAAATATACCAAAAAGATGAAAAATTTCGGCAATGTTGACAATCGGGAATATTTTTCCGGTTACTGGGTGCTGGACTTTGACATGTGGTTTTTCCAGAAGTTGTTTCAGGTTTTTCACCACGACGATCTCCTCTACGATTTAGAAAACGCCGGGAATTGGATAGTCCGGACACGAACAGGGATTCGGGTTCCTCTGGTGTCACACCTTTTCACCGCCTTTCAATTCAACTACGATTGGGACAACCAGCCGGCGGACGGTAAGGAAAAGTTTGACCAGGCTTGGACTTTCACTATCGGGTGGCAATTTTAGCCGGATAAAACGCAATTCGGGAGAAAACCATGGGGCAGCCCCTGCAAAACCGAATCTCCGCTTGTGTCATCTGCCGCAATGAAGAAAAAAACATCAAACGGTGTTTGGATAGCCTGAAATGGGTCCATGACATTATTTTGGTGGATTCCATGAGCACGGACCGGACCGTGGAGATTGCCAAAGGTTATACGGACCGAATTTTCCAAAGGCCGTGGCCGGGGTATGCGGCCCAGAAGAATTTTGCGCTTTCAAAAGCAGAAACGGATTGGGTGTTGAGTCTTGACGCGGATGAAGCGGTCTCAAAGGCGTTGTGTGATGAAATATCGTTCGAGATTGCCAGACCGGACTCCCTGGACGGCTACCGGATACCGCGACGCTCTTTTTACCAGGGACGATGGATCAACCACAGCGGGTATTACCCCGACCGCCAATTAAGGCTTTTCAGGCGGGAAAAAGGGCGCTGGGTGGGCGGAAGGGTCCATGAACGGATGGCGGTGGAAGGACGTGTCGGGGATTTAAAACAGGACCTTCTCCATTATCCCTATGGCGGGAGGATTTCGGGTCAATTGAGAACCGTGAACAGTTTTTCCACTCTGCTGGCCGAAGACATGTACGATCGGGGGAAACGGTTTCATCTTGCGCTTCTTTTTTCTCGCCCACTTTTCAAGTTCCTGGAAGTCTATGTGTTGAAAAAAGGCTTTATGGACGGTTTGCCCGGTCTTATCATTGCAGTTTCCGATGCCTATGCCATGTTTGTCCGGTACGTGAAGCTCAGAGAAATCAGGTAGGGGCGAAAGATTTTTCGCCCCTACAAAAGGATTATGGTGATCAAAATACCTGGAAATGATTCAGCCCAAGGCCTTTTTTCGCAGGTGTTGAACGGGGGCGTTTTATGCCTGATGGGGATTTTCATATTTTTTAATCCCTTTCCCCATACCACGAGCATTCAGGAAATCAGCTTCTATCTCTCGATCTTTCTGGTTGTTTTGGGCATTATTTTCAAAAAAATGCCCTTTTCCTTTAAATCTCCCCTTTCCCTGCCACTCGTCCTGTTTACCCTGTGGGCAGCCATTGGGCTTTTTTTTGCGTTGGATCGGGATAACAGCCTTCATGATTTCTATTCCCACCTGTTGAAATATCTGTTGCTCTATTACATGCTGATTAATGTTTTCAACTCAAAGAAGCGGCTTGAGTGGCTGTCGTGGGTCATTATCATCTCGGCAACCCTGTTCTGTCTGGGAGCCCTGGGTTATGAGTATCTGATTCTGGGTGAAAATGAAAACTCAGCGCGGTTTGGTGTTCGGTTTGTGCAGAACCCCACCAATCTGATGGGTGTCATTACCCTCTTTGCGGCCATCCTTTCAGCCCATCACCTGACGGAGAAGGGGCGGCATTGGTGGTATCACATCCTTTTTGTGTTTTGCCTGCTGGCATTGCTGGCGGTGACGGTGCTGACCCAGTCAAGGAGCAATTTTGTGGCCCTGGGAGTGGTTGCTGTCATTCTGCTTTCAAAATACAAGAAAGTGCTGCTGGCATTTGTCCTTGTATTTGCACTTTTTATCTGCCTGTCTCCCATCAAAGACCGGTTTATCCTGTCGGAAAAGTCCAACGTTAACGACATGGGCAGCCTTCTTCATCGGATCAGCATTGCGTATATTTCCTACGAAATCATAAAGGATTATCCGGTATTCGGGACAGGTTTCGGCATCAAGACCTTTCAAAATCGAAAAGCCATTGATCCGAAAGTCTACAACGCGCGGCTTCCGAAAAAGTTCAGGATGGATGAGTGGGGCCCCAGGGTGGTTGACCTGAAGGCATACAATGAGCAGGTTGCAAGAAATTCCGGGGCGGGTGAAAGCCCCCCGAAAGAAACCGACATCGTCGAGCATCTCTTTAAACGCCCCCACAACATGTTCTTAAATATCGGGGTGAGAATGGGCCTCGTGGGGCTGCTGCTTTTTCTCTATCTGTGGTTTGTTGCGGGGAAAATGTGTTGGAAAACCATACGGCATGGAAAGAGTGCTTTTTTAAAGGGGTGGGGTTATTGCGTAACAGCCGCCTTTGTCATGTTCCTGGTCAAGGGGTCCCTGGATCCCATTTTCACGCACCTGACGGAAGTGGTTCTTTTTACCATCCTTGCCATGATCACCATTGTGTGGAACCTCAACCAGGCTGAACCTGAAACGCTTCATGAAGGGTCATAACCATCACGATTTTTGTAGACCGTTCAGACAGAAAACCGGAATTTCTTTTCGATTAAAGTATTGAATATTAGGTCCTTCCTGCCAGCGTCGGTCCGTGATGGCCGGCGGGTGCCACAGGTGCAGGACTTTGGCATAGCGAATAGCCGATCGGCAATAAATGCCGGCCCGAACCAGACGGATGCCAAGATCTTCATCTTCTCCCCCCCATCCCACAAAATTTTCATCATAGCCGTTCACCCGCGCAAGATCTTTTTTGTGAATGGAAAAGTGGCCGCCCAGACTTTGCTTTTTTGGACTTTTGAGCCGCAATTGCATCAGAATCGTGCGTTTTATGGTTCTGCGATGTCTCTTGAGGATTTCCTGATTCGGCAATTGTCTATCCAGCTTTTCCAAAAGATCCGGGGTGATGGTAGCATTCAGGAGTTCTCTTGTAACGGGTTCATTCAAGTACTTAAAACCGGCGGCAACGGCTTTTCCGGGTTTTGCAGCTCGCAAATGCTCAGCTATGGTATTTGGTAAAACCATGAAATCACAATCAAGGAAAATCAGGTAGTCACCTCTTGCATGCCGAACGCCATTGTTTCGAGAAGCCGCGACCCTGAAACCTTCATTAGGCTGCCAGGCATGCGTTATGGGAAATTCATATCTTTTTATATGTTCTCTAAACGCTTCAAGCGTCTCAGGGGATGACCCGTCATCAGCTACAACCACTTCATCAAAAGCATCTGCAAACAGGGACAAAGCATCCAGACAGCGCTTCAAATGTCCCAACCTTTCGTAAAAAGAAATAATGATACTAACCATTCCTGTTTACCACCGTATCAAAAAAAAAGAAGTTTCCTGATTTTATACATCTGGTGATTGAAAGCTGCCTTCACGGTTCTTTTGTAGGCAGGGAGAAGGATATCGTTGGGTTTCAAATCCCTTTGGGGCTGTGCCTGTATAAGCCGGGACAAGTGGGGGAACAGTTGATAACGGTGAAGCACCAAATCCCGGGCCTCCTCGAGGGCGGGAAGTCGCTTTTCCCAGTTGTCCCGTTTTATGATGGTCTTAACCGATTCAAAGGCTTCCTCGGGGGAATCGATAGGGATCCTGATGAAAGATCCTGAGGGAAAATAGTCCTCCAGGTTGGTGCAGCCATAGTATATGGGAACCGACCAGGAGAGAAAACAATCGGCTATTTTCTCCGTCCAGTAGTCGGGGCTGCTGCTGTTTTCGATGGCCAGGGAATACTTGTAAGGGGCGAGCCCGTCCCATTTGTCCTCGATAAACTGAACCGCTCTTCCGAATAAATCAATGTTCAAAGAGCCTTTTCTTTGGATATACGCCAGAAAAGCCAATCTTTTCCTGTGGCCGGGCAGGTCCCTGGCATTGCCCACCACCCATGAAAGGGTTTTGGGTTTAGATGGCATTTCAAGGGCAACCAGCTGGTCAAAGGTTTTGTTCACATGCCAGGGGATGGCGGGCTGTGAAACGGCAAATTTTGATTGGCCTGAGGGGGCATGGTGGGTCAGGACCCGCGAAAAGCGCTCCAGCTTCTCAACCATCCAGTCCGTGTGCCCTTTCATGTAGGGTTCCTGCATGAGGCACCACACATTTTCAGGGGGGCAGTGGGCCCGGGTTTCCGTTTTCATTTTGTTGTTCAGCACCACCAGGAAATCGCAGGTCGGTTCAGGGTCCAGGATAAACCGCATCCCTTCCCAAATCCCTTTCCCGCCCGGGGTTTGTCGGAGGAGATCGGGCCAGTCCCAGTCTTTTGCGATACCGACGGTGATCATAATCATCCCTACGGAAAGATCCTAGAGCTCATCCAGATTTTCACGGTAAAAACGCTCACTGGGGTATTGGTCCGGACCTTCATCTTTCATTACCATGGGTGCATCAAACATCCCCTTGATGCCTTGGGCGGATGGCGCATATTTTTTTTCATGCACAAACCGTCGATTGAAAAGGCTGTATTTGCTGTTGGCGTGGCATGCAATATTTTCAGGCTGCTGGGCCATGGTATCTTCAGCGTAGTTTTTAAATCCCCTGATCGTGTGACTGGCCATGGGGGCACCATGTTTACGGATGTAACGCCAGGTCATGTCCCCGTCTTCCTCACCAATGCCCAGGAGCCGTTCATCGAAATATCCAAGATTCGCTATTTCTTCTTTTCGGGCAACGAAATGGGACCAGGACCGGTTAATCAGAAATGAACGATTCCCATTTTTTTTCAGTATGCTTGAGATTTTATTCATGAATTTTCCGTCGGTGATCAAGGTATCGTCATTGAGCAGGAGGACGCTCTCATTGGAGGCGTGAATAAGGATGGTGTTCCAGAGTTTTGACAGGCTTCTGAATGCGGGAAAAAAGATGGGAAACGTCTTTTGATGGGTGGAAAGGAATTCCAGCATACGCTTTCGATAATCCTCCCCGAATTCTCTCCTGTGTTCGCCGTTGATGGCAACCACGATTTCCGCATCAATCTCAAAAGATCGAATTTTCGTCAATAACGGCACAAAATAGTCTTCAAATCGTCTCTCAAAGGTGGCGATACCGATGGAGATCTGGAAAGGGTTTTCCTTTTTTCGAAATGGGCTAAACATTGAAATCTGAATTGAGTGGCTTCATCATGTGCCAGACTATAGGGAAAATCCGCCCGTTCTGTCAATGTCAAAGGCAAACTTCAAATGTATACCCCATCAGAAGCGGATTTTCCGGCCTTTCCTTTTCCTTGACTCGAATCCCGTATTCCAGTAGTTTCAAGCATCAAAATTGGTGGAAGCCTTATCAATAGATGTGGTCAGAATGGGGTATCCGTATGCCAGAATCGGATCGGAAGGGGGAGCAAAAAACGCTTAAACAGACCGGGCGGGGTACCATCGGATGGGTTTCCCTGGCCATGATCAATCTGGCCATTATTTACAGTGTCAGGGGGCTTCCCCTCATGGCGGAAGAGGGCTTTCGCGCCATTTCATTCATGGCCATCTCCGCTCTCTTTTTCCTGATCCCCATTTCACTGGTTACAGCGGAACTTTCTTCCACATGGCCGCCCAAGGGAGACGGTGGTGTCTATATCTGGGTCAATGAAGCCCTTGGGAAACGGTGGGCTTTCCTGGCCATCTGGCTCCAATGGAGCGAAAATGTCATCTGGTTTCCCACAGTACTCTCTTTTATTGCGGCAACCCTGGCGTATGCCTTTTCACCTGATCTGGCTGAAAATAAAGTCTATACACTGGTGGTGGTGCTGGTGGTTTACTGGGGAGGGACTTTTGCCAACCTGCGCGGCTTGAAAACCTCCGCCTGGATCAGTACCCTGGGGGTGGTGAGCACGCTGATAACAACGGGACTGATCGTTGTTTTGGGATTCAACTGGATTATTTCCGGAAATGCCTCACAGATTCAATTCTCCATGGCTTCGTTGGTCCCGGATTTCAGCCGTATGGACAGTTTTGTATTCCTTGCCGGCGCACTGGTCATCGTTAGCGGCATTGAGGTTTCAGCGGCCCATGCCTCTCAGGTGAAAGATCCTAAACGTTCGTTTCCAAAAGCGATTTTTCTTTCAGTATTTGTTTCCATTGCCGCCATTGTTCTGGGTTCCCTGGCCATCGCCTTCGTGGTGCCCCAGAAAGACATCAGCCTGGTGGCAGGGCTCATGGAGGCTTTTGAAAAGTTTTTTGCCGCTTACCATCTGGGCTGGCTTCTGCCCATTGTAGCTTTGCTGATTGTAATGGGTTCCCTCGGGGAGGTGTCGGCCTGGATTCTGGGGCCCAGCAAGGGTCTGCTGGTTTCCGCCCGGCATGGACTTCTTCCGCCCATTTTGCAGCGCACGATCCATGGCGATGTGCCCGTGAACATCCTGTTTCTTCAAGCCCTGGTCGTCACTGGGCTGGTATTTGTATTCTTGTTGATGCCGACCGTGAGCAGTGCCTACTGGATTCTCACTGCCCTTACGGCCCAGCTTTATCTAATCATGTACCTGTTGATGTTTCTTTCCGCCCTTGTCCTGAGATACAAGCGGCCGGATGTTCATCGGCCCTACCGAATCCCCGGGGGCAATTTCGGCATGTGGGGGGTGGCTATGCTGGGACTTCTGGGGGGGGTATTTACCCTGTTCATCGGATTCTTTCCGCCGTCGCAACTGAAGACGGGAAGTCTTTTGTTCTATGAATCATTTCTGGTTCTGGGGATTCTGGTTATGTGTGGTGCGGCCTTTTTGATATATGGTCTGAGAAAGCCCGGTTGGATCAAGGTTGCTGAAAAGGACGTGGAATTAGCCAACTATGATGGGGGGGGAAATCATAAATGAAAAAACAGACCCCATATTTGATTATCTGAAATTGAGACAGGATTTTGAAAACGCCTTCCCCGGATATGAAAGCGAGATCCATGGCGTGGTGAGAACGTCAAGGGATGGGAAGCGGTTTTTCAGGACATTGTGCGTCAAGAAATAGCCAATGAAGAACAAAATAAGGGAATGGATCAGAAGATATCTGTTGGCCGATATCTTGAGCACCGCGCTGAGTCTGGCCACGGCATGGCTCATTCACCGGACAACTGGGGACAATGTCCTGGCGGCCTTCGTGGGCTCCGCCATGGCATCCATCAGTTTTTACGGCATAATGGCTTATGTTGATGTCAGAAAAAGCCTGAAACACCATCGAAAGCATGACCTGCGTTACGGTTTCGCCGCTTATTTCAAGGACCTGCGAAATCTGATTATTGAATTTGGTCCCTCCGAGATCCTGGATGTCCTGGCGGTTCGGCCTTTCTTCATGTACCTCATGCCGAAACTCATGGGGGATTTTTTGCTGGGCACCTTTGTGGGTAAGATGATTGCCGATGTGGTCTTTTTCATCCCTGCGGTCATTATGTACGAGGTCAGAAAAAAACATTTGAGCGATTGAAGGACGAAAGGTGATAGGTCACAGGGGCATCACCTATCACCCATCACCAAATACTCTATTTATCAAAAGGCCCCCAAGGCGCTAGGGACCAGTCCTCTCCCGTTACGATGTCGGGTCTGTCCATCTCAATGGGGTTGCTGTTTTGCTGACGTTCCAAGTCCTGGTAGTGCGAAAATTCTAATTCATCACCTACATAAAAGCATTGGCAAAGGGCCGCATCCGCATAGATAAAATAGAGTTTGCCGTGTCGCTTGTGCCGGCTGAAACACTGCTGGCCCAGGGTTTTCAAGTGGGCCATTTTCTGAGGTGTATCGGCCACATGCTTTTGAAAACCGGCATTTGTGAGCAACCCTTCCACATCCATAACCTCATTTTTCTGCAAAGCCGCACATCCTGCCAGCATCAGGGCAATCGTCACCACGCCAACCAAGGGAATCAAACAAACCTGGACTTTTTTCATCATACCAATCTCCTTTTTCTTATGGGTTTACGGCAAAGGTCTCGTTGAGGTACTTCCTACTTTCTTGCCCACGGTCCTATTCTCCCGCAGGAATCTATGATTATGGGGTGAAGTTAGAAAAAATGGTCAGAAGTGTCAAGCTAAAGGACGGATGACTCAAATTTTCATCTTGACTTTTGCCTAAACATTTCTCTATTCCACGGTTATTTGAGAAATACCGCCAGAAATATGGTATTGAAATCAGTAACTATTACCGTTTATTGAAGTCGTTGGTCTATTTTGAAGATGCCGAGCACCAACCTATGCCCAGGATGTTACAGGATGCATCATGGGAAGACGTCAAGAAAAAGATTGTTTTTGAAGTCACCAAAGCCCAAAGGAGAAATGGATTCCCTGCCTGAGGCCGCCTCCGATTTTTCTTGCCTTATTGATAATAGGCCCTTATAAAGAGCATAGACTGCAGAAAAAAGACCCCTGTTCCCAGCATCTTCAACATAAAAATGGACCGTATTGCAGAAAAAAGACTGACTGATTGGCTGGATTCAAACTATCGCAAACCCTTGATCATTCGCGGCGCCCGTCAGGTAGGAAAATCAACGCTGGTCAGGCAGTTCGCTGATCATAAGAAATTGACCCTCCATGAAGTCAATCTTGAACGGCATCCAACGTTGGTCGAGGTTTTTAAAACCCAGGATACCGGAAAAATTCTTCGGGAACTTGAATTTATCTGTGGGAAAGGGCCGATTTCGGGTGAGGATGGTTTGCTTTTCTTAGATGAAATTCAGGCGGCGCCCATCGCTATTCAGACCCTCCGATATTTCCATGAAGATCATCCTGAGCTACCTGTAATTTCAGCTGGCTCCCTGCTTGAGTTCACCATGTCAAAACATTCCTTTTCCATGCCGGTGGGTCGGGTCGAGTACCTCTATCTGGGTCCCGTAACCTTTGAGGAGACCTTGGCGGCGATGGAAAAGGGCGCTTTGCTCGATTTGCTAAGCAATTATCGCCTACATGAGGTTTTTCCTCAATCCGCTCACGACCAATTATTGGAACTGCAAAAAGTCTGGCTCCTGGTGGGGGGGATGCCTGAGGCAATCCAGCGATTCATCGATACGAATTCGCTCGACGCGGTATTTGATGTTCATTCCTCGATTATTGAGACATACAAAGACGATTTTGCGAAATATGCAACCCAGGCCGACCTTCTTCGTCTTCACAAGGTGTTTAACTATGTCCCCATGGCTGCCGGCGAAAAATTCAAGTACGTTCGCGTAGATCCCGAGGAACAATCCAGAGCGCTACGCAAGGCTGTTGATTTGCTTGAAAAAGCACAAATCATCATGAAAGCCTGTCATACGGATGCATCGGGTTTGCCACTTGGCGCTACCATCAACAGACGAATATTCAAGCCATTCTTCCTGGATTGTGGTTTGATGAATACCATTTGCGGCGTTCAATGGATATCATTGAACGAACTGAAGAGAACGTCATTTATCAATAAAGGTCATGTGGCTGAACAGTTCATCGCGCAACATCTTGCCTTCATCGGAAAAAACAATGTAAGCTCGGTTTTGACCTACTGGTTGCGCGAAGGACGGGCAAGGAATGCTGAGATTGATTTTGTGGCACAGTTAGGACAATCAATTGTTCCGATTGAGGTTAAGGCAGGCAAGAGCGGATCACTGAAGTCACTTCAACAATTTGTTAACCAAAAACAGGTCCGGATGGGTGTCCGGTTTGATTTAAATCCCCCTTCATATCAGCATGTTTCCCACGCTCTCAGCCATGGAGGAGAATCTGTACAAGTTGAGTTTGATCTCTTGTCCCTCCCTCTTTACATGATAGAAGAACTGCCTAGAATCTTTCGTAACACCCAGAAGGTTAATGTTTTGCGACCTGTGCTTTCCCCCTCAGAAGACTAGCCAAAGATATTTGAAATTTTAAGAAACGAATGTCGAATGATAAAATTCCATGTCCCATCGGGACATTTGATAATAGCCCGGCAGTTTACTGCCGGGTTTTGATGGCAAAAATAATGTTTTAGTCCCGTAGGGACGACAGAAAAATGTTCGGGGAAAAGTTCTGCCGTCCCTATGGGACTCATTATATTTATTCGCACCTGCCCCGGCAATAAATTGCCGGGCTATTATCTTACGTCCCTACGGGACTGAAAATATCTATTCAGAATAAATGATTAATGTTATCAAACATATCCAAACATTCTGAGAGACGAACTCACAGATATGATTCGTAAGAATCTAATCAAAGAATTATGATCTGTTGAGCTCGCTCCGAAGCCCCCTAAAACTCCTTGACAAGGTTCTCTTACTGAGTAGTATAGAAATATATTACAAGAAAGGAAGATAAAAAGTGAATACTCAAAAGGTGGCCATAACAATGCCTTCTGATCTGGTGGTGATGATTGATAACATGAGCAGGCAACAAAAGCTGTCAAGGAGCAAATTTATTTCTTTGGCCCTTCGGGATAAATTGATGGAAGAGAGAGATCACAATTTAAGAGATTCGTATGACAGTGTTTTTTCAGATAAGAATATAGCTGAGGAACAGCTTGAAACGGCCAAATGGTTTGAAGGATCAGAAAACAAGGCGGGACAGGAATGGTAATACGGAACGGCTCTATTTATTGGGTTGATTTTTCACCGGGCAAGGGTTCTGAGCCCATGGGTAGACGGCCGGGACTTGTGGTTCAAAATGATATCTTGAATGACAGCATGCTC